>CAVKUW010000100.1:0-22991 GCA_963659815.1 Butyricicoccaceae bacterium
CCGTAAGGGCCCGGCCACATCGTATATCCAGCCTTCGTAGAGATGATCATCTCGTCCCGGTATGGACGCAGGCTCTTATCTAAGATCTTGCCGAAGTTCTCCTCAGCAGCGCCATCATATGGTCCATAATTATTCGCCAGATCCAAATGTGTGATACCGTTATCAAATGCTGTCTCACACATATCTACCATCGTATCAAAATTTCCGTTCGAGCCAAAGTTGTGCCAAAGTCCCAAAGAAACTGCAGGCAATTTCAAACCACTTGCACCACAATAATTGTACTTCATATTGTCGTATCTTGTATCCTTCGCAATATACATGTTGTACCCTCCTTATAATCAAGCCTGTTTCTTGCGAAGCAGAATCAATATGTATCTGATATATTCTGCCGCAGGATTCATGCAATATACATATGTTTGAGGCTTAGTGGTTCTTAATGTTCTGTAAAATATCAGCAATGTTTGAACACGATGTTCAAACAAGCCGCCACTGAGCCACGGATGGCGAATTGGCGGCGGTTGCGTGCGTCTTCATCACATCTATCAGAACATTTAGAACCTCTTAGCTTCAATACATCGTATATGCATGAACCTGCGGTAGAATATATGTCTACAAATTCTACTGCTTCGCAAGTACTCATTTTTCTAAATTGTAACCAAGAATTATAATTTGGAACATACATTTTCTTCGGTTTTTTATTGAAATTTTTTATTTTTTATCTTACTTCTTCAAATATTTCTTCAGATACTGCCCCGTATAACTCTTCTTGCACTTCACAATCTCTTCCGGTGTTCCAGTTGCAACAACTGTTCCACCGCCTTCGCCACCTTCCGGTCCGATATCAATGATATAATCAGCGGTTTTAATGACGTCCAGATTGTGTTCGATGACAACAACTGTATTTCCGCCCTCACACAAGCGGCGCAGGATATCGACCAGACGGTGTACATCCGCAAAATGCAATCCGGTTGTCGGTTCATCTAATACATAGATCGTTCTGCCTGTACTGCGGCGGGAAAGCTCTGTTGCAAGCTTGATTCGCTGCGCTTCTCCACCAGACAATGTTGTCGATGGCTGTCCAAGCTTGATATAGCCAAGTCCAACCTCCTGCAAGGTCGAGATCTTGCGCAGGACAGATGGCACATGCGCGAAGAACTTACACGCTTCATCGACTGTCATATCAAGTACATCGTAGATACTCTTGCCCTTGTACTTGACTTCCAATGTCTCCCGGTTATAACGCTTTCCATGACAGACTTCACACGGCACATATACATCTGCTAAGAAATGCATCTCAATCTTGATGATACCATCGCCACGGCACGCCTCACAACGACCACCTGCAACATTGAAGGAGAATCGCCCTTTCGTGTAACCCATTGCCTTTGCATCCTTTGTATTCGCAAACAAATCACGAATCAGATCAAAGACACCTGTATAAGTTGCCGGGTTGGAACGTGGGCTTCTGCCGATCGGAGACTGGTCAATGTTGATAATCTTATCTAACTGGTCCAGTCCTGTGATACCGTCATGCTTGCCCGGTTTTACCTTCGCACGGTTCAGAGTTCTCGCCAGATGCTTATATAAGATCTCATTCACAAGCGAACTCTTTCCAGAACCGGATACACCTGTCACACAGGTCATCACACCAAGCGGGAACTTCACATCAATATTCTTCAAGTTGTTCTGTCTGGCACCAAGCACCTCGATATATCCGGTCGGTGTTCTCCGCTCCTCCGGTACCGGAATCTTGATCCTGCCGCTTAAGTATGCACCCGTGACAGACTCCGAACACTGCATGATCTCCTCTGCGGTTCCCTGTGCCACAACTTCACCGCCATTTGCACCTGCTCCCGGTCCGATATCAATGACGTGATCCGCCGCAAGCATCGTATCCTCGTCATGTTCTACGACAAGCAAAGTATTTCCAAGGTCACGCAGACGCTTCAGTGCTGCGATCAACTTATCATTGTCACGCTGATGCAGTCCGATACTTGGCTCATCCAGAATGTATGCCACTCCAACCAGACCGGAACCAATCTGGGTTGCCAGACGGATACGCTGGGCTTCTCCACCGGACAAGGTTCCCGTTGCACGCGACAGTGTCAGATAATCCAGACCGACATTGATCATGAATCCAAGTCTCGCCTGAATCTCCTTTAACACCTGTGCACCAATCATCTTCTGTCGGTCAGTAAGCTCTAATTTCGAGAGAAAATCATGCAAGGCTACCACAGACAGATCTGTGACATCCGCGATGTTCTTTCCACCAATCGTAACTGCCAGAGACTCTGGCTTCAGTCTCTTACCATGACACACCTCACATGGTGTCACGGTCATATACGTCTCATAGTCCTGCTTAACCGATTCTGCAGTCGTCTCTCTGTACCGGCGCTGCAGATTCCGAAGCAATCCCTCGTAGTTTGCATAAAATGCATCTTTTCCGTTATAGGCACTCTTATAGTGCACATAGATTTTCTCACCTTCGGTTCCGTACAGGATCACATGCTTTGCCTCTTCCGGCAGATCCTTAAATGGTACATCCAAAGAGAACTTGTATTCTTTGGCAAGCGCTTCGAGACATGCATGCGCGTAACTCTTCTTATCCCCACTGGACTGCCAGCCCGGTACAGCGATTGCCCCTTCATTCAGAGTCAGACTGTCGTCCGGGATAATCAGATCAATATCAAATTCTGTCTTGAATCCAAGCCCAGTACAACAAGGACATGCGCCAAATGGATTGTTGAACGAGAAGCTTCGCGGCTCGATCTCCTCGATGCTGATGCCACAATCCAGGCAGGAGAAGCTGTCAGAAAATAACATTGTTTCTCCACCAATCACATCCACCTTAACCAGACCTTCTGCCAGCTTCAGAACTGTCTCGATGGAATCCGTCAGACGGCTTTCAATGCCCTCTTTGACCGCGAGCCGGTCAACAACAATATCGATATTATGCTTCTTGTTCTTATCGAGCTTGATTTCCTCTGACAGATCATACATACTGTCATCCACAATCACGCGCACATAACCGCTTTTCTTCGCCTGCTGCAGCAGCTTGACATGTTCACCCTTCCGTCCACGCACAACGGGCGCGAGCAACTGGAATTTCGTACCGGCAGGCAGCTCCATAATCTCATCAACCATCTGATCGACCGTCTGTCTTGCAATCTCTTTCCCACACTTCGGGCAATGTGGGATTCCGATACGTGCATACAGAAGACGCAGATAATCATAGATTTCTGTTACCGTTCCAACCGTGGAACGCGGGTTCCGGTTCGTTGATTTCTGATCGATGGAAATGGACGGGGAAAGTCCCTCAATCGAGTCAATATCCGGCTTGTCCGCAAGTCCCAAAAACTGTCGTGCATAGGACGACAGAGACTCCATATATTTTCGCTGTCCTTCCGCATAGATCGTATCAAAAGCAAGAGAGGACTTACCGGAACCGGAAAGTCCTGTCAATACTACAAACTGATCACGCGGAATCCTGATGTCAATGTTCTTTAAATTGTGTTCTCTTGCACCTTTGATGGTGATATACTTATGTTCACTCATGACGTCTGTTTCCGCTTACTCCTTTGTCTAGCTAAATTTCTTAATCTTATCCATATACTTGTCTGTATATTTCTTCACGTTCTCCTTCACCATATCTTCCAAATCGGACATGTTGATTTTCTCCTTCTTGTCAAGGACAAAGAGCGCGCAGATTGCACCTGCAAGAAATACCGTGATTGTTCCAAGCATACACATCTTCTTTCTTCTCTTCTTTTTCTTCATCTGCTGTACAAACTTTGCTTCCTCTTCTAAACAGATTGCATCCTCCTCATCTAAGATTTCTGCAACCTCTTCCATCGCAATTCCTTTTCTTCTTGAGATCTCCTCAATCAATTCATCTCTTTCCATCGCAAGCTCCTCCTTATTATTTTATTTAAGACTTAGTATAACTAAAATAATTGTAAACTAATCATCATAATCCCGCAAGGCAATCTTTAATTCCTTCAACTCATCACGAAGCACCGCTGCCTCCTCGAAGTTAAGTTCCATCGCTGCCTTGTTCATCTTCTTTGTCAGACGTGCAATCTCTGCATTCAGTTCCTTCTTCGTCATAGACTCCAGATCTTTCTCGCGTTCCTTCTTCTTCGTTGTCACACTCTCGCCCATATCCAGACTGATCAAATCACGGATATCCTTCTTGATACTCTGCGGCGTAATACCATGTTCCTTGTTGTAGGCGTCCTGAATCTTCCGTCGACGGTTCGTCTCGTCGATTGCATGCCGCATCGAATCCGTGATCGTATCCGCATACATGATAACATGTCCATCCACGTTACGCGCAGCTCGTCCAATCGTCTGCACAAGCGATGTCTCCGAACGCAGGAATCCTTCCTTATCCGCATCCAGAATCGCAACAAGTGTGATTTCCGGGATATCGAGTCCCTCACGAAGCAGATTGATTCCGACCAGCACATCAAATACGCCCATTCGAAGATCACGCACAATCTCCAGACGTTCCAGCGTATCAATATCCGAATGCAGATATTTGACCTTGATATCAAGCTGCTTCATATAGTCGGTCAGATCCTCTGCCATACGCTTTGTCAGCGTTGTGACCAATATCTTATTACCCTTTGCAACTTCTTTGTTCACTTCCGATACAAGATCATCCACCTGTCCTTCGATCGGTCGCACTTCTACCTCTGGGTCTAACAGTCCGGTCGGACGGATAATCTGTTCAACACGGTTTTCTTCGTGTTCCTTCTCATAATCGGACGGCGTTGCCGATACATATAAGATCTTGTCGATTTTTGATTCAAACTCCTGAAAATTCAACGGACGGTTATCCAGTGCCGACGGCAGACGGAATCCATAATCAACCAGCGTTGTCTTTCTGGAACGATCACCTGCATACATACCGCGCACCTGCGGCAATGTGATGTGTGACTCATCCACGATGATCAGATAATCGCCATCGAAGAAATTCAGCAGTGTATTCGGTGTGGCACCCGTTTTCATGCCCGCCAGTATCCGTGAATAATTCTCAATGCCGGAGCAAAATCCTGTCTCCTGCAGCATCTCCATATCGAACTCTGTCCGCTCACGGATACGCTGTGCTTCCAGCAGCTTGTCATTCTCTTTGAAATATGCCACCTGCTGTTTTAATTCCTCGTCGATCTCCACGATTGCATGCTTCATCTTCTCCGGTGCAACAACATAATGGGATGCCGGGAAGATACAAGCAAAGGAAAGCGCACGTTTGATCTCGCCGGTCAGCGGATCAAACTCCACGATCCGGTCGATCTCGTCACCGAAAAATTCAATCCGGATACCATCTTCAAACGTCGATACCGGAAGGATATCTACGATATCACCTTTCACACGGAAGGTTCCACGCGTGAAATCCATCTCATTCCGTGTGTACTGAATATCAATCAACTGCCGGATCAGTTCATCCCGATTCTTCTCCATACCCGGTCGGAGCGAGAGCATCATGTTCTTATATTCTTCCGGATCACCCAAGCCATAGATGCAAGATACGGAAGATACAACCACAACATCTTTCCGCTCGATCAGGGCAGATGTCGCGCTGTGCCGCATCTTATCGATCTCATCATTGATAGCAGAATCCTTCGCAATATAGGTGTCCGTCGACGGCACATATGCCTCCGGCTGGTAATAATCATAATAACTTACAAAATACTCCACCGCATTGTGCGGAAAAAACGCCTTGAACTCACTGTAAAGCTGTGCTGCCAATGTCTTATTGTGCGATATGATGATCGTCGGTTTATTTAATTTGGCGATGACATTTGCCATCGTAAAAGTCTTTCCGGAACCTGTGACACCTAGCAATGTCTGGCATTTCTTTCCTTCCTGAAAACCCTTTACCAGTCCTTCGATTGCCTCCGGCTGATCTCCGGTCGGTGCATATTCCGATACCAATTCAAAATGATCCATGCTATTCTCCAGTTTCTGTGTAGTTCCAAATTACATACATCATTCTACCACATCTTTTTTTATTTGTATAGAACAAGCGTTCTTTTTTCAATGAATGCAGTCTAAAAAATAACGGGAATGCCCTGCACTCCCGTTATCCTCTGCGTTTTCCATTCTTTTTATTCGTTACACTTCGTAATCCATGCACATACGCACATCTGTATATGGACGCACATATGTATTTGCAACTTCTACATGTGCCGGATGCTTCTGGTAGCCCTTCAGCATATCCTCATTCTCCAGCGTGGTATCAAGCATAACCTCTGCATTCGAAGATGCAAGCGGATTTGTTCTTACATGCACCTCAATAAGTCCCGGCACCTTACCTGCCAAGCCTTCCAGATGCTCCTTCATATTTGCAAGGATCTCTGCCTTCTTGTCCGCATCTGTCTCTTTCAATGTCCACAAAATAATATGTTTAACCATAATTGCCTCCTTGATCGTATCTCTTATCTGTATAAGAAATAGCACAGGATGTCCCGGCTGTCAACCAATTTTGTCGTTCTGCTCGTATGCCTTGCGCATCTCACGGATTCCCTCAATCATTTTCACAAGATAATTCATTTCCTCTATGGAGAAATCACGTGTCATCGTCTCGATTCGCATCTGGCTGCTGGCAACATCATCTTCCTCCAGAATATAATCCGCATTTACATGCAGATATTTACACATATTCCGAAATATCTCGCACGAAAAGCCTTTTCTTCCGCTCTCTATCTCATACAGGAATTTGGAGGAAATGTTGATCTGCTCCGCCATATGCTCTCTGGTTATTTTCTGCCGTTCCCGCTCACTCTGAAATTTTGCTCCTATGCGCTCATAAAAAGCATGATCCTGCATGTTTTTACACCTCGTTTTCCACTGTGCCTATATATACCGGCAAACTACTCAGGAATTCTTCCCCCGCTTTCGTTCCCGAAGCATCATATATATCAAAATACCTAAAATCAAAATTGCAAGCGTCAGGCATCCCCATGCAAGATATAGTTTTAACGACATTAGCACCACTTTATGCATACCCTCGCTTTTCACAACAATCTGTTTTTATTCTCACATATTGGGTTTTTGCATAAAACTAGCTAAAGTTCCTTTTGCCGTAACTATGGGTATAAAAAATCCCTGTTCCGTTTCCGAAACAGGGACTCAAATCATTTACCATTTTTAATTTATGCAGAATGCTCTGTATATTTCAATACGACCGCTGAAATCGGTCCTACCGTGATTTTCAACTTGTTATTCGCAACAACATATTCCGCCTCATCCATCTGATAGCCACTCTCCGTCGTTGTAATACAGGTTTTCATCACCGCACCATCCTGTACACCGAGTCTGCGCACATGCAGGTTCAGCTCATGCGGCTCATAGTCGTTGTTCAGAATCACAACCACTGCCTCGCCCGGTAGGAATCGTCCATAGCTGACTACCTTATATGCGCCATGCAGGAACATCACAGATCCCTTCATCAGCGCCTCACTGTCTTTGTGTACCTTGATGATATCACGGTGGAACTGAATCAGCTCCTGATCTTCTCTGCCCCACGGGTATCCACGCCGATTATCCGGATCGGTCCAGCCACAAAGTCCGGCTTCATCACCATAGTAGATCGTCGGTGCGCCCGGCCATGTCATCTGAAATACAACTGCCTCCCGGAATACACCCTTGTTGATATTCTCTCCGGCCGCCTCCGGTCCCATCGTATGGATTCGTCCAACACGGCGGTTTGTACGTGTCAGGAATCGTGAATGATCATGATTGGACAATTCATTCATCGCGATTTCCAGAGAGTTCTGATTAAACCGCGACATATGGTGACGCAGCGCTCCAGTAAATGCATCCGGATTTCCAAGCAGGTCACCACGGAACTCATCACTGTGCTTCTCCACACCAGTCAAAAACCATGTGATTGGCTCCATAAATGCATCATAGTTCATAACGGTATCCCACTGATCGCCTAACAACCATGCCTTTGGATCACCATAATGCTCCGCAAGGATCAGTGCATCTGGATTCGCTTTCTTGACTCTTGTCCGGAAATCACGCCAGAAACGGTGGTTAAACTCTTCGGTATAACCAAGGTCTGCAGCCACGTCCAGACGCCAGCCATCGACGTTGTACGGCGGAGAAACCCATTTCTCACCGATACGCATAATATATTCATATAATTTTTCAGATTCCTCGTAATTTAATTTTGGAAGGGTATCATGTCCCCACCAGCCGTTGTAAGTACCATTGTATGGCCACTGCCAAGGGTCTTGGAACTTAAAAAAGCTTCTATACGGACTCTGGTAATCCACATAAGCGCCCTTCTCATAGCCCTCCTGATTCTCGTAAATACATTCTCGATCCAGCCACTTATTAAACGAACCACAATGGTTAAATACGCCATCTAAGATCACACGCATGCCACGTTTATGAATCTCTTCTACAAGCTGTGCGAACAACTCGTTGCTGGCCTCCAGATTCGCCTTATCTGTCACACGCATAATATACTTACTGGCTTCCTTATTGACCTTGCACCCCTCCGGCAGACACTCTCCGCCATCCTTGACGATCTTTCCAAAATGCGGATCTACATAATCGTAATCCTGAATATCATATTTGTGATTGGATGGAGAAACAAAAATCGGATTCAGATAAATGACATCCACGCCAAGTCCCTGCAGATAATCAAGCTTATCCATAACCCCCTGCAGATCACCACCATAGAAGCTGCGGACATCCATATTGTCCGGATACTTAAACCAGTCCTTGACCTTGCGCGTGCCTTCCCCGATATAGCAGTACTCGTTGTCCTCGACATCATTGGACGGATCTCCATTGTAGAAACGATCCACGAAAATCTGATAGAACACAGCGCCCCGCGCCCATTTCGGAACCGAGAATCCCGGCGCAATCTGGAAATTATAATCTGGATTCAAATCCTTCTGTGTGCCAAGCTTGTTATAATAGCAGATAACATTTCCGGCAAGCACCATATAATAATAGTCTATGTCATCCGTTACCTCGGAAATGGTATATGCATAATAATCAAATAACTCGTCACTGCTTTCCACCTGCATGTTACAACGCTCCCCATTGTAAACCAGATAGACAGCATCTACATTGTTTCTTCCTGTACGGAACCGCAATGTTACCGAATCTCCAATCTTTAACTCTGCCGGATGCCGGTAGCTATCCGTTCCGTCCGCAAACAATGCACCGAAATTCAATGCAGTCTTTGTATTATATACATACTGTAATACTTTGAGAGCCTGTCTCTGATTCTCCACCATCAAGAGTATCCTCCCTAATTCTTTTTTGACGACTATCTATTATTTTAATACAGGACAGGAATTTACACAATAAAAAATTAAAAATAGAAAGGGAAAAGGACAGCCAACGATCGGCTGTCCTTTTCGGAGAAGGTATTTTGTTACTTTGGGGTGTAGCAAAAAACTATATAATGTATTGGGGGGTTACAAGTATTATTATACATAGAAACCTTAAAAAGTCTGCCCAAACATTTATTTTTTTTCAAATATTTTTTGTGCAAATTCTCTTGAATCGTGTCACAAAAATTCGATTTTTGACGTCTTTTTGTGCATCATGCACAATTTCAGGTTTTCTATCACTGCAATTTTCACAATCGATTACAGATTCAGTCCGGTTGTATCCAGCCCATCTGGATAAGTTTCTGTTGGACTTTCCTCAAAAAGTGCTTCAAATTCTGCACGATTGATACGTTCTTTCTCCAGCAAAGCGGCTGCACAACGATGCAATACATCAATATGACTCTCAATGATAAGCTTTGCTTCCTGATAGCACTCATCCATGATTCGGCGCACTTCCTTGTCGATCATCGCAGCGACCTTCTCACTGTAATTTCTCGCATGTCCGAGATCTCTGCCAAGGAATACTTCTTCCTCGCTGTTTACCTCGTAGTTGATCAGTCCAACCTTCTCAGACATACCATACTTGACAACCATCGCCTGTGCCGTCTGGGTTGCCTGCTTGATATCTGCAGAAGCACCGGTTGTGATATCGCCGAAGATCAGTTCCTCTGCGATTCGTCCACCAAAGCTGACCATGATATCCTGCAGCATACGCTTCTTCGTCATAAACACATTATCATTCTCCGGCAATGGCATCGTATATCCGCCAGCACCACGTCCGTTTGGAATAATGGATACAAGATGCACTGGTCCAACCTCGCTCAGTAAATGGAACAAGATCGCATGTCCACTCTCGTGATAAGCGGTAATCTTCCGCTCCTTCTCCGGTACAAGACGGCTCTTCTTCTCACCGCCAATTCCAATCTTGACAAAACACTTGTCAACATCTTCCTTCTTGATAAACTGCCGATTCTGTTTAGCCGCACAGATAGCTGCCTCATTCATCAGGTTCTCCAGATCCGCACCGGCAAAGCCTGCAGTTGTTCTTGCGATCTCATGCAGATCGACATCATCAGACAACGGCTTGTTTCTGACATGGACACGAAGGATCTCCTCACGTCCCTTAACATCTGGTCTACCGACCATAACCTTTCGGTCAAAACGTCCCGGTCTCAAAATCGCTGGATCAAGAATATCCACACGGTTTGTCGCCGCAAGCACAATGATACCTTCGTTCGTACCGAAACCATCCATCTCTACAAGCATCTGGTTCAATGTCTGCTCACGCTCATCATGACCGCCACCAAGACCAGAGCCACGCTTTCTGGCAACCGCATCAATCTCATCGATAAACACGATACATGGTGCATTCTTCTTTGCATCCTCAAACAGATCACGCACACGGCTCGCACCAACACCGACGAACATCTCGACGAAATCCGAACCGGAAATCGAGAAGAACGGAACACCAGCTTCTCCGGCAACTGCCTTTGCAAGCAGTGTCTTACCTGTTCCCGGAGGTCCCTCTAACAGAACGCCCTTCGGAATACGTGCACCCAGCGTGTTATATTTCTTTGGATTCCGCAGGAAATCTACGATCTCCGCCATATCCTCTTTTTCTTCTTCCAGACCAGCGACATCCTTGAATGTATACTTCTGATCGTTCTCGTTTGACATATGTGCCCGGCTCTTGCCAAAGTTCATCATCCTGCCGCCACCGGCACCACCGCCGCCACCGGCACCAGACATATTTGCCATGAATATCATAACAACGACCAGCAGTACTACAATAAGTACGACTGTCGGCAACCATGTCCAGACGTTGCTCTGACCACTGACATCATGTAGCTCCAGACGGATATTTCCGTTTCCTTTGCTCATGATAATCTGCTGTACCTTATTGACATCCGACACATAAAATTCTTTTTCTTCGTTTGTCTGACGATACGTGATGTATACCGTTCCTGTCGGTATCTCCTTATTCTGATAGATCTCAACGGATCCTATCAAATCCTCGGATACTTCTGCCTGAAAATCGACGATCGTATAACCGGAATCTGTCTTTGAGTTTTTGTTCATGTACCAAATAATGCCACAGAACATCGCAAAGAACAGAATCAGGTAGATTCCGAGTCCTTTTTTTAATCCCTTCATGCTATGCTCCCTTCTGGATAAATTTATGTATTACTCAGAAATCACACCGATATATGGAAGATTTCTGTATTTCTGTGCACAATCAAGACCATATCCTACGACGAAACGGTCTGGAATCACAAATCCGGTAATATCCGGCTCCAACTCTACAACACGACGGTCTGGCTTATCCAGCAGTGTAACTACCTTAAAGCTTGCCGGCTTACGTTCCTTCAATATATTGATCAGATAAGAAAGTGTACGACCAGAATCCATGATATCTTCGATCAATACTACGTCTCTTCCCTCGATACTCTCATCGAGATCCTTGATCATCTTTACAACACCGGAAGACTTGGTATCATTTCCATAGCTGGAAACAGACATGAAATCCATTGTCACTGGTACAGTCAGACGCTTTGCAAGCTCACACATGAAGAACACGCTTCCCTTTAAAACACCGATAATATGAATCGTCTTTCCCTCATATTCCTTGCTTAACTGCTGTGCGATTTCTGCAATTCTTGCCTCCACAGTTGCCTCATCAATCATAACATCAATCTTTTGTTCCATTCTGATCTCCTTTGCTTTCATACTGTATTTTCATAATTTTGTTTGTCTGCTCATCCACATGATACGCTGGCGAAAACCGCAGTCCAACTACCCATACGATTTCCTGTCCGCATGCAAGCACCGGCCATCCTGCCCGCTTGGTCCGGTCGATCTTCGCATCGATAAATACACGCGACAGTTTCTTCGTATTTCCAGCTGTATCAATCACGATATAATCTCCGTCTTCCGGTGTCCGGACACACAGAGTGTTTTTTATTTTAGCATAGTCAATGAATTTCGTATAGTTTTTTTTCGGAATTGGTTCCTTAAATATAAAATCCTCGATAGATACCGAAAGTGTTCCCTGATCCGGAATTTCATAATCACCGGTCTGTGCAATCGCAAACCGGTAATCCGTCATTGCCTGCACCTTATCCGACAGGATCAGCTCCCCATAATTTCTTCTCGCATGGATACCATATGGAAGCTGTACACTGCTTCCAGAATCCTGATAGATCAGTGCCACAACCGCCTGTATATGCCGTCTTGTGATATCCTTCTTGCGCTGTGCGACCTGCCCAATTGCTTCCCAGACAATATGCTCCTGCAGCACCGGTCCTACCTTATACAGTTCTGCAATCGGAAGTGTCACCGTTCTGCCAAAGGCATCCTCATCCTCTGTTGTATCGCATTGTTCCATCGCCTGCGCATGAATATAGTCATAGCTTTGTGCCGCATCCTGCGCCAGCTGGCAGATATGCTCCACTGCCCGGTCATTCAATTCCTTCATCACTGGCAGTATGCTGTGCCGGATTTTGTTTCTTGCGTAGGCAAGCTCGGCATTTGTCGAATCCTGACAGAAATCCTGTCCGCATTCTTCCAGATACGCTTCGATTTCTGCACGCGACACACCAAGCAACGGACGGATGATATTCCCCCGGCTCGCCGCAATCCCAGCAAGTCCGTTCAATCCACTGCCCCGAAGCATATGGAATAAAACTGTCTCCGCGACATCATCCTGATTGTGTGCAACTGCGATCTTGTCGAATTTCAGCTGCATAACCAGCTCTTCCATACATTGATAGCGGTACTCCCGCCCCGCTTCCTCAACTGTCATATTCCGCTGCTTTGCATACGCCGGAATGTCTTTGCGGTATTCCTGATACAGGAACCCAAGCTTTGCACACAAATCCTTTGTAAATGCAGCATCGTGATCTGCCTCTTCACCACGGATACCATGATGCACATGCACCACAACGATGCCCTGTGAAGGAATGTGCAAAACTGGCATAAGTGCCTTTAACACGCGCAACAGGCATACCGAATCCGCGCCACCGGACACGCCGACCACCAGCCGGTTTCCCGGTTCGATCAGTTCCTGTGTCTGTATATAATTGTAAACCTTTTGTTCAAAAAAATTCATACATACTCCGTCATTTGTCAGCTTTTACCATCCTTATATTAGCACAAACGATATCATTCGTATAGCAATTCACAGATTTTTCATGACCTTGCATACAATGATCGTCGCATCATCCTTCAACCGTTTTCCGCATACACTCCGGATATCCTGAATGACAGCCTCCACCACTGTTTCTGGATCTTCATCCTTTAACTCTTCGAGCAGATTGTGCATATAATCATCTTTATTTTCAAACAAAATACTGTCTAGCACACCATCACTTACCATGACAATCAGATCGCCGGCATAATATTTCTTACTGCTGCACTCGCATCCAGCATCCTCCATCACCCCAACTGGAAGCGATGTCGACTTGATGCATTCCATCCAGTTTCCCCGGCACACATAGGTTGTCGCGGCACCATATTTCACCAGATGTCCCACGCCTGTGTACAGATCCAGCAGCAGCATATCGAGCGTTGTAAAATGCTCCCCCTTGTTCTTCTCTGCCAGATACGCGTTCACAAGCCGGACTGCCATCTCCTGTTCAAACCCGGTCATGACAAGTTCCTCCACCGCAGAGAGCAGTGCTTCACTGTCCTTCGCTGCCTGCACACCGTTTCCCATGCCATCGGCGATCATTAAAAGCGACTGTCCATTCTTCAGATTCCCAATATAAAAATTGTCCCCCGATATCACTTCCTCCTGACAGGAGAGTCGTCTTGCGGCAGTCTGAATGCGGAACACCGGCTTCTGGTTCAGGATGACAAGATCATAGCTGCGCCCAACCATCTGGCGGCTGTCCTCCCCGATTTCAAAAGGAATTCCGGTCTCCTTGCTTGCGATCTTGCGCACCGTCTCCGCGCCGACCAGTCTGCCCCGTCCCACACGGGCATCCGCGTAGAGCTGATATCTGCCATTCTGCGCCTTTAAGAGCGTCAGTGATTTCACATGCACGCCCATCCTGCCAAGTTCCGACACGATTGCAGTCTCTGCATCCTTGCGCATCGCCACCGGACTGTCCAACTGCTTCGTAAAATCCTCCAGCATCGTTCCGATCTGTAAAAATCCAATCCGCTGCCCTTCCGTCCCCGCAAAGGTATAATCAATCCGTTTCAACGCATCCGAGAAACTCTGCACACGTGACAGCGTAAGCTTGCCCCACTCTGCACCGGAAAATGCCGTAGCATCTCCCCGTGCACGTACCTGCACTAACAGACGCCCCGGCAAAAAAAGCAGCACAAACACCGCAGTCGCAATCGCCTTGATGCCAGCCTCAGAGAGCATCTGCGGAAATGCAAAATATCCAAGCAGACAATCACTTGCCACAAAGATCAGAATGCTTCCATACCGTCCCATATGCAAAAATTCAGTCAAACCATTTACAAGTACTGCGAGAAATACCCACGCAGTCAGCATCTGCATATCGTCTGTCCGAAGGGCGTAGATGGCACTGGAGATTGCCGCCCACGAAACGCCCGCTGAAAATCCGAACCGGTACGACACATAAAAAATCGTAAACAGACACACGCTCGCAAGCACCTCGACGATTCCGCCAAGCTGAACCGGCATTCCGGCAAGCACCGTCGTTGCAAGGATCAGCACCGCAAGCATCGTCTGGGTGTCCGATAAAAAAAGGAGCTTGTCTCCACTCAGATTCCGATAGGAAAAGCAGTACACAAGCATGAATGAAAAAACAAGTGCACCTTCTGCGCACGCCTGCGGGATTCCGATTGCACCCGACAGCCACAATGCCGCACCTGTCTGGAGAACGATCGTTTCCAGCCCGACAAGGACAGATAACAGGAACGAACGTGGATACAATAGCTGCAGCTTTCTGACACGCACAAGTACCGCCGCTACCACCCAGATGAGCGGATAGATCACCTGTCCCTGTGTCTCAAACCCGCCCTGTTCGAAAAACGTGCCAAGCAATCCGAGCAGCAACATCCATGGACTTCTCCCGCAGGCGCTGCCCGCACCAATGATTGCCGTCCCAAATGGTGCTGTGCCAAGCAGACTGCAATGTCCCACACAATATGCAATCAGAATATCTGCGATACCAGAAATAAGCTTTGCCACCTTCATTTTCTCAATCCCCTCTACCCGATGGTTTCTGTCTGTTTCAAATTTGCCATACAAGTTTATACAATTCTTCCGGTCATGTATGTCTAACAGTGACAGCTAGGAGATAGAATTTATAGACATTTTTACGCAAAAAAGCTTCCGGCACTCTGCCGGAAGCTTTTCATCTTCTTATCTCGGATTCACTTATTCTGCCGGACGGATAACCAGCTCATCTGGTTTCACTAACCCAAGCTTGTCCTTTGCCACGTCCTCTATATATTCATTCGTCCGCATGTACTTTTCCTGTGCATCAAGGTTCGCCTGCTCCTGCTTTGCCTCTTCGACTTTCAACTCCATCGTTTTCTCGGTCTCCGCCAACTGCTTACTCTTCGTGTGCAGACTTGTCGCACGCACAATTGAAGTTACACATATAAATACAACCGCCGCGACAACCAGAAATGTGATTACCGGCGACTGACGATATCGAACCGATTTTTTTGTACTGCTTTTTGCCATTTCCATACCCACTTTTCATACCTAAAGATATTTACATTTTACCCTTATTATCGCTATTTTTCAACAATTTCTTGTGCTTTTTCGTGGATTTTTTTACCTTGCACAAGATGTTGTTGACAATTTTAAGCAAAGTACAACTTATAGTATAATGGAACAAAACAACACCAAACAAAATGCCGATCGCCATGTACCAGTGCAGCACGCCATCTCCATACACATGGATGCACTCCAATGTCACGTAGGTCCAGATCAGCCAGAAGCAGACATCTTCCATCGCTATTAAAATTGAATTATGAGATACCACGCGCCGAAATACACGCAAAAGATCATACGACAGCGTGAGGGCGATTCCCACGGCAACACTCATGATGAACATGGCACCCTGTCGTATCAATACATCTGTCAATTATCGAAACAGCCGTTTGGCGATCGCCGCGGCTTTCTTCTTTCCTTTTTTGTCCGAATAAAGCATCCCCTGTATCGTTCCGGCCAACTGGAGTTCACCCTTCTCCATATCCAACTTCTCTGCGTGCAGATTCTGCCCCTTGATGGCAAGATGATCCGCGGTCGTTTCTACCTCAACAAGCTCCGGTTCCATCGATATCACCTTTTCCAGTCCGGTGAGGCTCATATGTGCGCGTTGTGTGATATGTATCATATGACTTTCCATGTATGCTCCTGCACACTTGTTATAGCATAAATATATGCAGGCAATCTGCGATTTATGAGCCTTCTGCCATCCATCAGAGGTATTCAAACATCTCTTTTGCATCTTCCTTCTTCGTAGAATCCGCGATCATGGTGACCTTGACCTTCACGGATTTATTACCAAATGATATCTCGATCACATCTCCGAGCTTCACATCATAGGATGCTTTCACAACCTTATCGTTCACCATAACCCTGCCTGCATCACACGCATCGTTTGCAACCGTACGACGTTTGATCAGACGGGATACCTTTAAATATTTATCCAAACGCATAGCACGTTCCTCCTTACTTTCCTGTATATGAAAAAGCTGCCGCAGTATGCGACAGCTTTTCACTCTTTATCGAAAAATCTTTTCGGATAAGAATCAGATTAGTTTAAAGAATCCTTTAAAGCCTTACCAGCCTTGAACTTAGGAGACTTAGAAGCAGCGATCTTCATTGTCTCGCCTGTTCTTGGATTACGTCCCTCACGAGCAGGTCTCTCAGCTACTTCAAATGTACCAAATCCAACCAACTGGATCTTCTCACCATTCTTTAACTCTTCTGCTACTGTCTCTGTGAAAGCCTTAAGTGCCTTCTCAGCTTCTGTCTTCTTAAGTCCAGCCTTCTCAGCCATCTTTGCAACTAATTCATTCTTGTTCATCGAAATTTCCTCCTATAAATAAAACGATGTTTCCTGACCACATCCCCCGCGGTCAAATCTTGTTTTTTATCAGCTTTGCCAACAAAGCCCTACGCATATTTATACCTTGTTGCCCTTTGTTTGTCAAGGAAAAAAGCCAAGTTTTTGGCACTTTTTGGGAATTTCGACGTCATTTTTACCCTTCCATCTGTTTCCCAAGGAATTTTGCCGCGATTGCCGCCGCTTTCACCTCAGATTCGCCGATTTGCCGGCTTCCTTCCCGGCTGAGCAGAATCACCGCGCCAATGGCATCGCCCTCGCAGATGATCGTCTGCACGATCTCTCCATCATACTCATTATCTCCGTGTCCGAGAATCCGGATAAACTTCTTTTCACCTTTCCGCGCCAGAATCGCTTCCCGGTCATTGATCGCATCCTCCAGTTCCCGGTGCAGAGATTTGCCGAGCAGATCCTTCTTGGAGATTCCCGCGACCGCGATAATCTGATCCCGGTCACAGACGCACACACCACAGCCGAGACTTGCTGCGATGGCATCAACATACTCCTGCGCAAATGCAGAAAGTTCTCCGATTGGTGAATATTTTTTCAGGACGATCTCTCCATCTTTGTCGGTAAATATTTCCAATGGATCGCCTTCCCGAATCCGTAACACGCGCCGGATCTCCTTTGGAACGACAATTCTGCCAAGCTCATCGATCCGTCTGACAATTCCTGTTGCTTTCATTTGATTATTTCCTCCTGTTCTCCTGACATACTTTCCATTTTTGTACTGTATGGGTAGTATGTGGAAAATCGAAAGAAATATTCGATACTTATTTAAACAAGTTGATAAACTTTTGTAAAACGGAGGTCTCTTCGGTTGATTCTACTTCAACAACCTCCTCTTCCGGCTTCTCAATCGCATCCGTCTTGATCACGAACTGCACCGATGCCACCTCTTTATTTTTTTCAGATGTGAATGAGGTCGGTGTATAGTCGTCGCCGCCAAGGGATGCAAGAAGATCATCAATCTGCTCCTGAATCTTTGTATCCATACCAGATGTCTCATTGTACATTTCGTTGGTTCCATCTGCAAGTGTAGTTGTACCATCGCAAAGTTCTGCCACACCATCATACAGATCGGATGTACCCTGTGTCAGACTGCCAGTAGCTGCAAGTAATGATTTGCTGCCATTTGCAAGCGACTGCACGCCGCCTGTCAGCTGATTGTATCCGGCAACAAGCTGTGCCACACCATCCGTGTACGCGCCAATTCCAGAATCTAAAGTTTTATAATTCGTCACGATTGTGTTGATGCCATCCGAAAGTGCAGTCATCTTCGTGAGCATACCCGTCATCGTTCCAGTCAGGCTCTGAATGGCTGTATCAAACTCCGCATACTGTGTCTGCAGGGTATCCAGTCCGGTCTTTAAGCCTACAACACCCGTGTGCACATTTCCAAGATAGGTATCCATGCCGGAAACCGCGATTGCTACGTTCGGATCTGCCTGCATCATCGCATCAATATCCACACCATTGGCAAGCATCGCCTGCTTATATGCGGTAATATTTACAGATGCCTCCAGCGTAGCGGCTGCCGTCGCCAGATTCGAAATTCCGGTCTTGATTGAGCCAGATGCCTCTGTCAGTACGGTAAGCTGTGTTGTATCCACGGACATTGCCTGCAGATTTGTCTGTATTGTCTCCAATGCTGTTTTCATCTGGGACGAACCATTTGTAAGCGATGCGGACTGGCTGTTCAGAGCATTGAGTCCGTTCTGCATTGTCGCCATACCGCTTTGCAAAGAAGTGATTCCATCATCCAGTGCAGACACGCCGCTATTGATGGCTGTGCTTCCTGATACAAGTGCAGAGGAACCATCTGACAGGGTCTGTGCACCAGACTGCAATGCTGTAGCTCCATCATTTAACTGCTCTGTCGCATCCATGAGCTGTGTCACCTTATCCATCAGCTCTTCGTCATCGACATCGACATTTAAGTTCAATGAGATTCCGTTGATCGTGACTGCATCCATCTCGAAATCTGTGACGTCGGCTGTGATCGTTGTATCAATCCCTTTGCCAGGCAGAATCGTATAAGAAAGCTGCTTATCCGAACCGACATTTGCGATTGTCGCATCCTCTGCCTGAATGTTGCTGCAGATATCAGTACCGAGTGTGAAGCTTGCCTGAAGCGCGTAGTTCTCATAATATTCTTTCCGACACTTCTTATTTTCTGTCACCTCAAAACGGATTTTAAGCTTGCCTCTTTTGCCTGCGATCTCCTCCGGTGTATATTCAGTTCCATCCATATAATACTGGATCTTGATATTCCAAGGTGTCTGTGTATCCTTCATAGTTCCTTGATAATAGACCTTATCCGCATCGGAAGAAAATGTGATCGTGTCTCCATCCTGCTTGATCGCATCGTTCGTTGTCAGCATCTTCACGGAAGAATAATCACCATAATCTGTGACATCTCCACCAGCAAATATATTGACAGCATTGACATTTTCCACGTCACCGTTTGCATCTGTCATGATATAGATCACTTCTTCCTTTCCTTTTTCTTCTGTATCCTTATTTTCTGCTGCACATGCCTGCATCGACATAGCGGTAGCTGCAAGCGCTGCAGAAAGACAAACTGCTATAACCTTCTGTTTCATTCTGATACCTCCTTTGATTTCTTTGACTGTACAAAACCTTTACCCATTGTCGTCTTCGCGATCACTCCGTCAAGCAAATACAGAAGCCCCGGCAGGACGAACAATACGATGATCAGCGAACATATCGCTCCACGTCCTAAGAACAGACCAAGCTGTGCAAGAATTCCATGCGTCGATACATTTCCAAGCAGGAAGCCAACGATGGTAAGTACACTGCCGGATGTGAGAATCGATGCTGTGACTGAGGCGATCGTCGCCTTCATTGCTTCCTTCTTCACCATGCTCTCGCGATACTCCATGTACCGGTCAGTCAGCAGGATTGCATAGTCGACCGTTGCACCGAGCTGGATCGAGCTGATGATCAGGTATGCGATATAGAAGATGGATTTTCCTGCAAAATACGGGACTGACAGGTTAATCCAGATTGCTGTCTCGATTGCAAGCACCAATATAATTGGCAGCGTGATTGACTTCATGCTGAGCAGCAGTACAACAAACACTGCACCGATTGCAATCAGTTTTACCTTCACCATATCCGCAGTGACGGTATCTTTTAGATCCAGCGTTGATACACCCTGACCGGCAAGCAGCCAGCTTCCCGGATAATACTTTTCTGCAGTATCACGGATTGTCTGTACAAGTGTGTAAGTCTCATCACCTTCATAGGCTGCCTCCACAGTCAATACCATACGCGTATAATGCTCGGAATTTAATTTTGAAAGTGTCTCTGCGTCCAGATACGACTCCGGTATCTCGCTTCCAACCGTATCCACATAGGACAAAATACTCTTTATCTGCGGAATGTCATGCAATTCATCAGAAAGCTCCTTCTGTGTTGCCGTATCTCCCTTTGGCACGAGCAGTACATAGGTATCGCTCAGTCCAAATGCATCTTCGATCTTCTCTGTATCCGCACCAATCTGCGTCTCGGTTCCAAATATATGGGAAGCTCCATAATAAAAACTGTTTGCGTTTGATGCCAGATAACTTGGTACGATCAGAACCACAAACAATACAACCAACGGAATCATCATACGGGTAACGACATTTGCAAAATGATGGAACTTCGGCAAGAAGCTTCTATGTCTGGTCTTGTCAATCAACTTATACGTCGACAGGATAAACACCGGCATAAATACAAATACAGTAATCAGACTGATTGCGATACCCTTTGCCAACGCCAGGCCAAGATCTGGTCCAATTCGGAACCGCATCAGACACAACGCCAGAAATCCAATCACCGTTGTCAGTCCACTCGACAGGATGGATGAAGTCGAGCTACACAGCGACTCGATCATCGCCTCTTTCGGATCGGTAATCGTCTTACGCATCTCCTCAAACCGGTGCAGCAGGAATACAGAATAATCCAGCGATACAGCGAGCTGCAAAACATTTCCAGCCGCATTTGTTACAAATGATATCTCTCCGAAAATCAGGTTGCTTCCGGCGTTGATTACAACTGCCACAGCAATTCCGGCAAGTACAATAATCGGCTCCGCCCATGACATCGTTGTAATCGCCAGCACAACCAGTGTAAATATAACTGCGAAGCAGGCAATGATCCGAATCTCAGACACCGTGGACTCTGTCGCCACGGCTGCCGATACAGCACTACCAGTCATGGCATTTTCCTCGCCGATCACGGAACGGATCTCCTTGCAGGCTTCAATCTGCTTTTCTTCATCAATTGTGACAGAAAATAATGCATTTCCATCTTTATAATAAGTCTCTACTGTATCAGTATCCAGAAACTCAAGCGGCTGTGTCACAGATGCAACATCATCGAGCCATGTGACATCTGTCACGCCGTCAATTGCCTGAAGCTTTGCCTTATGGGCAAGCGCTTCCGGAATCGTCACATCTTCGACCATCACACGCGCATTTGGGATACCTCCCTCATACTCCTCGTTCATCGTATCGATTGCTACGGTCGATGCACTGTCCGACGGAAGATAATCGTTCATATCATAGTTGACAGATATAAATGGCTTGCAGCACAGGCAGACAACAGAACATACTAAAAATACAATCATAATCAGTTTGGGATGGTTCACGATCCATCGATAAAACTTCTTCACTTTAAGACCTCCTTCTTTGTTTTCTGCCTCATCATACGCATTTTTCCGCACGGATAAAATGGTCAGTTCTTGAAATTTGAGGAAATACGGACAAATCTGGTAAATTTGTGGAATAATTTGTTGGACAAATGGTGTGGGATTGACCTTTATTTGAATATCCTGTATAGTAGAAATCAGCACAATTAAACGGAGGAACGACGATGACACACGAAGAAGCAACCCTGAAAACCAAACAGGCACTCGCTGCATCTTTGAAGAAGTTCATGACACAGAAACCGCTCAACAAAATTACAGTCAGCGAGATCATTACAGACTGCAATGTAAACCGTAAAACCTTCTATTATCATTTTACCGATATTTATGACCTGTTAAAATGGATGCTCGAACAGGAAGCAGTGGAAGTTGTAAAAAGCTATGACCTGCGCAACGACTACGAGGCAGCCATGCGGTTTGTCATTGATTATATAAAGAAAAACGCCCACATCTTAAACTGTGCTTACACAAGCATGGGACGGGAAGAAATGAAACATATTCTGAAAAAAGATTTCACGGAGGTTGTCACCTCGGTTGTGGAAGGCTTCGAGCATGAGTTAAACATTGCACTCGCGCCGGACTACAAGACGTTTGTCTGCGAATTTTATACCGAGGCGGTCGCTTCGATGCTCGTTTCCATGTTCGCCAATCCGGGGACACGTTCGAGCGACACGCTTGTCTCCTATGTATCGACCATTCTGAAAGTATCTATCCCGGCAGTCCTGAAAGATTCACAAAAATAAAGGGCGTGTGAAAAAACGAAAAATTTTTCATGCGTCCTTTTCTTATGGATACAATAGTAATTATCTTTCACAAAAAAGCGTATAATCCCCCTTACCCCATAAG
>CAVKUW010000101.1:0-11605 GCA_963659815.1 Butyricicoccaceae bacterium
AAAAATCGTCAAAGCCAGTAAAATCAATGATTTAGGGCTTGACAGAATAGGAAGGAGAATGGACGTCAATGGTAACAATAATAGCATATGTTATTTCAGGAGTTTTTTTTGCTTTTGAATGTGGAGAAGCAATGGAACGGAAGGGGTATGATCCAACAGCATGGTATGTGCTTGGATTTATATTTGGCGTTTGGACTCGTATAGTCATATTTTTCATAAAGGATAATACGGAAGAAGTCGATAAAGCAGAAATTAAGAGAATTGTACAGGCAGATCAAGTACGTGTCATGAAAAGCGACATTGAATTAGGAAGAGTATGGGCATGCCCTTTATGTAAGAAAGTTAATGATGCCAAAATATACACTTGTTCGTGTGGAACGAGAAAACCCCATAAGGTAGTATCTCAAAAAGTCACAAAACCTATTGTTGAGACGTGGATATGTAAAAATTGCGGAGCGGAAAACTCCGGACATGTATATATATGCAAGTGCGGTATGAAAAAGTCGCAAAATGATGAATGCTCCACACAATAAAAAACTTTAGAAGAAGGGGAAGAAAATAAAAATGAGGATTATTTTTGTATTGATATGGGCTTTTGTGTGGGCTTATATATGTGGAGCTGCGATGGAAAAGAAGCGGAGGGAATCATTCGCTTGGTATGTACTCGGATTTTTGTTTGGAGGACTTGCATATATTGTTACATTGTTTATAAACCCCAGAGAGCCTGAGTATGATGAAATTGAGATACAACGTATGGTAGCGGCAGATAAGGTGCGAGCGTTGAAGAGTGATATCTCTACAGGAAGGGTGTGGGTGTGTCCACAGTGTAATAAGATGAACGACAGATATATGACAACCTGTTCCTGTGGAATGCCAAAACCTTTGCGGGCAAGTGCTCAAACAGCAACAGCAAATCCTTCTGTTGGAACATGGACATGTAATAATTGCGGAATGAAAAACTCAGATCATATATTTATATGTAATTGTGGAATGAAATGATTAATAAATCAAAAACAGTGTCTGAAGATTACTAGGTAAAGACATAATACGTTGTTTGGCAAATCAGAAAACTGCATAATAAACAAAACGAGCATGTGATGCGAGATAACAAATCTCCATGTACATGCTCGTTTTATAATTATTGATTATGAGAACATCTTGATTCTACGCACATGTCTCTCGTCGTTTGAGAATGGTGTATCCACGAATTTGTCCACGATCATAAGTGCAAGACCAGGTCCGATCGTACGTGCGCCCATGCAGAGAACATTGGCGTTGTTGTGCTCACGGGTTGCCTGCGCAGAGAAACAGTCACTGCAGAGGGCGGCGCGGACACCTTCGACCTTATTTGCAACCATGCTCATACCGATACCGGTACCGCAGATGAGGATACCCAGATCCTGCTTGCCAGCGGCGATCGCCTCTGCAACAGCCTTTCCATAGATTGGGTAGTCGCAGGATGCTGTGCTGTCACAGCCGTAATCTGTCACTTCAAATCCGTGATCCTTCAAATGCTTGATAACCTCCAGCTTGAGTTCGTATCCGCCGTGGTCACTTCCAATTGCGATTGTCATATCTTAAATCCTCCTAAATATCAAATATCTACACGGTGATAACTCTGTGTCCCGCCGCCTTCAGCAGCCGGTTCATGATGGCACCACCGAGTTCATTCTGGTCAAATGCTTCGCTGTACATATATTCCATCTGCTCACTGTCACATTCACGCAGGGCGGCATAAAGCCGTGCCGAGATCGTCTGTCCCTTGTTTCCCTCGCCGACGATCAGTACATGCGAATAGTTTTTATATAAGGATGCATGCTCCCTGGTTGTGAGAATCGCAACCTTGTAGCCCTGTGCTTCCTTTTCGTTTACAAGTGCCTTGATCTTCTCCGCTACGCGCAATGTTTCCGCTTCGGTCGCGTTGTAGGAGACCTTGACACCGGAATGCAGACTTGCCCGGTTTGCCGATTCGTCTGCGGCAGCCTCCACGATACTGAGCGTTCCATGTGGCGCGTAGTGCGTATATTTCATGCCGGGTGCTTTCGGACGAAGATTCGGGTCCGGCTCGATAATAGCTGGATCGATCGTCACGTCGCCGACGATCTCGGAGAGCATCGCCTTCGTGATAAAACCCGGTCGAAGAATCGTTGGGATCGTGCCTGTCATATCGACGATCGTCGATTCAATTCCGATTCCGACGGCACCACCATCTAATATCATCTCGATGCGACCGTCCATGTCCTCCCATACATGCTGTGCGGTCGTCGGTGATGGTCTGCCGGAAGTGTTTGCGGATGGGGCTGCGATGGAGACACCGCTTGTGCGGATCAGCTCCTGTGCGATCGGGTGGGATGGCATCCGGATCGCAACGGTTGGCAGTCCGCCGGTCGTTCCGTCTGGGACGATGGTGAGCTTCGGAAAGATGATCGTCAGTGGCCCCGGCCAGAAGGCTTCCATCAGCATGTGAGCTTTTTCAACCATGTCCGGATGCGTCTGATTCATCGTTTCCAGATCTGCCAGCTTCTCTACCGCATCGGTATCTGCGATGTGGACGATCAGCGGATTGTCGCTGGGACGTCCTTTGGCAGCGTAGATCTTTGCGGCTGCATCTGCATTTAATGCGTCAGCACCTAATCCGTAGACTGTCTCTGTCGGAAATGCGACTAAACCGCCGTCCTGCAGGATCTTCGATGCCTCTGCAATTGCTTCTTTGTTATTTCCATTTAATAGTTTCGTTTCCATGCCGCTATTTTACATCAATCGTTAGGGAATGACAACCTTTTCGCGAAAAAATACAATTCTAAAATACTGTTTAATTCGGTGTATAAATGATTGAAAAATAAGGAAAAATCTTATATAATAAGCTTTGTGTATATCTGATTGTATTGGAAGGGTTTTAATGAATAACAAAGAAAAAAGCCAGGTCTTAAAGATGCTGTATCTCATCACACAGATTGGGTTTACGATGGTGGTTACGATCTTTATAAGCATGGGCATCGCATATCTGATAAAGCGTATATTTGGGAAGGATTTTATGGTATGGTTTATCGTGATCGGTGTGCTGGCGGGTTTTCGCTCCGTGTATATTCTTATACGGAAATTCCTGAATGATTCGGATAAAAAACACAAGTAAATGGAGGCAAAAAGACAGGCATAGCATGGCAGAGGTTCACAGAATATTGAAGGAAATGTATATCAGCATGGCTGTCTGTATGATCGTCTTTCTGGCGATCGGTGCATTCTTTATGCGTCCATATTATATCTTTGCACTTGCACTGCTCGTCGGCAATCTTGGCGGGGCACTGCGCATTTATCATATCTACGATGTGCTGGATCAGGCACTGGATATGGGCGAGGCAGGCGCGAAGAAAAAGGTGATCGTGAACAGTCTGCTGCGGATGATCGTGACGCTTGCTTTATTGGTAGGTTCCATTTTCCTTGGAATCCAGGCGTTTACCGGCGTGGCACTTGGCATGGTCGAACCGAAGATCTGTGCCTATATGCAGCCACAGATGCGGAAATGGTTGATTCGCCTTGGGCTTGAAGAACCTGAGGAAGAACATAAAGACAAAAAATAAAAAAGGAGGAAAAGCGTATGAGGAGTGGGTTTGCCACAGGAATACAGCTGATCAGTAACAGTTCTGAGGATGTAGATTTCTATATCCATGAACTGTACCCGGTTCATTTCTTTGGCACGACGGTATATATTACCACCACCCATGTCTGCACTTTCATTGTATTGCTGGTGATTGTGATTTTGGCAATCTGTGCCAGACGAAGTGTACTGAAGACGCGGGATAACCCGAGCAAGTTAGCTACGGCAACGGAGCTTGCAATCGAGTCTCTGCTCAAGTTTGTGAATGGCACGATGGGTACGGAAGTCGGTAAGCATTATATCAATTACATCGGAACCTTGTTTATATTTGTGCTTTTTTCGAACATATCCGGTTTATTTATGCTTCGGCCGCCGACCGCAGATTACGGAACGACGCTATGTATCGCTCTTGTATCATTTGTCATGATACAGTATGCATCCATTCGTTACCAGAAATGGGATGCGTTTAAGGGACTGTTCGATCCGATATTCCTGTTCTTCCCGATCAACGTGATCAGTGAGTTTGCCACACCGGTATCACTGTCGCTGCGTTTGTTCGGTAATATTCTGGCAGGAACCGTTATGATGGCACTTTACTACGGCATGCTGCCGATATTTGTAAAGATTGGTATTCCATCGGCACTGCATGTGTACTTCGATTTGTTCTCAGGTGTGATTCAGGCATATGTATTCTGTATGCTGACGATGACATTTGTAGCAAATAAGCGAAATGTAGAAGGGTAATAAGATTTAATATTTAGAAAAATGGAGGAATTATTTCATGAATGGTATTACAGGTGAAACAATAATCAACGCTGCATCCGCAATCGGTGCAGGTATTGCAGTTTGTTCCGGTATCGGTCCTGGTATTGGTCAGGGTATCGCTGCTGGTTATGGAGCTTCCGCAGTTGGACGTAATCCAGGCGCAAAGGGTGACATCATGTCAACGATGCTTCTTGGACAGGCGGTAGCCGAGACAACTGGTCTGTATGGTCTGGTTGTATCACTTCTTCTGATGTTCGTTAAGCCTTTCAAGTAAGAACAAAATTAGGAGGAGTAAAATATGGCAGGAATTGCAAATATCGCGCTTCTGTCAGAGGAGACAGGCCGTATCTTCGGTCTGGATGCGCAGCTTCTGTTCGATATACTGGTACAGGGACTTGCGGTATTTCTGCTCTTCATCTTTTTGACGTATGTACTGATCAACCCGGTGCGCAAGGTGCTCGAGGACAGACAGAACAAGATCAAGGATGATCTTTCCCATGCGGCGACAGACCGCGAGGAGGCAGAGAAGCTTCGTGCAGAGTATGATGAGAAGATCAAAAATGCGAACAGTGAAGCGGGTGAGATTCTTTCTTCCGCAAGAAAACGTGCGGTGAAGAACGAGGAGAACATCATTGCCGAGGCAAAGGAAGAGGCAGGACGCATTATCGACAGAGCAAACAGTGAAGCTCAGCTTGAAAAAGAACGTGTGAAGGATGAGGTGAAACAGGAGATCATCGGCGTGGCAACGGCGATGGCAGGAAAGTTCGTTGCATCCTCTCTCGATGAGAGCACACAGGCTTCTCTGATTGATGAGACGCTGAAAGAGATGGGTGATGATACATGGCGAAACAAGTAGAAACAACCTATGGAGATGCACTTTTGGAACTTGCCTTGGAAGAAGGTAGTCTGAATATGCTCTACGAAGAAGCGCAGGCTCTTGTGACAGTGTTACAGGAAAACGAGGAATTGCTCCGCATTCTCAAGCATCCACAGATTGACAAGGATGAGAAGCGGAAGATAGTGGATAACATTTTCAAAGGACGCGTATCAAAGGATATGGTCGGATTGTTCGGCATCATGGTTGAGAAAGACCATGGCAGCAAGATTGTAGATGTGCTTCGCTATTTTATCAGACAGGTAAAACGAGTAAAAAATATAGGAGCTGCAAGTGTGACAAGTGCGGTTGCACTTACCGATGCACAGAAGGCATCGGTCGAGAAGCGTCTGCTTGAGACGACAGATTTCGCTTCGATGGAAGTAACCTATACGGTAGATGCATCCATCATCGGCGGACTTGTGATCCGAATTGATGACAGAGTGGTTGACAGCAGTATCAAAACCAAGATTGAGACGATGTCAAAGGCACTCGCACAATCATAAGAAGGAGGTGTTCGTGTTCCATGAATTTAAAACCGGAAGAGATTAGTTCCGTAATCAAAGAACAGATTAAGAACTATGAGACAAAACTGGAAACATCCGACGTTGGAACGGTTATCCAGGTAGCGGATGGAATTGCACGTATTCACGGTCTTGAGAATGCGATGCAGGGCGAACTTCTGGAATTCCCAGGTGAAGTATACGGCATGGTTATGAACCTGGAAGAAGACAATGTAGGTTCGGTTCTTCTCGGTGATCATAAAAATATCAACGAGGGAGATATAGTGAAGACAACAGGACGCGTGGTGGAAGTGCCTGTTGGCGATGCGATGCTTAGTCGTGTCGTAAATGCGCTCGGTCAGCCAATCGACGGCAAGGGACCAATTGCAACCACGAAGTCAAGACAGATCGAGAGAGTAGCATCTGGTGTTATCTCCCGTAAGTCTGTAGATACACCGCTTCAGACAGGTATCAAGGCGATCGACGCCATGGTTCCGATCGGAAGAGGACAGCGTGAGCTGATCATCGGCGACAGACAGACCGGTAAGACAGCGATCGCGATCGATACGATCATCAATCAGAAGGGGCAGGGCGTAAACTGTGTCTACGTTGCAATCGGTCAGAAGGCATCGACCGTAGCAAATATCGTAAAGACATTGACAGAGTACGGCGCAATGGCATACACAACAGTCGTTGCAAGTACCGCCAGCGACTTAGCTCCATTACAGTACATTGCACCATACGCCGGATGTGCGATCGGTGAGGAATGGATGGAAGAAGGAAAGGATGTATTGGTTGTATACGACGATCTGTCGAAGCATGCAACTGCTTACCGTACACTCTCCTTGCTTCTCCGTAGACCACCAGGTCGTGAGGCTTATCCGGGTGATGTATTCTATCTGCATTCCAGACTTCTGGAGCGTGCAGCGAAGTTGTCGGATGAACTCGGTGGAGGATCGCTTACAGCCCTTCCGATCATCGAGACACAGGCAGGTGATGTATCTGCGTATATCCCGACAAATGTTATTTCCATCACAGACGGACAGATCTATCTGGAGACAGAGATGTTCAACTCCGGTTTCCGT
This sequence comes from Butyricicoccaceae bacterium, assembly GCA_963659815.1. Classification (GTDB taxonomy): domain Bacteria; phylum Bacillota; class Clostridia; order Lachnospirales; family Lachnospiraceae; genus Coprococcus_C. Next base: position 6,823 of record CAVKUW010000101.1, read on the forward strand.
CCAGCCGTAAATGCAGGACTTTCTGTATCACGTGTTGGTGGTGCCGCACAGATCGGCGCCATGAAGAAGCTTGCTTCTCCAATTCGTGTGGAGTTAGCACAGTACCGTGAGCTTGCCGCATTCTCCCAGTTCGGTTCCGAGCTTGACGAGGATACGAGAAACCAGCTTGCACAGGGTGAAAGAATCAAGGAGATCTTGAAGCAGCCACAGTATAAGCCAATGCCGGTTGAAAAGCAGGTTGTTATTATCTACGCTGCGACAAGAAAGTATCTGCTTGATATTGAAGTAGACCGGATTCTGGAATTTGAGAGTGGATTGTTCGAATACATTTCCACGAAATATCCAGAGATCTTCGACAAGATCCGCGAGGAGAAGAAGCTGTCCGACGAATTAGAGGACGCTTTGAAGAAGGCAATTACGGAATTCAAGGAAACATTCTAATAAATAGAGCGAGGAGGTTGATCTTTCTTGGCATCCATGAGAGACATTAAGCGACGAAAAGAAAGCGTCCAGAGCACGCAGCAGATCACGAAGGCGATGAAGCTTGTCTCTACAGTTAAGCTTCAGAAAGCCCGCGGGAGAGCTGAGAGCAACAAACCATATTTTAATATGCTCTATGATACGATATGTTCCATCCTTGCAATGACGAAAGAACCAAACCATAAATTCCTGAAGGAAAACGGCAGTGACAAGAAGGCAGTTATCGCGATCACATCGAACCGTGGACTTGCCGGCGGATACAACAACAATGTTGTAAAGGAGATTGTTGCAGCCGGATTTTCGAAGGAGGATACCTATATCTATGGTATCGGAAAAAAGGGTAATGAGGGCTTGACCAGAAAAGGTTACAGCATATATCAGGATGAATCAGAGATCATCAATGCACCATTGTTTGACGATGCGACCGAGCTTACGAAGCAGCTTTTGACGCAGTATTCCAAGGGCGAGATCGGTGAGGTGTACATCGCATATACGAATTTCAAGAATACCGTGACACAGGAAGCGAAGCTGATGAAGCTGCTTCCGATCCGGCAGGAGGATTTCACACCGGAGCAGCCAGTCAGTGATGATAAGCTGCTGATGAACTTCGAGCCGTCGGAGGAGGAAGTCTTAGACCAGATCGTGCCGAAATACATGTCCAACATTATTTATGGTGCGCTGTTAGAGGCGGTAGCCAGTGAGAATGGTGCGAGAATGCAGGCGATGGATTCCGCGACAAGCAATGCGGAGGATATGATCGGAAGCCTGTCACTCAAGTACAATAGAGCAAGACAGAGTGCAATCACGCAGGAGCTTACGGAGATTATTGCCGGAGCTGATGCAATAAGTTAAAGGAGATTAAGGAAATGGCAGATACAAATGTAGGTAAGGTTACCCAGATTGTCGGTGCCGTTATCGATGCGAAGTTTACCGAAGGTAAACTGCCTGAGATTCATGATGCGATAACGATTGCCACAAAGAGCGGTGACACACTGTACGCCGAAGTATCCCAGCACTTAGGGGATGACACCGTTCGTTGTATCGCGATGGGACCAACAGATGGTCTTGTGCGTGGTATGGAAGCGGTTGGTACCGGCGCGCCGATTACTGTACCTGTCGGTGAAGCAACACTGGGACGTATGTTCAACGTGTTGGGACAGCCGATTGACAATAAACCGGCTCCAAAGGTAGATACTTACCTTCCAATCCATAGAAAAGCACCAGAGTTTTCAGAGCAGTCAACCGAGACAGAGATTCTGGAAACTGGTATCAAGGTCGTTGACTTGCTTTGCCCTTATCAGAAGGGTGGTAAGATCGGTCTGTTCGGTGGTGCCGGTGTTGGTAAGACAGTATTGATTCAGGAGCTTATCACAAATATCGCGACAGAGCACGGTGGATATTCCGTATTTACTGGTGTTGGAGAGCGAACAAGAGAAGGAAATGACCTGTATTACGAGATGATCGAATCCGGTGTTATCGAGAAGACGACGATGGTATTTGGTCAGATGAATGAACCGCCAGGAGCAAGAATGCGTGTTGGTCTGACCGGACTGACGATGGCAGAGTATTTCCGTGATCAGGTTGGAAAGGATGTATTGTTGTTCATCGACAATATCTTCCGTTTTACACAGGCTGGTTCGGAGGTGTCCGCGCTGCTTGGACGTGTGCCTTCTGCCGTTGGTTATCAGCCAACCCTGCAGACAGAGATGGGCGCATTGCAGGAGCGTATCACTTCGACAAAGAATGGTTCTATCACATCGGTACAGGCAGTCTATGTGCCAGCCGATGACTTAACAGACCCTGCACCTGCAACTACATTCGCACACTTGGATGCGACAACGGTACTTTCCCGTTCCATCGTAGAGCTTGGTATCTACCCTGCGGTAGATCCTCTGGAGTCTACATCCAGAATCCTAGATCCAAGAGTGGTTGGCGAGGAGCATTACAAGGTGGCACGTGGTGTACAGGAGATCCTGCAGAAGTACAAGGAATTGCAGGATATCATCGCAATCCTTGGTATGGATGAGCTTTCCGAGGAGGATAAGATCGTCGTTGCCAGAGCAAGAAAGGTACAGAAGTTCCTGTCACAGCCATTCCATGTAGCAGAGCAGTTTACAGGACTTCCTGGTAAATACGTTCCACTGTCTGATACGATTCAGAGCTTTAAGGAGATTCTGGAAGGTAAGCATGACGACATTCCAGAGAGCTATTTCTTAAATGCCGGAAGTATCGACGACGTACTTGCGAAGTGCAAGAAGTAAGGGATCAAAGAGTATAGAACATTTAATGCCTGACAGATATATAGGTAACAGGTAATAAATAATTGTGTACTGTCAGTGGATTGTTCCGATGAAAGTATGAAATTAAGCTAGAGCAATCTGTTGGCAGTGAATAAATAGGTGGTATACATGGCAGAAAATAAAATGATAGTTCGTGTGATCGCACCGGAACGGGTATTCTATGAAGGGGAAGCTTCTTTCCTTGAGTTTAATACGATTGAGGGCATCATCGGACTGTACCCAAAACATATACCTATGACTGTGGTTGTTGCACCGGGTGTCCTGAAGATTCGGGAAGATGGTGGAGATAAGGAAGCGGCATTGCATTCCGGATTTGCAGAGATCCTTGGCGATTCTGTCACAATTCTGGCAGAGTCGGTCGAATGGCCGGATGAGATTGACATTCATCGTGCCGAGGAAGCAAAGATTCGTGCGGAGCGCCGCATCCACGACAACTCACAGGATATCGACCGGGCGGAACTCGCACTGAAACGTGCGTTGCTTCGTTTGGAGATGACGAAGAAAGTGTAATTTATAAAATCCTTGAATAGCAATCATTCATGGAGGATATAGAAAAACATAAACGCATCGGATATAGAGAATCCTTGCAGTATATAACGATTTGCAGATAAGAAGTTGTATGTGTTCTGATTTAGATTGTTTTAATGGACGCAATCGCAGCCAATTCGCCATCCGTGGCTCAGTGGCTGCTTGCTTGAACGTCCTGTTCAAGCATTGCTGAAAGCGAGCAGAACACGAACAACTTCTAATCTGCAATTGTATCATATACCGCAAGGATTTCTATATCGCAGATGCGTTTTTCTTTTATCCACATATAAAAAGAATGCTTGCTATTACAGGATTTCTTTATACACTCCTGATATCGTCTTTGTACTTTGAGGAGACAGGCGGATTGGGTAAAAATGCCCAAACGGGAAGAAATGCCCCAACTGGAAGCTGAGAGGAAGCAAGCAGGTTGGGTAAAAATGCCAAAACGGGAAGAAATGCCCCAACCGGAAGGTAAGAGGAAGCAAGCGGATTGGGTGAAAATGTCCAAACGGGAAGAAATGCTCCAACTGGAAGCCAAGAGAAAGCAAGCAGGTTGGGTAAAAATGTTCAAACGGGAAGAAATGCCCCAACCGGAAGGTAAGAGGAAGCAAGCAGGTTGGGTGAAAATGTCCAAACGGGAAGAAATACTCCAACTGGAAGTGAAAAAGGAAGCTAACAAGACCTCAAGGCAGATGCTACACAGATAATTGCGATGTAAAGGGAATAATATAAGAGTTGCGGAGCAATAATTTTCATATAGGGTATCGTATGACAATATAAAAACGCATCTATATTTAGAATAGAGCTTCATGTAAGATGCGATATGTTTGAGCCTTAGAATTACTTAATGTTCTTTCTTCTTATAAGCAATACCTGAACACGATGTTCAGGTAAGCAGCCACTGAGCCATGGATGGTGAATTGGCTGCGGTTGCGTATTTTGAGAATATGTTTGTTAAGAACATTTAGTAATTCTCAGGTTCAATACATTGCATCTACATGTACTCTATTCTAAATATACAGATGCGTATTGGAATTTCTATCATACCCTATATGAAAATTGTATAGTCCCAACTCTTTTGTAAACTATAATATCGCAATTATCGTCCGTTGAGCATTCGTGAAGCATCAACTAAACTTATCCATAAACTTCCCGAACTTCTCAATCTTACTCATCGTATCATTCCGTGCAGCCGCGGAACCAGTCTTTCCTTCGGAAGCTGTCTCGCTTGCATTCTGCGGGCTGCTGACACCAGCGGAACCGCCGGTCTCCAATACCGGAGCAAGCCAGATCTTGCCGGAACCACGATATACATTAACCAGACCTTCCCCGGATACAGCAGAACCGATCAAAGATTTGGAAGATTTCTCAACCGTAAAATCCAAAGAGGATGACCATGCAATTGCCATATTTCCATCGATCTTCATCGTATCGTTGTCGAGTACGACTTCGATGATCTCATTTCTTGGAACGAT
>CAVKUW010000102.1:0-19595 GCA_963659815.1 Butyricicoccaceae bacterium
AGCCCAAGTATGGCTTGTGCATATGAGATGGGGTAAGTATAATAAGAATTGAAAGGAAACTACAATGAAAAAGATTAAAACAACTCTGAAATATATAGTCGTCTGTTTGCTCATCGCGCTTTCGTTCGCGGGATGTGCAGCCGGGCAACCCGCCGCGGATGATTCGACCACGGCTGTCATAGAAGCGCAGGATATAACGGAGAATCCTGACACGCGAGATAAAGACTCGCAGCCAGATGCACAATCGGAGAATGGGCTTCCGCGTGCAATCCAGACGGGAACTCCAGTTTCGCTTGCTGACATTCCGGCTTACGACGGTACGCCGTATATCCAGCTTGAGAATAATATGCCGGATTTTACAGAGGAAGAAAAGAAGAGTACGGAAGCGTTTGAACGATATAGTGATCTGGATTCGTTTGGACGTTGTGGACAAGCGTATGCGAATATCTGCCCGGAATTACAGCAGACGGAAGAACGGAGCTCAATCGGAAGTGTCCGTCCAAGCGGTTGGCATACAGTAAAATATAATGATCTGATTGACGGGAATTATCTCTACAATCGCTGCCATCTGATCGCGTACTGTCTTGCCGGTGAAAATGCAAATGAGAAGAATCTGATTACCGGGACAAGATACCTGAATATGAATGGGATGCTTCCGTTTGAGGAAAAGGTAGATGCATATGTAAAAGAGACTGGAAATCATGTGCTGTACCGGGTGACACCGATTTTTGAAGGAGATAATCTGGTTGCTTCCGGCGTGGAGATGGAAGGATGGTCTGTGGAAGATGCGGGAGACGGAATCTGCTTTCATGTGTACTGCTATAACGCACAGCCGGGAATCGGAATCAACTATGCAGATGGAACAAGCTGGGAATCTATTTCCGATGAGCGTGAGAACGCGAGGAAATCAGGAAGCGCTGAACAGGAAAATGGAATGAAACATGACGTTAGTGCTGAGCAGCCGGTTGCTGAAATACAGGGACAAACACAGAATTTAGAACCAATCGGGGGCAATCAGAATGAAGCAACACAGACATACATTTTGAACACGAACACGAAGAAGATTCATCGCCCGACATGTTCGAGTGTCAGCCAGATGAAGGAGAAAAACAAGCAGACCTATGAGGGAACGGTGGAGGAGTTAGAGAATATGGGATATACCCCGTGCAAGAAATGTAATCCGTGATTGTAATCCAGATTCCTATATGTGCATCGAGGCAAAATAACACGTAAAATAATATGTAAATAATCATCGGATGTGCGTAATACAATCCATAAATCGGTTGTTGCTGGAAATGAGCCGTGTTATAATGATGTAGATTTTTATAACGAGACGTTCAGACTTGAAAATGAAAACAAAAACTGTGTACGGATGCAGGATTTGAAAAGACTTAAATATGCGTATTACATAATATTAGACATACAGAAAGAGAGAAGATTATGAAATTATCAAGAGTTCATGGACTTTCCGGTGAAGTGACGGTACCGGGAGATAAATCCATTTCCCACAGAAGTATTATGCTTGGGTCAATCGCGAAGGGCAATACAGAGGTAGAAGGATTCCTGCAAGGGGCTGACTGTCTGTCGTCGATTGCCTGCTTTCGTAAGATGGGCGTGGAGATCGAGAATAACGGAGACAAAGTACTGGTACATGGTCGTGGTCTGAGAGGTTTGAAAGCACCGGATTCGATTCTGGATGTTGGAAACAGCGGAACGACAACACGTCTGATGTCGGGAATCCTTGCGGCGCAGCCATTTGTATCGACAGTCAATGGCGATGCGTCGATCCAGAAACGGCCGATGAAGCGGATTATCACGCCGCTTTCGCAGATGGGAGCAGATATTCGAAGCTTACGCGGAAATGACTGTACACCGCTTGAGATTCATGGCACCAATCTGCATGGAATCCACTACGACTCGCCGGTGGCTTCGGCACAGGTCAAATCAGCGATTCTGCTTGCAGGACTTTATGCGGATGGCGAGACATCTGTGACAGAACCAGAAGTAAGTCGGAACCATACGGAGCTGATGTTTGAAGAATTCGGCGTGGATATCCGTACAGAAGGAAAGACCGTGTATGTAAAAACAGCAGACGAGCTGTATGCAAAGAAAGTAATTGTGCCTGGTGACATTTCTTCGGCAACATATTTTCTGGTAGCGGCTGCGATTACACCGAACAGCTGTGTAACGGTGAAAAATGTTGGCATCAATCCGACACGAGATGGTATCCTGCGTGTGCTTTCGGATATGGGAGCGGATGTGACAGTTGAGAAGACATCTGGCGAGATCGGAGAGCCGACTGCTGATGTGACAGTTCGCACCTCGGATCTGAAAGGCTGTGTTGTTGGCGGAGAAGTGATTCCAACTCTGATTGACGAGATCCCGGCGATTGCGATTCTAGCCTGCTTTGCAGATGATGAGACAATCATCAAAGATGCGGCAGAATTGAAGGTAAAGGAATCCAACCGGATTGATGTGATGGTAGATAATCTGAAGAAGATGGGCGCAGATATCGAGGCAACCGAAGATGGTATGATCATCCGCGGTGGCAGACCACTTCACGGCGCCGTAATCGACAGCCATTTGGATCACCGGGTAGCGATGAGCTTTGCGGTTGCTGCAATGAATGCAGAGGGCGAGACAGAAATCACCGGCGCTGAATGTGTGGATATTTCGTACCCGGGATTCTATGAAGATATGCGCAAGCTGGTGAAACTGTAGATCAGACAGACAAATAAACAGATAGATCAAACATGGATTACGCTTTGCGTCCAAAATAAAAAGTTCGATGAAACATTCAAGGTCTCATCGAACTTTTTGCTTGTCCATGCAATTTGTTGCATCTGAAATATAAGAATGTTTGATTCTCAGCGATTACTCAGCGTCCGTATCCTCAGCCTTTTCTTCCGCAGGCTCTTCGGCTGCTACATCCTCTGACTTCTCGGAATCATCCGGGTTGATCGTCACGTAATCACGGTTTGCATCCTCCATCTCGAGATCGAGATCGTCTGCAAACAGATCATCCTCTTCGATATCATCCTCGTTGTCAAAGATCTTTGGCATCTTATCTTTGATCGTTGTTTTTACCTTGTTGATCTTCTCATCAACATTGTTATCCTGATATACCTTAGATTCCTTGATCTTGTCCTTGAATGCATAGCACAGACCACCAACTGCGGCTGCGGCAACTGAAAATTTTACGACACCCTTAAAAAACTTACCCATGTCTAAATCTCCTTTTCCATAATTATCTATATTTTACCACAATTATATAAAGACTATTCTAATACATGCAATAATAAAAATCAAATAGAAATCTGTGGTTCACAGAAAGTTTAGAATTATTTCTTTGCCTTGCACAGTGGGATATGGTAGACTAGATTGTAGTAAAAAGACCGGAGGGTAATATAAAATGAAGAATTTAAAAGAATCCGAGAAGAATTTTCTCACCTGTGCGATTTTGATCGCACTTGTTGGAATAGCATTGGTTTTCTTAGACCAAACTACATTAGGAATCCTGAGCATCATTGCGGCAGGCGTGTTTGTGGCAATCTTTTTCAAGATGGTGATCACGAGAAAAAAAGAGGAAAAAGAGGAAGAAAAAGGGCATGATGACAGTAAGTGAGAATCGAAAGCTGTTTGAACAGTGGACGCTGGATTATCAGAATCAAAAGGAACAGGCAGACCGGTTATTCAGCCGGATTTCCACGCTTCGTATCCTGACATTTTTAATCGGTGCGGCTGGCTTGATCATCGGAATTACAGAAAAAGAAAAAACGTATGCAACACTGCTGATGATCGTTGGCGTGTTGTTCCTGATCGGCTTTGTGGTGCTTGTGAAATGGCACAGTGTTGTGGCAGAACGGCAGGAGATGCTGACGGAGAAATGGGAGGTCTGCCGGCGTTATTGCAATCGTTTTACCGATGGCTGGCGGAAGTTTGATGAGAAGGGAACCGTGTATCTGAGTGAGGATGACTGCGTTGCTGCAGATATTGATCTGTTAGGAGAAAATTCACTGTATCAGATGATTTCCGTCTGTCATACAGAGAAAGGAAAACAGACATTTGCAGACCATCTTACTTCGCGGTATATCGAGGAAACGGAGCGGGAACAGCGGCATGCTGCAATCAAAGAGCTTTCTGGAAAAACGGAATTTGCCGTAGAGTTTGAGACAGCCGGACGTAAGATGGAAGAGGGAAAAGAAAAGTTTGACGCGGAAGCATTTGAAGATTTTTGCGGTGACGTGGCACAGGGAAAGCTCCCTGTATTTGCACACATATTACGGTTTGTGCTTCCGATCTGTGAGATCGTGAGTCTGGTATTGTTCCTGACTGGCACGATTTCCTATGGATATCCACTTGTCGGATTTCTGGCATTGCTTGTGATTTCATGGCTGACCAAGTTTATGACGGATGGTATTATCCAGCCGGTTTATTATGCAAGTACCGTGAGCGGTGAATACGAAGAGATGCTCTCGTTGATCGCAGGACAGTCATTTCAGAGCGATGTGCTGGTAAAGATGCAGCAGCGCGCAGGCGGTGCAACCGGGGCGGTCCGGGCGTATCATAAATTAAAAGCAATCAGTCAGGCATATAATATTTCCTTTAATCCATTGATACACCAGATCTTATGCGGACTGTTTCTGTGGGACTATCAGCTTGCAGCGGTCGTTTCCCGGTGGAAGAAAACATATGGAACACAGGTTGCGGGATGTTCGGATATGATCGCGGAGCTGGAAGATCTGATGAGCTTTTCTGTGCTGGGGATGGTGCGGGAAACAGGCGAAGGACAGATTGATTACACGGAGACAGAGGTGCATCTGGAGGGAACCAATCTGTATCATCCGCTGTTGCTGCCAGATCAGACGCAGGGCAACGATGTAACACTTGGTTCTGGCATCACGATTATTACAGGTTCCAATATGTCAGGTAAGACAACTTTTTTAAGAACGGTTGCGATCAATCTGGTGCTTGCTTATCTCGGAGCACCGGTCTGTGCAGACAAGCTGAAAGCGTCTTATATGCACATCTTTACATCTATGCGGGTGAAAGATGATGTGGCACATGGTATCTCCACGTTCTATGCGGAGATTCTTCGCATCAAGGAGATGGCTGGCTATCGCAAGGAGGAAAAGCCAATGCTCTGCCTGATTGATGAGATCTTCAAGGGAACCAACTCTGCAGACCGTATCGTCGGTGCGAAGGAGGTCATCACGAAGCTTGCGGGAAGCCGCTGTATGACAGTTGTTTCCACACATGATTTTGAACTTTGCAGTATCACGGATAAGAATCAGACACCGGCTGTAAACTATCATTTCCAAGAATATTATGAGGGCGATGAGCTGCGGTTTGACTATAAGATCCGCGATGGCAGATGTACAACAACAAATGCGCGGGCAATCCTTCGGATGGCGGGCTTTGAAGTCTGATGTTTTGTGAAAAATTGTACAATTTTGATAAAAAAACAGCTTCCATTTGTCAAAAACGCTTTGTTAATTATGCACAATGCCAATTATGAATTATTGACAAATCGAAGGTTGACTTTGTCGCGTATTTTGTTATAAAATCGAAGTAGTGAAATTTAATTACAAGGGGGTATATGGCGATGGCATTACCAGCAAATATTACTGCAGGATCAGACAGCAATGTCCTTACAATTGCGGCATCAAATAACAAAGGACTGTTGATTCGTTTCCTGAATGAACAGGTAGAAGATGGCTTTTATGCATTGGTTATCGACTATTTGAAGGACAGCAATTTTGACCTCAAGAACATGATGGTTGACGACGATGTAAAGACACAGTGTACAAAGCTTTACGAGTTGGGTGAGTTCGTAGATACCAACATCAAGGCGACAGGACGTTATGAGATTGAAGAGTGGATTGAACCATTGTTCAAGTTTGTATATGGCGATATTGATCCACTGGATGTGGATGCTCCAATCAGTACATCTGGTATTTACCGTTACAGCATTTGGCTGATCTATCTGTATCAGAGAGAATGCTTCAGCGATGCAATGCGTCTGATCGGTGAGCGTATTGCTCCATTATTGATCAATCTGAGCTATCAGATCTTAGAGGATGACGACAGACCGAAGAACTTTGATAAGGCAATCATGGGTTACCTTGATCTGATCAACGTCATCATGGAGATGGGACTTCCGGCAGACGATGCGAATTCGGATGCATACATGAACAATCTGGAAGTATTGTTTGATTATGTAGTAGAAGATCCACATGTAGGAAATGATTATAAGATCCAGTTTTCAATTGGACTGTTCAATGCATATATTCACAACAAGGAATACAGTAAGGCATTTGAGTTTTATGGACTGAATGCAGAGTATATTCCAATCGATAATATGTCAGTCTATGAGAGCTTCAAGGAATTGATCCGCAACACGAATTCAGCAGCCGATACAACGGTTCTGAGCAGAAGTGTAATCAATGCAATCTCTAAACAGGAGATCTACAACAAGCGTATTGATACACTGATCGCAGAGGTTTCTTCCTTTGTAAGAAAGGTATATCTCTATATCGAGAACGAGCCAAACATGAAGAAGAATCTGCAGATTCTAGGTGCAGGTGCAGCCTTAAGTGACAAGCAGAACATCTTCGAAGGATTGTATGAGTACAACCTTGTGTTCTATGAGTGTGGAATCAAGGATCTGGTAAATCAGGATAACTCAAACAAGTCGTGGGAAGAAAAGTACGAGATTCTCGATTTACTCTATACAACGTTGAATGTTATCTTTGATGGTTACAATGTATATGAGATTTCAAACAAGATTGAACATCAGTATGTAGAACTTACATGGATTGGAAATTATGTCAATGCAAATCCTTCTCTGCTCAAGCTGTTCTTCAGCGTGAAGGAGAAGATTAAGGCATTTAAGGTTCGTAAGAATTCTATCCTTGAGAAGTCCAAGACAAACTACGAGATCAAGCAGATGATCGATGATCGTCAGAAGGCACTTGTATTTATGACGGCAGAGGATATGATCTGCAACGGTCTGAACAGTGGCAGAATCAATATTATCAACAATAACTACGATCCAAAGATCGCTGAAAAGCAGTTGATTAAGACTTACGCAGAGATTGTAGTTCCTGCGAAGTATAAGAAGTCCGATGTACCACAGTCTGGTGGTAAGTTCTTTGGTAAGAATTCTGGACCTGTGATGGACCCAGATCTGCAGAAGCTGTTGTCTGACACAAAGATGGAGGAGATGCTTCTGAAGTCTGAGTGGCTGTGGAATCAGTATGAGGACAAGGGCAATGAGCAGCAGACATCAGAGGAAGCTACATACAGTGTTGTATGCCTGATCAAGGTAGTAGAAAAGCTCCTTGACAGAAAGGGTGGAAGCTCTTCTCGTTCAGAATCCTCTCCGAACAAGAAGGTCATCATCACAAAGACAGGTAAGGTTATCGAGTTATCTGATGAGGGTGCACAGACACAGAACAATAACACAACACTTCAGCCGACTGTTATTGAGAACCTGAACAACATCATCGTGACATTGAAGGACAAGTCCGATGCAAATGTGAAGTATGTACAGGCATATGTAAATGATTGGTTGAATTCCGTTGTAGATGCGAAGCTGGATAAGAACTCTATGTTGCAGTTATATGAAGCAGAAGAGCTTCGTAACAAGACGTTGACTGTTATCAAGAAGCTTCGTGCGGATCTTTTATAATCAGACCACAAAAAAACCTTTATTATAAAGCGGGAGGTATCTTACAGATACCTCCTAATTTTATTCTGGATACCTGCACAGAACAGGAGTCAATCGAAACATGGCAGAAAAAAGACAACGAATCAATGTGAATATTTATCGCGCCAGCCACAATGCGGAGGAAAGTCAGTATATATTTGATGTGGAGGAGGAACTGAAAAAGCTTCCGAAAAGTCCGGGTGTTTACATCATGCACAGCAAAAATGATGATATCCTTTATGTTGGAAAGGCAGTCAGTCTGCACAGCCGGGTACGGCAGTATTTTCAGACTGGACATGGACACGGCGGCTCGGTGAAGATTGCAAAAATGGTGTCGCAGATCGCATATTTTGAATATATCGTGACAAGTTCTGAGATGGAAGCGCTTGTGCTGGAATGTAATCTGATCAAGGAATATCGCCCGAAGTATAACACGATGATGACAGATGACAAAGGTTATCCATATATCCGCGTGACGGTGGAGGAGGCTTTTCCACGGTTTCTGTACAGTCATTCCATGAAACGGGATTACTCCAAATACTTTGGACCATATACGAATGCACGTGCGGTCAAGGATATCTTAGAATTGATCAACAAGCTCTATCATCTGCGTACCTGCAACTGTAGACTGCCACAGGATATCGGTAAGGATCGTCCGTGCCTGTATTACCAGATCGGGCAGTGTAAGGCACCTTGCAATGGGAAGATCAGTCAGGAGGATTACGGCAGACAGGTACAGGCGGCATTGTCGTTCCTGAATGGTAATTACAAGGAGATACTGGCGGAGCTGCAGGAACGGATGCGAAAACAGGCAGAAGAGATGGAGTTTGAGAAAGCGGCTGAGACGCGGGATCTGATCGAGAGCATCCGGCATATCGAGGATAAGCAGCAGATGAATAAGGCGTCTGGCGAAGACCGGGATGTGATTGCGTGCGCTTCGAACGACAAGGATATCGTTGTGACGGTATTTTTCGTGCGTGACGGTAAATTACTTGGACGGGAAAATCATCATATGAACGGCAACAGCAAAGAACGGATGCCAGAGGTGCTGGCGGCGTTTATCAAGCAGTTTTATTCGGGAACGCCATATCTGCCGAAGGAGATTTTAGTGCCGGAAATGCCGGAGGAACAGGAAATCTTAGAAGCGTATTTGAGTGAACGACGGGAATCGAAGGTACAGATCCTCGTTCCACAGAAGGGTGACAAGAAAAAAATCTTAGACCTGGCGGCAGAAAATGCGGGACTGGTGCTGGCACAGGATATGGAGCGTGTGAAACGGCAGGAGAAACGGACGATCGGGGCGGCAAATGAGATCGCAGAGCTTCTGGGAATTCCGTCGGCGAACCGGATGGAGGCGTTTGATATCTCCAATATCTCCGGTGTGCTGTCGGTTGCATCAATGGTTGTGTTTGAGCAGGGAAAACCGAAGAAGAATGCGTACCGGAAATTCCGGCTGCGTACAGTAACTGGCCCAGATGATTATGCATCTATGAAGGAAGTATTGTCGAGACGATTCACGGATGAGAAGATGGATGTTCTGCCAGATGTCATCATGATGGATGGTGGTAAAGGTCAGGTGAATGTTGCGTTGATGGTATTAGACAGTCTGGGACTTGACATTCCGGTATGTGGTATGGTAAAAGATGATAACCATAGGACAAGAGGGTTATATTACAACAATGTGGAAGTGAAGTTCCCGAAGGGCAGTGAAGCAATGCTGATGGTGACTGCCTTGCAGGATGAAGCGCATCGTTTCGCGATTGAATATCACCGCCAGCTCCGCAGCAAAAATCAGGTACATTCCGTGCTCGATGAGATACCGGGCATTGGTGAGAACCGGCGGAAACAGCTGCTCAAATATTTCGGTGAGATACGGAAGATCAAGGAAGCGACGATCAGCGAGCTTGCAGAAGTGCCGGGAATCCCAGAGTCCATTGCAAAGAATGTGTACGAATTTTTCCATGCGGAATAAATGGTGCAAACGGGCATTAGAAAACAGACGAATAAAGACTTAGGAGAACACGATATGTTTCAGAGATTTTTTCCAAACGAATATTACGACAGTACCTATCATATTGATTTTCAGGCTTTTTATGACAAAGGATACCGGGCGGTGCTGTTCGATGTCGACAATACACTGGTGGAGCATGACGCACCAGCCAATGCACGCGCAAAGGCATTGATACAGCAATTAAAAGATATGGGGTATGGTGTCTGCTTCGTGTCGAACAATGATGAGGAACGCGTGAAATCTTTCAACGAACAGGTCGGAGCGACTTATGTATATAAAGCAGGAAAGCCATCGGCGAAGGGGTATGTGCAGGCAATGCAGAAGCTTGGCACTGACCGGACGAATACGCTGTTTGTCGGTGACCAGATTTTTACGGATATCTGGGGCGCGAACAATGCACAGCTTTACAGCATCTTAGTGCAGCCGATCGCAAAGCATGAGGAGATACAGATTGTCTTAAAGCGGATTCCGGAAAAATGGGTGTTGCACAGTTATTTAAAGAAACATACATTACAGACAGGAAAGTAAAAAGAGAATAGTGAAAAAGAAAAAGACGCGAAAAGCGTCTTTTTCTTTGGGTTAATTATATTTATCAGTAAAATAATTAAGCAAGCTTGTTAACAGCAAGTGTTAAACGGGAAATCTTTCTTGAAGCATTGTTCTTGTGGTAGATTCCCTTTGAAGCAGCCTTGCTGATCTCAGATGTAGCAACCTGAAGTGCAGCTTCTGCAGCAGCCTTATCGTTTGCCTCAATAGCAGCCTCAACCTTCTTAACTAAAGTCTTAATCTTAGACTTGATCATTTTGTTTCTTAAAGTCTTTGTCTCGATAACAAGAATTCTCTTCTTTGCGGATTTGATATTAGCCAAACCTGACACCTCCATAAAATATTATAATAGTTTAGTTTATATAATTATCACTTTGGTCAAGACACGAACAACCCATCCACACCACTAGATAGATTGGACCAGTGAAAATTTCTAATTGTGTTCACACACAAACCATAGAATAGCAAAAAGCCATTTTTCTGTCAATACTTTTTGACGAAAAATCCTGTAAAAATCCTGTAAATCCTGTAAACGCTGTAAAAACCTAAATTTTAGCTTGCAGAATAGTCCTGTATCATCTTGTCATAATCTGCAATTGGCATAGGCTTTGCGAACAGGAAGCCCTGACCGATCTCACAGTTGATGGAACTGAGCATTTCCAACTGTTCCACTGTCTCGATACCTTCGCTGACAACACGGATATCGAGGGTGTGTGCCATCTCGATGATACTGCGCAGGATGCTGATTGCATTTTTGTCGTTCGTTGTTGACCGGGATAAGAAATCATGGTCAAGTTTGATGACGTCGATTGGCAGATCCTTGAGCAGTGTAAGAGACGAATAGCCAGTTCCAAAATCGTCCATGTTGATGATAAAATCCATCGATTTCAGTTTGTTCAGAACATCAATCATCTGAGAATAATTTTCAGAGAAGATACTTTCTGTAATCTCGAACTCCAGATAATGATGTGGAATGTAGTATCGTTCCACGATTTCCTGCACCTTTGACAGGAAATCTGGATGTGCCAATGTCACCCGTGACAGGTTCACGGAGAACGGAATGACGTAAATATCGGAATCGAGATACCGGCGGATGGACTTACATGCCTGTTCGAGCATGAAACAGTCGATCTGATAGATGAAACCGTTCTTCTCGAAGGACGGGATAAAGGCTGCCGGCTCCAGAAATCCCTTGGAAGGAGATAACCAGCGCACCAGAAGCTCGCCACCGATCAGGCTCTTCGATGCAATATCGTATTTTGGCTGTACATATGCACAGAATTCATTGTTTTCCAGTGCACCGTGGATACTGTTCTCAAGCTGTGCATCGTTCAATACCTTCTTGTGGTACTCGTCATCGTAGAATGCATACGATACGCCGGTTGAAGCATCGATAGACTTGCCAGCCATCATTGCACGGTCAACTAAACGGTTGATGCTGTAACTGTGCATCGTCTCGTCGATGATCAGGATTCCGGCCGTGAAGTCTACGACAAAGCGATCCTGAATGGCAAGACATGCATCGTGAACCTCTGCCTTGATGTTGTTGAAGATGGACATGAACTGGTCTTCTGCCTTGTAGTGAATCAGCATGATGTAAGTATCACTGATGACACGGGCAAATGCCTCACCCTCCTGCATATATTTGTTCAATACATCTGCGACTGCCTTGAGCGTCTGATCCCCCACGTTATGACCGTAAGTCTCATTGATGTACTTGAAGTTCTTGATATTAAAGTAGAACATTACATAATCGGTATCCGGGTTGTCGTTTAAGACCGCCTGTGCGTCGACCTTGAACTTCTCAAAGTTTCCATAGCCGGTGACAATATCGCGGTAAGAAGCTTCGGCAATCCGCTTTTCGATATTGATGTTCTGCTCGAGTTCCTTGCGGAGCTGTTCCGCCTTTGTCTCCTTGTGTGCGGAGGTAGAAATCAAAAATGTATGGCTGCCGGAACTCCAGTTGATCGTTGTCATATGGACATCCAGCGGCTCATCGAGTGTGCGGTTATGTTTGATACAGCCGACGGTCGGATTGTTGTCGGAGATTTTATGTACCGGACAATCACGGCAAGGTGCACTTTCCTGCTGCAAGCAGGAGTAGCATTTGCTGTTTAATGCAAGCTTCGGGAAATATTCACGTGCACATTCGTTGAAATACATGACATCGTAGGAATCCTTGTCTACGACGACCATCGGATTCTGTACGAGGTCAAATGCTTTGATCGTATCATCCCGCAACAGTGACATTGCACGGTTTGTCTGCTTCGTCTTGACCGCTTCTCCGAACAGACGGAAAATCTGTTTGAATGCGGTTAATGTCTGTGCGGTCCATGTGACATCTTTGTCCATAGAATAGAAGCTGATAAAGCCGATTCGTTTGCCATTTGTATTGATATCGCATTGCATGAGCTTGCGGATACCTTCCGCGTATGGATTCATGCTTGCGGTGTTCGTCTTGATCAAAGAGGTATCGGAAGAGTAGGTGATACCGTCGGTTCCCATCGCAGATAATTCCTCCAGAATCGCTGCCGGAGTATGCTGGCGGATCGCCATGTCGTTTGTGATACCTTTCCTGCACCACTGATGGGTACAATCAACAAAGCTCTTGTTGTAGCTGTATTCCCAGATGCTGATCTTGTCGATGGAGTAGTGTTCCCCGACAAGTGTCATTGCCTGCTCAATTGCTGTGTAAGTGTTCGTGCTTGCAAATAGCGTGGAAAGCAGGGAATCCAGAAGTGCAGACGTCTCAGCATCCTTTGCAGATGTCTCAGAACGGTCGTTTTCGTATTTGCCACGCTCCATATCGTCGGCGTAGAAGAAATAGCCGTTCTTGCCATTTAGTTTTGCCTGATACAGTGCGGTATCTGCATTTTCCAGTAAGACATTGTACGGAATCTGCTGGTTCGTTGCGGCGATACCGATACTGAGCGTGACCTTGCAATCGTGCTGGTACAGCTCGCGCAAGCGATCGGCGATCATAACGGCTTTTTCACTTGCAAGCTGGGTGTCTAAGATATTCGATAAAAATACGCAGAACTCATCGCCGCCGAGACGTCCGGCGATGCCGTAATCGCCCTTGAATTCCTGCAGCGTCTTTGCGATGTCGACAATAACCTCATCGCCCTTCAAATGTCCGAAGGTATCGTTGATCTTCTTGAAGTCATCAATATCGACCAGCATCAGAACCTGATAGCTGTTTCCATTTAATTCACGCAGAGAAGCCTGAATTTTGCTCTCTGTTGTTGCCTTGTTATAAAGCCCGGTCATCTGATCGGTCTCTGCGCGGATCAGCAGCTTTTGTTGTTCCACCTTCTGGGCATGGATATTTCGGAGCAGACCAACGACACGAAGAGGTGTCCCTGTCTCATCATAGATGGTGGAAAATGTGGAGAAATACCACTGGAAACCACCATTTTTCGTATTTAACTTAAATTCGGTAGAATGATATTCGGTGCCGGCTTTTGCCAGATAAAACAGCTCCTCAATTGCAGACTGTGTATCATAAGAGACAAGTCCCATCTTGAGCATATTTTCAGTGGGATTCTCAACCACAGATTCGCCTTCAAAAATATGGTTGAATTTTTCTGCAAATGTGATCGTATCGGTTGCGATATCGTACTCGTAAGGAAGCTCTTCAGAGATGTCAGAGATAATCAGATATTTCTGCTCTTCCAGCATTGCCTTTGTCTCGGCAATCTTCAAATTTGTAATATCCGACATAACAAGGTTTACAACCGGGAATCCCTGTTCCTCCGATCCGGAGCGGGCGATGACTGTATTGACCCATTTGATGTTGCCGTCTGCGCACTGGATACGGAAATTCATAATCTTGGAATTCTCCGCATTTTCCGTCAAATCTGCAAGTGCATCAATCACGAGTGCCAGATCTTCGCTCAATACGAGCTGCAGCGTACTCTTGCCGAACTTCTCCTTGTAGTCATGCTCGGAGTAGCCGCACATATCATAAAAGAAATTATTTGCCCATAAAAGAGATAAATTGTTATCAAGCAGATGCTTGCTCACGCCGCTTGGAACTGTATTTGCGAAAATCTCCAGATCCGTTTTGGCACGGACGGTTTCGTTCGCCGCATTTTCCAGATTCGTGATATCGGTAAATACGCACTGCAGCACGTCACGACCATCGTTCAAGGAAAATGCCTGTCCGTTGCAAAGCACCGTAAGCACGGTACCGCTCTTTGTCACGATCCGATGCTGAATACTGATCAGATTCGAGATACTTAACTGATAGTTCATGGAGGCGATTACTTCTGTAAAATCCTCCACATATAACAGATTATCCAGGGTACAGATCTTCTTGGACAATTCACGCGGAGAGTATCCGGTCATTGTACAAAGCCCCTGGTCAAAGTCTAAAATATTGTATGGTGCATCTGTCTCCAAGACAAATGTAGCCACGTCATTTCCATTTACAAAATTGCTTGATGCCATTATCGCCCCACCACCTCATGCTGTATAAAAAACTACTATTATTATAGAGGAAAACAGCATATGACGCAAGGCAAAAATGACGCAGAATTCCAGCGATATTGGACGCATTTATAAAATGGTTTCTTTACTTTGCAGGGCGGAAATGGTAAAATAAATAAGCTTACAGGTTTTTAAGATTTTACAGGAAAAAGATAGTAATCAATTATTATGAAAAGAGAAGAATATAGAAAGTTTCAATGGCTGGCGAGTGTCTGCATTGCGGTGTTTATTTTGAGCTTTGCTGTGTGCCTGCTGGCGTTTAACCGGAGTGTGTACCGGCTGTCTTCGACGGACTACCGTAACGGTGTGACCGTGGAGATCAGCAAGGCGGAGGCGGAGCTTTATTACGGACAGATTTCAGATTCGTATTGTCAGTTTTTTACGGGCAAATATAAGATTGCAGGGTATGAATTATCCGATACAAATGTGCATCAGTTGAACCGGCTGAAAGGGTATTACCGGTTCGCATGGATTTTATCTATTGCGTCGCTGGCTGGGATGATATACATTTTTCGCAGGCTGTGGCGCAGGCGGGAGACGATGCCGTGCTTTTATGGCAGTGCAGGAGGTGCGTGTCTGGTGGCGCTTTTGATGCTGCGGATCGTGACATCAAAAAGAGAGGTCTATGCAGGACTTCGGAATATGATATTCCGTGGCGATTATAGTTATTTTTCTTCCGGAGATGTGCTGTGTAAGATTCTGCCGGAAACCTTTGCAAGGAATCTGGCGTTGCTATATCTTGGCATAGTTGCAGCGGAGATTTTTGTGTTTGTGATGATTCGTGTGTGTGTCCGTCTGGCGGGGCGACCACACCGGTTTTAGATTTAGAGAAGGATATTTTTAAGGAGGGTTACAAAATATGAACAAACGACTGGAAGATTGGGTAAACTGGATTTTGTACGATGAATTGAAAAATGGGGTTATCAATGCACCGAAGCATCTGCTCGGAAACCATGATTACGGCGATGGACAGGTGATTACCGTATATCGTCCGTATGCAGAGAAGGTCTGCATCGTATCTCCGACAGGCAAGAACCGCGAGGAGATGGAATGTCTGGCAGAGGGCTTCTATGGATTTTACAGTGAAAAGAAGAAATATAAAGGAACAAAATACCGCATCGAGACAACCTATCAGGATGGCACAACGGTTGTAACTGCCGATGCGTATGCATTTGATTCACAGATCACAGATTTTGATACGTATCTTTTCGCAGAGGGCAAGCACTATGATGTGTACGAGAAGTTCGGCGCACATCCAATGACGATCGATGGCGTGAAGGGAACGTATTTTGCTGTGTGGGCACCACATGCAAGACGTGTTAGTGTCGTTGGCGATTTCAATATGTGGGATGGTGGTCTGAACCCAATGCAGATGATGCAGACCTCCGGTATCTATGAGCTGTTTATCCCGGATGTAGCTCCGGGTGCTGTCTACAAATATCAGGTTCTTACAAGAGATGGTGAGATCTTATACAAGGCAGATCCATATGGAAACCAGTGCCAGGTAAGACCGGACAATGCGAATGTCGTTGCGGATCTGACCGGATATAAGTGGAAGGATACCGACTGGATCGAGAACCGGAAGCAGCAGACGCGTGAGACAGAACTGAAAAAGCCGATGGCAATTTACGAGTGCCACCTCGGTTCATGGAAGAAGAAAATTGAGGATTCTGATTTTGGATTCTATACCTACCGTGAGCTTGCAAAGATGCTCTGCGATTATGTAAAGAAGATGGGATACACCCATGTCGAGCTGATGGGTATTGCAGAGTATCCATTTGATGGATCATGGGGTTATCAGGTAACGAATTATTATGCGCCGACCAGCCGTTATGGCTCGCCGGAGGATTTCATGTATTTTGTAGATCACATGCATGCAAACGGCATCGGCGTGATCTTGGACTGGGTACCGGCACATTTCCCAAGAGATGCACACGGACTTGGAAGATTCGATGGCATGCCACTTTATGAGCATCCGGATCCAAGACGCGGCGAGCATCCGGACTGGGGAACCTATATCTTTGATTTTGGAAGAAATGAAGTATCAAACTTCTTAACAGCCAATGCATTGTTCTGGGTGGAGAAGTTCCACGTGGATGCATTGCGTGTGGACGCAGTTGCTTCTATGCTGTATCTGGATTACGGAAAACAGGATGGACAGTGGCTGCCGAATAAAGATGGTGGAAATGAGAACTACGATGCAATCGAACTGCTCCGCAAGATCAATACGGTTATGGAAGAACGCAATCCGGGCGCATTCCTGATCGCGGAAGAGTCCACAGCATGGGCGGGTGTTACAGCACCGGCAAGCATGAAGGGACTTGGCTTCCTGTATAAGTGGAACATGGGATGGATGAACGACTTCTTAGAGTATATGAAGATGGACCCATATTTCCGTTCGTTCAACCACAACCGTCTGACGTTCAGCCTGTCATACACATATGCAGAGAATTACGTGCTCGTAATCTCACACGATGAGGTTGTACATCTGAAATGTTCAATGCTCAACAAGATGCCGGGCTTTGAGGTAGACAAGTTCGCAAACCTGCGTACAGCATATGGATTTATGTATGGACATCCGGGCAAGAAGCTTCTGTTCATGGGACAGGAGTTCGGACAGCTTCGTGAGTGGAGCGAGGCGAGAAGTCTTGACTGGTTCTTATTAGAGCAGCCATTGCATAAGAAGATGCAGAAATGGGTTGCAGGTCTGAACCATCTGTATACAACTTATGATGCATGCTACTACAATGACAACGATCAGATGGGATTCGAGTGGACGAAGGTCGATGATGCGAATACAAGTATTATTGCATTTGTACGTCGAGGAAAGACAGCGAAGGATCAGTTGTTGTTCGTTTGCAACTTCGTTCCGGTAGAGCGTAAGGATTACTGGATCGGTGTTCCTTGTCTGACAGAGTACGAGGAGATCATCAATTCCGATGCGAAGATCTACGGTGGTTCCGGTACGAAGAATGGTAAGGTTAAGGCATTTGAAGAAAAGTGTGACCGTATGCCATACGCAATCAGCATTGATATCGCACCGCTCTCGATGATGGTATTCAAGTATGATTATGTAGACAAGAAACCGGCTGCAGAAAAGACTTCTGCAGAGAAGAAGTCAGTAGTAAAAAAGACGACGAAATAATGGCAAAAAGATATGAGTAAGAAAAAAGCAGATAAGAAAAAAGGCGGATTTGTGCGGGCAATTAGGAATATATTCTTGTTCCTGATTGTGTGTGCGCTGCTGATTCTTCTTGGGTTGACAGGAATCTATATCTATGTTAAACATGATGTGAATCCCCGTCTGCTGAAAGAGGAGGACGCAACTGCACTTTCGGATGTGGATTGTATTATCATTCTTGGGGCATCTGTAAAGAATGGAGATACACCGAGTCCGATGCTGCGGGATCGACTGGATGAGGGGATTGCACTTTATAAGGCAGGCTGTGCTCCGAAGATACTGATGAGCGGTGACCACGGCAGCGAATATTATAACGAAGTCAGTGTCATGAAGAACTATGCGATCAAGCAGGGCGTTCCGTCTGAGGATATTTTCCTCGATCATGCGGGATTTTCTACTTATGAGAGTATGTATCGTGCCAGAGCCATCTTTGGTGCGGAAAAGGTTGTGATCGTCACACAGAAATATCATTTGACGCGGGCGGTCTACAATGCCAAGAACCTCAGTATGGATGCGTATGGTGTGGCAGCAGCACCGATCAACTATGGTGGACAGACCATTCGGAATATCCGCGAGTATCTGGCAATCAGCAAGGACTTTGTTATGACGTTTATCAAACCGGAGCCGACTGTACTTGGTAACCCGATTTCCTTAGATGGAAGCGGCGATGTTACCAACGGCGCAGATTAACATAGACACAGAAAAAGAGGAGGAGCGAAGAGCGTGAAGATGATTTCATTGGAAGAAGAATTGAAGGGCAACGCGTACCCGGGCAGAGGTATCGTGATCGGAAAGTCACAGGATGGCAAAAAAGCGGTAACTGCATATTTCATTATGGGACGCAGCGTGAATTCACGGAACCGTGTATTTACCGAGACAGAGGATGGCATAAGAACAGAGGCAGCAGATCCTTCCAAGCTGACAGATCCACATCTGATCATCTATGCACCAGTGCGTGTATTAGGCAACAAGACAATCGTGACAAATGGAGATCAGACCGATACGATTTACGAGCTGATGGATAAGCAGCAGACATTTGAGCAATCTTTACGCACACGAGAATATGAGGACGATGCACCGAATTATACACCACGTATTTCTGGCATTATGCATGTGGAAAATGGTTCGTATAATTATGCAATGTCCATCTTAAAATCCGCAGACGGAAATCCGGATTGCTGTGAGAGATTTACATTCTCTTATACGAATCCACTTCCGGGAACCGGACATTTCATCCACACCTATATGGGTGATGGCAATCCACTTCCAAGCTTTGAGGGTGAGCCGAAACTGGTCTCAATCCCGGATGATATGGATGCATTTACCGATATGCTGTGGAACTCCTTGAATGAGGATAACAAGGTATCTTTGTTCGTTCGCTATATCGACATCGAGACAGGTAAGGCGACATCAAAGATTATCAATAAATACGACAGAGTCTAAGAAAGCGGAGGATGAAAAATCATGGCAAACGAAATTATGCTTAAGTATGGATGTAACCCGAATCAGAAACCATCCCGTATCTACATGGAGGATGGAAGCGAGCTTCCAGTCAAGGTGATCAATGGTAAGCCGGGCTATATCAACTTTTTGGATGCATTTAACGGCTGGCAGCTTGTAAAGGAGCTGAAAGAAGCAACCGGACTTCCGGCAGC
>CAVKUW010000102.1:20157-22884 GCA_963659815.1 Butyricicoccaceae bacterium
CGTGTACATTGTACAAGACTTGCCGGACAGAAGGCAGATAACTGGTATCTCCGTCAGGCACCACAGGTTCTGAATCTGCAGTTTGTAGATTCGCTTGGACGTGCAGATCGTGACAATGCCATCGATGTTTACATCGGTGATGAGTATGAGGATGTACTTCGCGAGGGCGAATGGCAGAAGCGTTTCAAGGTAAAGCCACCAGTATTTACACGTGAGGAGAAGCGTGCATGGCTCGATGGAAATACCGACGTAACACTTGGTTCCGATGCATTCTTCCCATTCTCTGATAATGTAGAGCGTGCAAAGAAGAGTGGTGTGAAGTATATCGCACAGCCGGGTGGCTCTGTACGTGATGATCTTGTCATTGAGTGTGCAGATCAGTACGATATGGTTATGTCATTTACAGGAATCCGTCTGTTCCATCACTAATCGGATGCTGTAAAGCAGAATAATTACAGAAGAAATTGTAGAATCCGCAAGGTCAAAAATGGCTTTGCGGATTTTTTAAATATAAAATGCAGATTGTTTAAAATATTGCAGTTTAAAATATTGCAGAAATCTCGTTTGACATATGACGTAATATCCGATATAATTCAAGCATGTATGCTCGGAAGAAGTCTGGGCAAGTATGTCGTGAAAGAAAGGAAAATAGAGATGGCTGAGAAGAAAAATCTGTTGACTAGAGAAGGTCTTCATAAGTTAGAGGACGAGTTACAGGACTTAAAGGTAAATAGACGTCAGGAAATTGCACAGAAGATCAAAGAAGCAAGAGAGCAAGGAGACTTGTCAGAGAACGCCGAGTACGATGCTGCAAAGGATGAGCAGAGAGATATCGAGGCTCGTATCGAAGAGATCGAGAAGATCCTGAAGTACGCAGAGGTTGCAGACGAAGAAGAAGTAGAGCAGGGTGTTGTACACTTCGGTTCTGAGGTATCAATTCTGGATATCGATATGGATGAGGTAAATACATTCAAGATCGTTGGTTCTACTGAGTCAAATATTCTGGAAGGAAAGCTTTCCAACGAATCTCCACTTGGTATGGCTATTTTAAAGAGACGGGTTGGAGAGACAGTCACAGTGGAAGCACCAGACGGAAACTTTGACTACCGTATTTTGGATATTCGATAAGAAAGAGAGAGTTAAAAAGTGGCAGAGAATAAGCAGCAGGATACAAACAAGCTGTTGCAGGTGCGTCGCGATAAGCTCGCAGAGCTGCAGGCAGCAGGAAAAGATCCATTTGAGATTACGAAATATGATGTGACAAATCACAGTGAAGATGTAAAGGAAACTTACATTGCGCATGAAGCAGAGCTTCTGGCAGGCAGACCAACACCGGATGTAGAGGGGCTGGATGACGAGCAGAAGAAAGAAGTCCTGACAAACGATTACAATGAGAGAAGAGCAATCATGGATGGCTCTCCGATTCATGTAAGCATTGCCGGACGTATGATGTTCAAGCGTGTCATGGGTAAGGCATCTTTCTGTAACATTCAGGATTTGAAGGGAAATATTCAGGTCTATGTTGCAAGAGACCAGATCGGCGAAGAAAGTTATGCAGATTTCAAGAAGTCTGACATTGGAGATATTTATGGTGTGAAGGGTTATGCATTCCGTACAAAGACGGGTGAGATTTCCATTCATGCGGAGGAGATGACACTTCTGTCAAAGTCTTTACAGATTCTTCCAGAGAAGTTCCACGGACTGACCGATACGGATATGCGTTATCGTCAGAGATATGTGGATCTGATCATGAATCAGGAAAGCAAGGCAGTATTCATCAAGCGTTCCCAGATTCTGAAGGAGATTCGTAATTTCCTTGCAGATCGTGATTTCATGGAAGTTGAGACACCAATGCTCGTATCGAATGCAGGTGGTGCCGCAGCGAGACCATTTGAGACACATTATAATGCGTTAAATGAGGATGTAAAGCTTCGTATCTCTCTGGAATTATATTTGAAGAGACTGATCGTTGGCGGATTGGAAAGAGTATTCGAGATCGGTCGTGTATTCCGTAATGAGGGTGTGGATACCCGTCACAATCCGGAGTTTACATTGATGGAGCTGTATCAGGCATATACTGATTATGAGGGTATGATGGAACTGACAGAGTCTATGTTCCGTTACCTGGCTGAGAAGGTATGTGGTAGCACAAAGCTCTCTTACAATGGTATTGAGATCGACTTTGGTAAGCCGTTTGAGCGTCTGACAATGAATGACGCAATCAAGAAATATACAGGCATTGACTTTGAACAGGTAGCGGATGATGCAGAGGCGAAGAAGCTGGCAGACGAGCATCATATCGCATACGAGGAGCGTCATAAGAAGGGTGATATTATCAACCTGTTCTTCGAGGAGTTCTGTGAGGAGAAGTTGATCCAGCCAACATTTATCATGGATCATCCAATCGAGATTTCTCCACTTACGAAGAAGAAGCCTTCTGATCCAAGCAAGGTAGAGCGTTTCGAGCTCTTTATCAATACATGGGAGATGTGTAATGCATATTCCGAGCTGAACGATCCGATTGATCAGCGGGAGCGTTTTGCCGCACAGGATGCAAATGCAGCCGCAGGTGATGACGAAGCAGAGCATACAGATGAAGATTTCCTGAATGCTTTGGAAATCGGTATGCCTCCAACGGGTGGTATCGGTTATGGTATCGATCGTCTCGTGATGTTGCTTACAGATTCACAGGCAATCCGTGACGTGCTCCTGTTCCCGACAATGAAG
>CAVKUW010000103.1:0-4382 GCA_963659815.1 Butyricicoccaceae bacterium
ATTCTGTTTATTACCAGTTCATCTATTTCTTTTTTCCAAAGCAGTTTCTCGTACTGTAAAACTTCAGCGGCATTCATAATCTGATAACCATCTATATTTTTTGTTTTTAATATAGTTTGCTGATTTCTAATATCTTCAAACAACGCATCGTAAAAAGCTTCTTCCAGTCTCAAAGACGACCTGAACGATGTTATCCTTCTTATATATCCTTGTTTCTGCTCTTCAGCAATAACAAATTCTACCATTTGCAGAAAATTATCTAAATCTGTTTCCTGTGGTTCTATGCTATTTCTTCTTTCATATTCATTTTTTAACCCTTGCTTTATTTTATCTATGTACTGCAACTTAAAATTATCAATTTGGAAATACGTTCTATCCTCATCATTCAAATACATTTCCTTTAACTTGGGCATAAACAAAATATAATGTTCAAATTCAATATCTGAACAATAATTTTGAAACAACGTTACCAAAGCTTCACCTATCTTTTTAGGATTTAAAGACTTAACCCCTTTAGACTGAACATCCCACAATCTATTCACATCACGATTTGCACCGGATACATCATTAAAACAATCTATAATAAATACATCCATATCCCTGCTATCCTGACGACATCCAAAAAGATATAACATTGCTTTTGTTTCATATTCACTCGCCTTTTCATTGTTTCGTTCCGTCGTCGTAAACTGGTACATCTTATCATCCCCTTCTCACATCATTTGTTCTTTTCTATTTGTAATAGCATTATCCCTCATACGGATAATAATGCTTTGCCTTCGACTGAAACTCCTTCAAATCACAAATCTTCATTTCCGCATCAAACTCAGCAATGGTCACTCCATCAAAACCATCTACATTGCCCTCGTAATCGCACTGAAAATACCATTCCACAACAACTGTATTCCCAAAAACAATCACACGCTTTATATCCCACTGCAAAACAGTACCTTTCTGGTTCCAATCCTCAAACCATCTGATTATCTGTCCAATGCCTTTATACACCGGGCCATAACACTCGCTGTAAATAATATCGTCACTGAAAATCTCCTTTACAGCATCAACATCTTTATCCAGCCAGCATTGAAAATATCTTCTAATAATATCTTCCATTCTGCACTTACCCCTTCATCCTCTCAATTGTTTCCGCCACAGAAATACATTCCGCATATCTGCCCTTCCACATAAACTCGTTATAATACTTATAACTCTGCTCTCCTGTCATAAAAGCATTATCGAATGTAGAATTTGCATTTTCCGGTACAATCACTTTAAAACCATGCTCAAACCCACACTTGATCGTTGCATCAATGCAGTAATCTGTCTGCAATCCAACAACAGCTACTGTTTGGACATTCTTTTCCACCAAATACTCCAACAGCCCTGTCCCCTTAAAAGAACTATTTACCATCTTATCAAAAATCTTCTCATCCGGCTGCGGACTAAAACCTTCATATATCTCAAAACCCGGTGTCCCTTTCGTCAATTCTGCTCCGACACCATCATCGTGTCTTACATAAATAACCTCAACATTATTCTCTCTGGCAGCTACAATTAAAGTTTTAACAGCATCTTCAAACGCATTGAAATTATATAAATCCGGCGTAGTTATTAATTTCTGTGTATCGACTACTAAAAGTACCATTTACGTTCTCCTCATCATAAATATTTCTCAATCACACTCTGCCCCACAACCGTCTTCCCAAGTAGCGTCATAGCCTGCTTCGGGCAATTATTGATGCACCTATAACACATGGTACACTGATTATTCTGCACCACTTTCTTATCGACAATCTTGATATTATTCATAGGACATAACTTTTCACACTTGCCACACCCTATGCATTTATCTTCATCCACACGCAGTTTATCAGAATAGTTCTTTGTCTTATGTCCAAAATACAATCTTTGTCCAAAGAAACCAGCCATGCGATATAATATACCAATCCCCTCCTGGGGTGGCTTCCCTAATTTCAAAAGCTGAACCGACCTGCTAATCTTTTGCTCCGCTTTCTTCACAAGTTCCTTGTTCTTTTCCAACGGACGCTTCAACACTTTCTCATCACCTATACTGTCCGGCATTTTCAGATGCAATCCACCTATTATTTCTACTCCGTATTGCTGCAAAAGTCGTCCAAGAGTTCCTGCTCCATCACCACTGAACAATCCCATTGTGGCAATAGCAAACACTTTCCTATTCTCCCAAAGTTCTTTATTTTCAATTATAAAATCACGCAATATCTTCGGCACAGTACTATATTGCACAGGATATGCAAATACAAGCATTTCGTCGTTTTTGACTGCATCAATAACTTTATCGTCCTCAATCGAAAATGCTTTAGCTGCTTCATCATACTCATTACAAAACAATTCTGCCGCGTATCTGGAATTACCTGTTCCACTAAAATATATTCCTACCATAATCTTGATTACACCTTATCTAGTTAAAAACTACTTTGCCGGATATACCGCAACTTTAAAGTTACCCATAAAATCCTCATACTCAGCAACTACCATATATGTATCAGTAGCAGTCAAAGTATAAAACGTCTCTAACTTTTTTGCATCATCCAATTCATACACCACATTCCCAGAGGAGTCGCGTAATGTAATAACTAAATTTCCGCTTTCGATATTGGATTCAAACGAAAATTTAATTCTCGTATTTTCTTGTCCGGCAAACGAAAAATCCGAGCTACTTGTTGTTGCTGTATCATATGAATGTTTCATATTCCCTAACGCTTTAAGGCGTGTCACAAACCATAATCCCCCCAATATCAATGCTACCACTATAGTTATAATTATAATTTTCTTTTTCATTTTTATAGGTACCTTTCTGTTTTTATAATATAACGACTAATAAATCAAAACCTATTCACGCTATACTCATTATCCTTCAACCAATTCTTTACTATACTCTGAAACAATTCCGGCTGCTCTATCTGCAAATTGTGTCCCGCTCTATTCAACGCGCAATAAGTAGCATTCGGATATTTCTCCAACAGCTTGAATTGATCTTTATATCCCACTTCCGTATCCTGCTTACCAACTACAATCAGACAAGGTTTCATAAACGGAGCTTTCAATTCATCCACATCAAAAGAAAATGCTCCCTCTAAAACATCATCCAAGAAATGTCTGTCCTGCATTTCGATAGCCGGTAAAATATCTCTTTCATACAATTTCCAAACAGGTTCTGTCAGCACCACATTCATATATGTAAAACTATTATACTTCTCTTCAGATAAAGTCTGCAAAAATGTCTCATCTCTCTCCATTACAAATAATGGTTCCACTTGCCCGTTTCTACATCCTGAATAAACTAAAGGACATAACAAAATAATGGATTTTACCATTGACTGATCCTTATTTACAAAGCCTCTTGTGAGATATCCGCCATAGGATTCTCCGGCTAATATTACTTCATCTCCTACAACATCTTTTACAAAATGATATATCACATCTAACATATCATCAGATGATTTTATGCCTTTTCCTGCAACAGACTTTCCCATGCCAGGCAAATCTATATAGATACGCTTATAACATAATGTCTGTTCTTCAAAAACCGGTTCAAAACAGCCTGACATTATCCGTCTGTCCATTCCCCAGCCATGCAAAAACAATATAGGTATACCTTCCCCTATGCACTCATATTCAATAATTGTATCATTGATAATATACTGTTCCATCTTTGTTATCCCCACTATACCTCAAAACTTTCCGTCTTCAAATCACAATAATATCTACCACTCTGTGCAGTAAATCTCAGGACACAATAATCCGGATCCGTAACACCTTTCTTATAAAACATGTTGTCTCCTTTTCTCCAAATCACATCTTTTGTTTCTTGGTCTGTTAAGACTTCCATCTTTCCAACTAGCATAACGCCCGTGTATTTAATCAGTCCTTTGTGATAAAAATAAATACTAGCATTAGGATTGTGTAGAAACTGCTTCACTCTAAGTGATGATGTATTTGTGGAGAAATAAAATACCTTCAAACCATCCATTTTTCTGGGTTTCAATATTGCTTTTACATTCGGACAACCATTCTCATCCACAGAACATATGAAGCTTACTTTTTGTTTCCTAATAAACTTTTCAATTCTACTTAAGTCCATTCTTTTCACTCACTCCAAATCCTTAATCAAAGAGTACATCTTCATATCAATCACTTTTCCATTCTTTACAGCATTACTCCTCAAAAGTCCCTCAAATTGAAAACCGACCTTTTCAAGAACTCTACAGGACGCTGTATTATAAGCAAATGGTTCTGCAAAAATCCTAATTATGTCAGTATTTTCGAATATGTATGTGCACACTTGTGTCACTGCACTTGTACCAAGTCCACATCCCCAATAAGGTTCACCAATATAATAG
>CAVKUW010000104.1:0-4710 GCA_963659815.1 Butyricicoccaceae bacterium
GGGGAATACATTCCGCGTAGATGGAGAAGATATTAAAATGCAGTTTTATTTTGTGTCAGCGCCTTCCACAGATAAGAATCAGAATTGGAGAATAATTCAGAACTATTTAAAGCGTGTAGCATAATACAGAGGAGGCCTTTTATTAAACATAAAAAGAAAAACATGAAAGATAAATTTGTTAAAAACAAGCCGAAATATCAAAAAATCGGGGTTTTACTATTGTGCTATAACTATAGTTAAGCACAACAATGAGTGACAATTGGAATGAATTAAAGGCATACCTAAAGGTCAACTAATAGTAAAAATGAAAGAGACATAGATGGCGGATATTACGAAAGAAAATCAATTTACACCCGACCAGTAGGCGGAGATTGATGCGGGCATCCGGAATGGGGTTGACGTGTCGATCTATGCAAAGCCGGAATTCCTTACAATCCAGATGCATGAGATCCGGCATGGACTCGAAGAAGGTATGGATGTCAGCGATTACCGCAGTTTTATGTACACGGCGAAGTTGATGCGGCAGCGCAGACTGGATTTGCTGGAAAAAACGAAAATGCCAATCCAGAATGGAGAGGCAGTGAAAAGCGGTTCTCCTGCTTTGATATGCTGCTCAATCAGAGTGGTATGGAGGCGATTGTCATATTGCCAAATCCGGGAGTTCCGGTGGCGCGGGATGAAATACTTTCGACAATCAAGGAAGCGGGCATCAAAAAAGGCATCGACTATGCAGTTGTGAAGGCAATCTGTGATGGTACGACAAGCGGTGATATTGTAACGCTGGCAAAGGGCGTGATGCCACAGGCAGGCGCGGATGGCTGGTATGAATTCTTCTTTGATACGAATGTGAAGTCCAATTCGGGTTTGTTGGAAGATGGTTCGGTGGATTATCAGAACGCGAAATGGTTTGAACTTGTGAAGAAAGGACAGGCGGTTGCTGTCTACCATGAAGCACAGGAGGGATCACCGGGCTATACGATCTTAGGAGAATCCCTGGCGACGAAAAAAGGAAAAGAAAAACCGATCCTGACAGGTACCGAATTCCAGATATTAGAAGATAAGAAAACATATATTTCAACAGAAAATGGAAAGATCGAGCTAAAGGACAACCGGCTTGTGAGCTCCAGCCTGCTTGTCTTAGACGATGTGACGAGTGCGACAGGAAATGTCGACTTTGATGGTTCCATCTATGTGCGGGGCAATGTCGGACAGGGCGTGAGTATCCATGCAACGCGGGATGTGCTAGTGGATGGATATACCGAATCCTCGGCGATCGAAGCTGGCGGCGATATCATATTGAAAAAAGGCAACAATGCATCCGGACGAAATGGTGTACTTGCCGGAGGGCTGGCACAGGCACAGAATCTGATACAGGCGACAAACATCGGAAATGAGGCGAGTCTTGCCACACGGCTGGTGCCTGGAAATAAGGATAAATATGTGCAGATGCAGGTAGATCTGTAGAGCAGGGAAAAGAAGGTTTCACAGGAGCTTCGGTTATTGCTGAATGCATATCAGGAGTTCCGGAAGAAGTTTGAACCCGTGATTCGAAATGTTCATCCGACCTATTTAAAGCTGGAGGATGCAATTTATACAAAGAAAACAGAATTGGAAGAGCTGAAGAAGAGAAAAGACGCAGTGGAGAAAGAACAAAAGAAACAAAAATCCGCGAAAGTAGTCGTGACCGGGAATCTATATTCCGGCGTCAGCGTGGAGATCAATGGTGTGATATGGCGTTCAATTCTGGAAGATAAATATACGATTCTGGAAGCCGAAAATGGAAAACAGGCACTGGAGATTGTAGATAAGGAAGCCAAGAATATGGCTGCGATCCTGTTGGAGCTCGTTATGCCAGAGATGGATGGTACACAGGTGCTGGAAGAACCAGCAGATCATAGAGATGCTTGGTACGGTTGTCGAGTATCAAAGCACCGAGAGTGGAGAACATATCCAGCGTGTAAAGGGATATATCCGGATTCTTGCTGAGGCAGTGATGGAGGATTATCCAGAATACGGGTTGACAAAGGAGAAGATCGACATTATCGAGTCGGTCAGCGCACTGCATGATATCGGTAAAATCGCGATTCCAGACCGTATCTTACTGAAGCCGGGCAGACTGACGGCGGAAGAATTTGAATATATGAAGTCCCATACGATTCGTGGCTGTGAACTGCTTGATTCCATCAAGGAGGATTGGAACGACGACACGATGAAATATGCGTATGAGATCTGCCGCCATCATCATGAGCGTTATGATGGTAAGGGATATCCAGATGGTTTGGTTGGTGATGAGATTCCAATCTGTGCCCAGCTGGTATCTGTTGCGGATGTATATGATGCACTTGTCAATGAGCGGTGTTACAAGGATGCAGTTTCAAAGGAAGAGGCATACCATATGATCATCACAGGAGAGTGTGGTGTATTCTTGCCGAAGCTGATGGGGTCATTTAGAAAGGTACGTCCAGCGTTCGAGAAGCTTGCCAATAAGAGTTTCTGGAATAAGAACAAACTTGATAAAAACAAGTAAAATAGCACATAATATAGAAAAAGAGAAGCGAAAAGATGTTTTCGCTTCTCTTTTTCTGGCATAACTTAAAAACATGTGGCGATTTTGTGATCCTACTTTATTAAATTAAATAAGAACAGCATATATGCTTGATTATCGTAAGTGAAAATGTAAATTTAATTGATATAAATATGAATATTTGAATTTTAACTGAAGAAAACTGTTTGACAAATTAATTTTATTAAGTATAATGACACCATGTTGAGTGAACGAAGCTAGCAGACTTAACAAAAGAATTTGACGAGATGAGGAGGAAATGATTATGACAGAAGAAATTATGAATGCAATTTCAAGTGAAGTCTACGGCGTCTGGTTTTTGATCGGTGCAGCACTGGTATTCTGGATGCAGGCAGGTTTCGCGATGGTGGAGGCAGGATTTACCAGAGCGAAAAATACTGGTAACATCATAATGAAAAACCTGATGGACTTCTGTATCGGTACCGTGATGTTTATCCTGATCGGTTTTGGTTTGTTCTTAGGTGAGGATGTGGCAGGCATTTTTGGCAAGCCCGGATTTGATATTTTCACCGATTATGCAAATTTTGATTGGTCAAACTTTGTATTTAATCTGGTGTTCTGTGCAACGGCAGCAACGATTGTATCCGGAGCGATGGCAGAGAGAACAAAGTTCTTATCCTACTGTGTATATTCCGCAGTAATCTCCGCGGTAATCTATCCGGTTGAAGCACATTGGACATGGGGCGGCGGTTGGCTGTCTAAGATAGGCTTCCACGATTTCGCCGGTTCCAACTGTATCCATATGGTTGGCGGTATCTGTGCCCTGATTGGTGCAGCAATGCTTGGACCACGTATTGGTAAGTTCAAGAAGCAGAAGGATGGAAGCATCAAGGTCGGTGCATTCCCGGGACATAACTTAGCACTGGGTGCACTTGGTGTATTTATCCTGTGGCTTGGTTGGTATGGATTCAATGGTGCGGCAGCAACATCTGTTCCACAGCTTGGTGCAATCTTTACAACAACAACCATTGCTCCAGCCGTTGCAACCGTTGTATGTATGATCTTTACATGGATTCGTTATGGTAAGCCAGATGTATCTATGTGTCTGAATGCATCTCTGGCAGGCCTGGTAGCTATCACAGCTCCTTGCGATGTTGCAGATGCAACCGGTGCGATTGTGATTGGTGCCGTATCTGGTGTACTTGTAGTATTCGGTGTATGGCTGCTTGATAACAAGCTCCGTATCGATGATCCGGTTGGTGCCGTAGCTGTACATATGATGAATGGTATCTGGGGTACGATCGCAGTTGGACTTTTTGCAACAGACAGTACACCTACTTATTCTCTTGCAGATGCAAATGGTGAGAAATTACTTGGTCTCTTCTATGGTGGTGGATTCAAGCTCCTTGGTATTCAGTTGACAGGTATGCTTGCAACAGCCGCATGGACAGCCATTACAATTACAATTACATTCCTGATTATCAAGAAAATCTTCGGTCTGCGTGTATCCGCTGAGGAGGAAATCACAGGTCTGGATGCAACCGAGCATGGTCTGGAGACAGCTTACGCTGGATTTATGACATATGGCGATCATATCAGCAGCGACGGTACAACAACTGTTACG
The DNA here is from genome assembly GCA_963659815.1 of Butyricicoccaceae bacterium. Lineage (GTDB taxonomy): Bacteria > Bacillota > Clostridia > Lachnospirales > Lachnospiraceae > Coprococcus_C. The sequence continues at coordinate 4,149 of CAVKUW010000104.1, forward strand.
ACACCAGCAATCCCAGAGAATGCAGTTCCTGAGGATGAGGCAGTTCCGGTTCAGGTAATGAGCGGTGGCGCAGGTGTTGCTTCAGATGTCAAGCTTACAAAGCTTTCAATCATATGTAAGCAGAATAAGTTCGAGGATCTGAAGAATGCATTGAACGACGCCGGAGTCACAGGTATCACAGTCACACAGGTACTTGGATGTGGTGCTCAGAAGGGTCAGACAAAGTACTATCGTGGTGTTAAGATGGATATGACATTGCTTCCAAAGGTAAAGGTGGAAGTCGTTGTCAGCAAGGTTCCGGTTGCTACGGTTGTAAAGGCAGCAAAGAAGGCACTTTATACTGGCAGCATTGGCGATGGCAAGATCTTCGTCTATGGCGTTGAAAATGTAATCAAGGTTCGTACCGGAGAAGAAGGCTACGATGCTTTGCAGGGAGAAAACTAAATCATTTCCTTACATATAAAGAAAGGCGTCTTGCATGTAATGTGCAAGGCGCCTTTTGCGAGTTGCATATTTTATATAAATATTAGGATAGTCTGTAATTAAAACTCATAACGGAACG
>CAVKUW010000105.1:0-6453 GCA_963659815.1 Butyricicoccaceae bacterium
CAAAATGTTAAGCAGGGGCATTTTGCGTGAATTATTGCTTAACGCTATTAATCATAAAAATTATGCTACGGGTGTTCCTATTCAGGTTTCAGTATATGAAGATAGAATAGAAATATTTAATATGGGAACATGGTCCAAACAAGTGCCTACTGATGAAAGAATATATGAGAAACATGCGTCAGTTCCATATAATCCGAAAATCGCCGATGTTTCATTCCGTTCCGGAGATGTAGAGTCTTGGGGAAGGGGATTTTTGAAAATTAAAGCAGAATGCAATAAAATTAATGCACCTTTACCAGTGATAGATGCGAAAAATGACGGCGTTTCTATCACAGCAACTGGCTGTGAAAAATATATGTCGTTATTAAGATATGGTCAGTATGGACAAGTTGGTGTGGATGGAGTTTGGAGAGAGAAGGATACGCAGAACGATAAGCGTGGCGATGAAATGAAAGAAGATATAAACTTAATTCAAAAAAATGAAAGAAGTTTGAAAGAAGTTTTGAAAGAAGTTTTAAACCAGAAAGATTATGAAAAGACATTGCCTATAATAGAGTATTTAGAGACTAACTCTTCAATTACGACGCAGACAGTAAGACAGATAACAGGAAAGTCATTAGCAACTGCATGGCGTTATATACAGATTTTGGTAAAAGCAGATGTTCTTGAATCTGATGGTAATACAAATAATGCGGAGTATATCGTAAAGCTACAATCAAAAAGATAGGACGCGAAAGAATAGGAGATACGTTATGATACATCCGGATAAAATTGGAGCAGAAGCCAAGATAAAAGAAGATGAAAATTTTAAGTTCCGTAGTTATTTGAAGGGACATGCAGATGAAGAAGAATTGGATGAACAGTTTCTGCGTTTGCACAAAGAACTGTTCGCTGATTATGACTGTAGTAAATGCAGGAATTGTTGCAAGATGTATAAGGGCATCATACCGGAGGAAGATGTGGAAAAGGATGCGGCACATCTGGGAATTACAGTAGAGCAGTTTATTGATTTCTTTCTGGAAAAGGAGGAGTGTGGTCTTGGATATCATACGAAGCACAAACCTTGTGATTTTTTACAGGAAGATGGCAGTTGTAAGCTGGGAGATTGTAAACCAGACAGTTGTAAGAAATATCCATATACTGACCAGCCGGAGAGGTTATGGAGCTTATTGGGGATGTTAGATACCATTTCTATCTGCCCGGTAGCTTTCGAAATATTTGAACGTCTCAAAAAAGAGTATGGATTCAGAAGGAGATAGACAAAGATGAGAACAGAAGCAACGATAGAACAATGGAAAGCCTTATATGAAGTAACAACGCGAATAAGAGAAATGAAACCATGGGAAAAATTCTGGGATATGGATTTGATTGGGGTTATCAAAGATGACGATGAAGATTCTGTTTTTTACAGCGTTCTGGGAAGAGGTGGTGATTGCTATGGCATAGCTGTTTATGAAGGCTTTGCGGGATTAAACAGCTTTTTGATGTTGACTATGCAACAGAGTATGAATCTGTCTACGGAATATGCAATGTTTAACCAGAAGAATCTTACATGTTATTGGGGAAATCGTGATGAACTGACTGATAAGCAAAGAAAGATAATTAAGGAATTGGGATATACATATCGTGGTAAAAATCAGTGGTTATATTTTCTATCTTTTGCTCCGGGATACTATCCATACAATATGGATGCAAATGAAGTTTTACGGATGACTGAGCATATGCAGAATCTGGAGCGAGCATTAAAATGTTACGAGGAAGAGACAGAGAGTATTGATTTTGAACATGGCAATATGTTTCATATTATGCTGGATGAAGAGAATGAAATCATCAGCACAGGAGAAATGCCATTGCCATTTACTTCTTTTCAATTTGGAAATTTGCTTATTACGGATGAGGAATTGTTGTCCAACTTGGCAAAGGTTCCAAAATGTAATGCTGTGCTAGATGCAGATGTGTCGGTATTAGGTGCGTCCTTGACAGATAAAAAATATGACCGTCCTGCTAATCCTGCATTATCTCTATTGGGAGATGCCAATTCCGGAGCTGTAATAAAGTTTGAAATGTTGGAGCCGGAAGATGATGCAATAGTGATGTTGGCAGAGATTCTGATTGGTTTTATTTTTCAATTTGGAGCACCCAAAGAGGTTCGAGTAACGAATGTGATTGTGGAAGCCGGGCTTGAGCAGATATGTGATATATGCAAAATTAAGCTTCGCAGGGTAAAAAGCTTACCGGGACTGGATGAATTTAGGCATAGTCTTGGAAGATTTGGATATTAAGTGATTTACATTTCTATTCGACCATGCTATATTAAGACCATGGTGGACGAAGCGAAATATTCCGAAAATACAGTTCGGATTTTTTGTGAAATGTATCACGGATGTGTATCACGAGTGTGATACGTTTTTGATACTTTCCTCCGGAAAAAGTAAAAATAATAGGTAAAATACCCATAAAATGAGTCACAAAACGGCAAAAACCGTAACATATAGGTTTCTAAATACAACTAAATCAGACCGTGAAGGTGGTAGAACAGTAGGATCTGGACGTGTTGCTACCATCATCGAGTAATTAAATACTCTTAGAGTATCAATTGACTTAATTGGCTCAGCCCTTTGTTTACAAGGGGTTGAGCCTTTTTATGTGCGTCCACCATAGCCGACGCATGGGCTTAAGTCATTCTCGTGGACTTGCTGTGGGCTTATTTTATCCTTTGGACTTACGACTTTGAACCTTTTGTCCTGTGGTATTGGTATTTCCGATACTTCTGCCGGGGCAGTCACATCGGATGTTGCCATATCCTTTTGGTGCTGGTTCTGTATCATATCCACCACTTCCTGATGCTTGTTGGGATACAGGTGTGAGTAGGTGCTTAAGGTTGTCTGAACCTTTTCGTGTCCTAACCGTTCCGATATGAGCAGTGGTGCACATCCTAAGTTGATAAGATAGCTAGCATGCGAGTGGCGTACGTCATGGATTCGTATTTTTTTCACTCCGCTTTTCTTGCAAGCCCTTGCCATTGCATTATTGATATAAGATTTGGTGAAGGGGAAGACCCTGTCTGTATCCTTCAAATCATAAAGCTTTGACATATATTCTTTTACTTCATTCATTACAAAGTCCGGTATGATGATGTTTCGGATACTCTTGGGTGTTTTGGGTGGAGTGACCACATCCTGCTTTTTCACACGCTGGAGACTTTTGTTGATATCGAGGGTGTTCTTCTCGAAATCAAAGTCCTTTGGTGTCAAAGCGAGGAATTCTCCAAAACGGATACCGGAGTAGTACAGCAGTGAAAACGAAACATGTGCTGTAGGATCATCCTCCATGGATGCCAGTATCTGGTCAAATTCTTCCTTTGTCCAGAAGTTTACTACAACCTCACGCTTACCCATTCTGCCAGCCTTGTGGCAGGGATTTTCAGCTAAGTTGAAGTAGTCCACCGCATAATTGAAAAGTGTGGTAATCATATTCTGCATCCTGTCTAAGTAGGAGTTGGAATAATCTTTTGCAATCATTTCGTTCTGCCAGGCTCGGATGTCCTTGGGAGTAATCTTATTGATGGGCTTATTCTCGAAATAAGGGAGAATGAGCTTCTCAAATACATGCTTCTTTCCGTCGATGGTGCTCTGGCGGCATCGGTGTCCCATATCCTCTATATAAATCTCATACATAGAGCGGAAGGTCATGTCTGTGCTGCCTTTCTGCTTTCTTAGGAAATCTGCTTCCCATTCCTTGGCTTCACGCTGAAGCTTAAAGCCTCGTTTCTTTATCTGTTTTTTCTTTCCGGTAAAATCTTCATAATAACATCTGACATACCAGGTTCCTCGTACTTCGTCTTTATAGACCGGCATATTGTTTACCTTTACTATCGAAGGTCCTCGCCAAAGAGTCGGATGAGTTGTTTGAACTGTTCCTTCTGATATTCCATAACCCTTCCCAGTGCTTCCTCACTGATTGGAAACGTTTCCTTATCAAAGCTGATAAGGTAGGAAGAAGATTTACTTCCGTCATCGTTTTCAATCTGACAGGGATTGCATCCGAAGTGAGAAAATTTCAACCAGTTTAGGTATGCATCCAGATTGTTGCCATAATCCGTAGTCTGTGTCATCCGTACATATTCATCGCCGGATGCTACAAATCGGGATGTGTCACATTCCAAAGCATTTGCAATTAATTGAAGCTTTCCGATTCCCGGAGTGCGGTCCCCCTGTTCGTATTTGGAAACCGTTCCAACTTTCAAGCCGATGAGATTGGCGAGCTCCTCTTGTGATAGCCCTTTCTCTTTTCTTGCTTGTTTTAGTCTGTTGCCAAGTTCCTTGCGTTCTTCAAGTGTCATAATATTCATGGCTTTTCACCTCCTGAAACAATACTATCACAAAGCGTGATGTTTTGCAATAGGAAAACTTGTTGACAAATACATAAAGTGGTAGTATAAATAATGACGAAAAGAAAAAAGCGGACAAAATGTGATAGTAGAGAGTGAGGTGAGAGTATGACAACACAATATGTGACGGCAGATGAGTTGGTGGATACCCTGGGCGTCAGCAAGGGAAAAGCCTACCAGATTATCAGACAGCTCAATGAAGAACTGGCTGAGCAGGGATATATCAAAATTGCAGGAAAGTGTCCAAGAAAGTATTTTGAGAAAAGATACTACGGATACACTTCTGAAGGCTAGCGTAAGCAAAGCACTAAAGAGCGATTGAGATATTTCCCCAGGCTGACATTCGTATCGGTACATTTCCATAATAAGAATGTCAGCATGCAGATGTGACTGCCAGCCAAAGGAAGAAGATTTCCTGATACGGCTGGTGGGAGCAGATGCATTCGAGGTCAAGCGACGAAACGCTTGCCCCCTAGTTTGGGATTTCCCAAACTAATAGGGGGACATTACTTTCGGAACCGGGAAAGAAAATTAATAGCGACAACCTAAGAAATGAACTTAGAGAATTTTTGAAAAGGAGATTATGACAATGAGCATAAGAAGATTTTTATTTCAGAATTTAAGCAGACATGGAACGAATAAAGGGAGCGTGATGAGATGCCGGATTTATATAGAACCATATCGGGGGCACTGTTCAGGGCACCGAACCTAGAACACAATAATAGAGACCATATTCCTTGGAATGCAGTGCAGGAACGCGCAGACAGGAATGTGATACTGGTAGACGGAACGAAAGAATTTACCTTGGAGCAGGTATACGATAAACTTTTCCAAAAGTCCTATGAGGAGTGGCTGGCAAAGGAACGTAAGAAGAGCAGAGCAAAGGATGATCCACCAACCTATTATGAGAAGATTCAAAAGGATAAAAAGAAACATTTATCCTATGAGATTATCTGGCAGATAGGGGATATGGATGATACCGGGTATGATACGGATAACCTTTCCGCCATATGGGCGGAGGATGTACTGTTACGATTTGCAGACCATCTGATGTTTGAGGTTCCTAATGTAACCATTGCTTCCAAGTGCTGTCTGGAGGACCCGGAGTGGCAACCACCCTTTGAAGCAGGCATAGTAATTACAAACTTTGCATTCAACGGAGATGAATCCACACCACATCTTCATATGACATTTGTTCCTTATTCCGATAATTGCAGTCGTGGGCAGAAAACCCAGAACGCATTGGCACAGACTTTCACACGAATGGGTTATAAGACCACCATGGAGCAGGCAAAAGATGCCTCGGATGAGCTAGTGTGGCAGGACACTCCGGAGGGCAAGAAACCGCAGATGGTGCGTACAGCCTACGGTGCGATTGAGTGGATAGAGGAGCAGAAAAACTGGATTGCAGAGGATATGGAAAAGAATATCGGTTGGAAACGCTTATTCAAGGGGAAAAACGAGCGTGGCGATTTACTTCTTTCTGATTATCGAAGAGAGCGTGCGGCAGAGAAAGCATTGGAGGCGGAACGCGAGAAGGAAAGGCAAGAAAATGCCCTGCAGCACATTCAAACCCTGTCAGAAAAGACTATAAAGAGGCTGGATGAAGAGATATCCGCCAAGAATATGACGCTGGAATGTACGGATGCCTTAATCGAGAGTAAAAAAAACGATATGGTAGAGTGGGAAGAAAAAGCGGAATATTCTAAGTCGGAATATTTGAAAGCAGACGAGCTTTTGACGGATAAAAAGAAAGAAGTGGAGGAGGCACAAGGGGAGCTTTCCAGAGTGACGGAGGAATTGGATGAAGCAACCCGTAAAAAGGAAATCGCAATGGATTTATATCACGCCATATCAACGGGTTCGGAGAATGCGGATTTATTTGATAAGGTGGTGGATTTAACCTACGAGAATGAACAACTTAGGAGTAAGATTCAGGTCTTGCAGGATAAGCTGGAAAAAGCCTATGAATTCATGAAACAGTTTGTTATTAACGGACGGAACATGCTGGATGTATTCCGAGAACGGATTGGCGAAGTGAAGGAGTGGGTACACAGGAAGGT
>CAVKUW010000106.1:0-36664 GCA_963659815.1 Butyricicoccaceae bacterium
AATATGAATTTTTCAAGGTACTATAGAAATAGGGGCAAAGTTACTTATGGTTTTGACCCCAACATCATTCTATTATGTAATTGCGTTTCTGCGCACGATTTACTGGTTATGTACGAACAAGAAAGAAAAGACCAATTTCCTTGTACAATCAACGATATTTTCTGCGATTCCTTTGATCGGAATCGTGCTGAATGCATATGTGATTCCGGTGTATGATCTGTCACCGATCCAACCGTATTGTCTGGTGCTTGGAACAGTACTCGCGTATCTGTTTATTGTCGACAAGCGGCGAAATGAAGAGGCGTAGAAGCAGAGAGAAATCCTGTATGAGGCATTGGAAAATGAGAAAAAGGCGTCAGAACAGGCACGTCAGGCGAATATGGTGAAGGCAGCATTTCTTGCAAATATGTCGCACGATATAAGGACACCGATGAATGCGATTCTCGGATTTGCGGGAATCATTGAGAAAAATCCAGAGGATGCGGAGACGGTCAAAAATGCGGTTGCGAAGATCCATGCATCGGGGGATATCCTGATGAAGATTATCAATGATGTACTGGATTTATCCAAACTGGAAAGTGGAAAAGCAGAATTGCGGGAGACCGTTGTCTGTCTGCCGGAGTTGATTGAGAAATTAAGCCATATGCTGGAATACAGTATGGAACAAAAAAGATTGCGTTTCAGGCACATGCGTTTGAAGCATTTGAGCGGGAGCGGACATCGACGGAAAGCCAGATACAGGGTACTGGACTGGGACTTGCGATTGTGAAGAGGCTTGTTGATTATTAGCTGAATATGGAATGGAAATCGACTGGGTTGAAAATGGAGCGCGCTGTGTGGAAAAGCTGTTGGATGAGAAGTCTCCAGCATATGATTTTATATTGATGGATATTCAGATGCCGGTGATGGATGGCCTTGAAGCAACGAGACAGATCCGGGCGTGCGAGGATCCTAAGAAAGCACAGATTCCAATTATTGCCATGACAGTGAACGCATTTGATGAGGATGTCAAGCGGTGTCTGGAGGCAGGGATGGATGCACATCTGTCAAAGCCATTGCAGATGAATCAGATTATGGAAACGTTGGCAAAATATTGTGGGAAGCAGTAACAACCAAAACAGAGTCAGAGGTAATCAATGATGGAACCAAAACAGGAACATAAAATGATATCCCGTGCAGATATCCTGCTGATCGTTGGAATTTTGATTCTGGCGGCAGCAGGACTTTTTGCATGGAAGAAGTTGCAAAAGCCGGGCGCATATGTCGATATCATGATCGATGGAAGGTCGGTGAAAACCTTGCAGTTGGATAAGGACGTCAGCTACGAAGTTAAGCAGGAGACAGGCGTTAACACTGTGGTTGTAAAGGATGGCAGTGTGACTGTGAAGAATGCAGACTGCCCGGATAAGAACTGTGAGAAGCACCGGGCGATCAACCAGACCGGGGAGACGATTATCTGTCTGCCACACAAGCTGGTTGTAGAAATCAAAGAGTAGATGGACGTAGAAGGAAAGAGACAGATATCGTTGAAGAAAAAAAACGGACAAACAAATGGCCACTCACAATTAAATAATAATCATAAGATTGCGCTGTGTGGTGTTCTGATCGCGCTTGCCATGATCTTATCGTATCTGGAAAGTCTTGTGCCGATCCACGTGGCAGTGCCTGGGGTAAAACTCGGACTTGCCAATCTGGTTACGATCATCGCCTTGCAGAGACTGGATCTGAAATCGACGATCGTGATCTCGGTCGGACGTATCATCCTGTCGAACATTTTGTTTGGCAACATGGCAGTGCTGCTGTATAGCCTGGCAGGTGCGGCATGCAGTATCCTGATCATGACACTGCTCAAAAAATGCCGGGTATTCGGACTGGTTGGAATCAGCGTTGCCGGCGCGGTATTCCATAATCTGGGACAGATTCTTGTCGCGGTTTGTGTGATGGAAAACGTGCGTATTTTTTATTATATGTTTATCCTTTTGATCACGGGAACGATTGCAGGCGTGGCAATCGGACTGCTCGCGTCCTTTTTGCTCAAAAATATACGTTTTTAGGCATAAAAGTTGTGAAATTAAGGACACATTTATTGATAAAAATTCCTACTTGTATTAAAATAATAGCAAATATTTTTTAGAGTGGGGTCAGTACGATGAAACTAACTTTTAAAGGAGGCATCCATCCATACGAAGGGAAAGAACTTACGATGGATAAGGATGTAATTGAATATGTCCCAAAGGGAGATATGGTATATCCACTGAGTCAGCATATCGGCGCACCTGCGAGGGCGGTTGTCAAAAAAGGTGACCGTGTTTTAGTAGGGCAACTGATTGCAGAAGCCGGTGGATTTGTTTCTGCAAACATTCATTCTTCTGTATCCGGAACAGTCAAGGCTGTGGAACCTAGACTGACCGCGTCCGGTTCTAAGGTCAATTCGATCGTGATCGAAAACGACAATCAGTTTGAAGAAATTGAATATGTGAAAAATGAGAAGCCGCTTGCGGAGCTTACGAAGGAAGAAATTCTCGAAGCAATCAAGAACGCAGGTGTTGTCGGTATGGGTGGTGCCGGATTCCCGACGAATGTCAAGCTATCACCGACGAATGCCGACGAGATTGATTACATTATCGTCAATGCATCCGAGTGTGAGCCATATCTGACATCGGATTACCGTCGTCTGCTTGATGAGACTGACAAGGTGATCGAAGGCTTGCGTCTCGCACTTGCAATCTTCCCGAAAGCAAAGGGAATCATTGCAGTGGAAGATAATAAGCCAAAGGCAATCCAGAAGTTAAAAGAAGTACTTGGAAATGATTCGGACACCAAGGTCAATTCCATGAAGACGAAATATCCGGAGGGCGCAGAGCGTCAGCTCATCTATGCAAATACCGGACGGTATATTAACTCGAAGATGCTTCCGGCAGATGTAGGCTGTATCGTACATAATGTGGATACCGTGTATTCCATCTGTGAAGCTGTACGGCAGGGAAAACCATTGATTCAGAGATTGGTGACTGTGACAGGTGATGCGATTACGGAACCATGCAACTATCTTGTACGGATTGGTACAAGCTTTGCAGAGCTGATCGAGGCAGCCGGAGGATTTTTACAGGAACCGGAGAAGATCATTGCAGGTGGACCGATGATGGGAAAATCCATCTACGATCTGAATATTCCAGTCACGAAATCGTCCTCCGCAATTCTCTGCATGACGAAGGATGAAGTTTCGGAATATGAGCCGAGCAACTGTATCCGCTGTGGCAGATGTGTGGAGGTTTGTCCGGGCAGAGTGATGCCGAACAAGCTTGCAACACTGGCAAGTCAGGGTGATCTGGATGGTTTCCAGAAGTTAAATGGTATGGAATGTTGCGAATGTGGCTGTTGTTCGTATGTATGTCCGGCAAAGCGGCATCTGACACAGACGATTGCAGGCACGAGAAAAGCCATCTTGGCAAATCGCAAGAAATAGGAGGTGCGAGAAAGTGGAACAGGAAAATTTGAAATTGAAGGTCTCTGCTTCCCCGCATGTGAGAAGCAAGGCAACGACATCGGACATCATGTTTGATGTTGTGATTGCGTTAGTCCCGGCAACGGCATTCGGCTTGTACATATTTGGCTGGTATGCAGCATTGCTGGTTGCAGTTTGTATCGGTAGCTGTGTTGGATTTGAGGCACTGTATCAGAAGTGCATGGGCAAGAAGGTAACAGTCGGAGATTTCTCTGCGGTTGTAACCGGATTGCTGCTCGCTTTGAACCTGCCGCCAAATCTTCCAATCTGGATGGCGATTGCTGGTTCTGCATTTGCAATCATTATTGTAAAGCAGCTTTTTGGTGGACTTGGACAGAACTTTATGAACCCGGCACTTGGAGCAAGATGTTTCCTGCTGCTGTCGTTCTCCCGTTATATGACAAACTTTGTATATGATGGTGTGGCAACTGCAACACCACTTGCAACACTGAAGCTTACCGGCATGGTAAACCTGCGTAGCATGTTTCTTGGATATACCGCAGGAACAATCGGTGAGACATCTGTGGTTGCACTTTTGATCGGTGCAATCTATCTGCTTTGCAAGAAGGTGATCAGCCCGAAGATTCCTTTGATCTACATCGGAACCTTCACAATCGCAGTTGCAATCTACGCAGTAACACAGGATTATAATGTTCCGGTTTATGTGGCTGCACATCTGTGTGGTGGCGGTTTGATGCTTGGTGCATGGTTCATGGCAACCGATTATGTGACAAGCCCGATTACTTCTTCAGGAAAAGTAATCTACGCAATTGGACTTGGACTTTTGACATTTGTACTCCGTATTTTCGGCAGCAGTACCGAGGGTGTTTCTTATTCAATCATCATTATGAACCTGTTAGTTCCTCTGATCGAGCGCGCAACCGTACCGAAGGCATTTGGTGAGGGTGCAGAAATCAAGGATAAGAAGCAGGCAAAGCTTGCTGCGAAAGAGGCAAAGAAGGAAGCAAAGAAAGCAGCAAAGGCAGAGGATACTTCAGAAGGTGATGACAAAGAACCAAAGAAGAAAGACAAGATGGATGTCAAGGGCATCGTGGTTGCAATCGTTGCAATCTGCGTGATTACGGTTGTGATGGGTGCTGCATTAGGTGGTGTCTACAGTGTCACAAAGGATCCAATTGAAAAGGCACAGGAGCAGGCAAAGAATGATGCATATGCGGAGGTGCTTCCGGAAGCAACCCGTATTATGAGCGTGGAAGAGGATGGAAATGTAGTCAAGCAGATCAATCCATTGCTTGAGAGTTATGGCTTTGAAGATGTACATATTGACGATATCTGTGTCGGTGGTGATGATGAGAAGAACACGCTGGTTGGTTATGTAATCCTCATAACAAGTACGGCGGGCTATGGTGGAGATATCCAGATGGCAATCGGAATTAACACCGAGTATCAGATCACAGGTATTTCCTTCCTGACATTAAATGAGACGGCAGGTCTTGGTATGGAAGCCGATACAGATGAATTTAAATCACAGTTTATTGGCAAGCAGGTTAATAAGTTTGAATATACAAAGACCGGTTCGACGAAGGACAGTGAGATCGATGCATTGTCCGGCGCGACGATTACCACATCGGCAGTAACAAATGCAGTCAATGCGGCACTTCGTACAATTCGATTCCTGACAGTGGGAGGTGCGAACTAATATGGGAAAAATAGCAGAACGTTTAAAGAATGGTATTATTACAGAGAACCCGACGTTTGTCCAGATGCTTGGTATGTGTCCGACACTTGCGGTTACATCTTCCGCGATCAATGGACTGGGTATGGGACTTACAACGATGGTAATCCTGACGATGAGCAATTTTATGATCTCCCTGCTTCGGAAGCTGATTCCGGACAAGGTGCGTATTCCTGCTTACATCGTTATCATCGCTTCCTTTGTAACAATCGTACAGTTTTTATTGCAGGCATATATTCCAAGCCTGAACGACAGCCTGGGAATCTTTATTCCGCTGATCGTTGTAAACTGTATTATCTTAGGTAGAGCAGAGAGCTATGCATCAAAGAATCCGGTGCTTCCATCCATTTTTGATGGTATCGGTATGGGACTTGGATTTACAGTCGGACTTACGACTATCGGTATCATCCGTGAGATCCTTGGCTCTGGCAGTATCTTTGGATTCAGCTTTGTAAAGGCTGTTGAGAATTTTGCTGAGAGTCATGCAAGTGAGAAGGTCTTTCAGATTTTGTCCGATCAGGGACTGTTCCAGCCGGCAAGTATTTTTGTATCGGCACCGGGCGCATTCCTTGTACTGGCATTTATCATTGCATTTATCAACCGTCGTCATATCAAGAAGGCAAAGAAGACGGGCGAGAAGGCAGAGACATGCAGACTGGCAGATTGCGCAAGCTGTGCAAATGCGATGTGTGCAGGCAAGGGAAAGGAGGAGTAGGATATGAACATTATTTTATTAGCGATATCTGCTGCTCTTGTGAACAATGTAATCCTGAGTCAGTTTATGGGTATCTGTCCATTTTTAGGAGTATCAAAGAAGGTAAGCACAGCAGCCGGCATGGGCGGTGCAGTTATCTTCGTTATGACGATCGCTTCGGCGGTGACAAGTGTGATTTATCACTTCGTGCTTGTGCCACTCAAGCTTTCTTATCTGAACACGATTGTGTTTATCTTGGTCATTGCGGCACTGGTACAGTTTGTGGAGATGTTCTTAAAGAAGACGATTCCATCACTGTATGAAGCATTGGGCGTGTACCTGCCACTGATTACAACGAACTGTGCAGTGCTTGGTATCGCACTGAAAAATGTGCAGGATGACTTAAATATCGGAGAATCTATCATCAACGGTATGTTCTCTGCAGTAGGATTTGCAATTGCGATTATCGTAATGGCAGGTATCCGGGAGAAGATTGATAAGAACGATATACCGGAAAGCTTCAAAGGAGCGCCGATCGTGCTGATCACAGCCGGTCTTATGGCAATCGCTTTCCTTGGATTGAACGGATTGATTTAGAGGAGGCGAAAAAATGGGAGCATCGATTTTGTACGCGGCTGCAGTCATTGGAATTGTCGGAATTTTAGCCGGAATCCTCTTAGGTGTAGCGAGCGAGAAGTTTAAAGTAAAAGTAGACGAAAAAGAAATCAAAGTACGTGAGGCATTGCCGGGCAACAACTGTGGAGGTTGTGGATATCCGGGCTGTGATGGCCTTGCAGCAGCAATCGCAAAAGGCGAAGCAAAGCCGGATGCCTGTCCGGTTGGCGGCGAAGCCGTAGCAAAGAAAATCGTAGAGATCGTCGGTGGAGAGATTGACAGTGTCAGACATGTTGCACATGTGAAATGTGCCGGAACCTGTGAGAAGGCAAAGGATGTGTATGATTATGTCGGACCAGAGGACTGCCAGATTGCAGCAAATGCACCGGGTGGCGGACCAAAGGGCTGCAGCTTCGGATGTCTTGGTTATGGTTCATGTAAGCGTGCCTGCCGGTTTGATGCAATTTCCATCGTAGATGGCGTGGCAGTCGTGGACAAGGATAAATGTAAGTCCTGCGGACAGTGTGTACTTGCCTGTCCGAGACATATTATCGAGATGGTACCGGAAGATGCCGGTGCAATCGTCGAGTGTAATTCGAAGGAATTTGGTAAAGACGTAAAGGCGGTCTGCAGCGCAGGCTGTATCGGCTGTGGTCTGTGTCAGAGAAACTGTCCACAGGGCGCAATTACCGTGAAGGATCACCTCGCAGTTGTCGACTATGAGAAATGTACCGGCTGTGGCACATGTAAAGAAAAGTGTCCGGTTAAGATCATAAAGTAGATGTTAAACACAGATACATAGGATGGGAGAGAGTATGGAAAGAGATTACGTTATCATTACAGATTCGTCGAACGATTTACCTGTCGGCTATGCCGAGGAGCAGGGTGTCGTGATTATCCCGATCAGCTTTGAGATCGGCGATGAAGTATTCGACGGAAAAGAAAAGACATTGACAAAGAAAGAGTTCTATGACCGCATGCGTGAGGGACAGGGAACGAAGACGGCAGCACCGAACATCAATGATATCGAAGAGGAATTTGAGAAGGCACTATCCGCAGGAAAAGACGTATTATTTACCTGCCTTTCCTCTGGTATCAGCAGTACGATCAACAACGCATTTGTATGTAAGGAAGAGATGCAGGAGAAATATCCGGATGCGGAAATCTGTGTGTTTGATTCTATCTGTGCGAGTGGTGGACACGGTCTGTTGATCTATCACGCGATTGAGAACAAGAAAAAGGGCATGTCCGTCAAAGAGAACATGCAGGCACTTGAAGAGCTGAAGCACCGTATCGTGCACAAATTCACCGTGGATGATCTTACCTATTTGCAGAGAGGTGGACGTATCTCCAAGACGGCAGCGGTCATCGGTGGCATGATCCAGTTGAAGCCGGTTCTGCACGTAGATACAGAGGGAAGACTTGCAGCCGAGAGTAAAGTGCGTGGACGTAAGAAAGCGTTAAAACAGTTGCTTACAGAGATGGATACCTGTACAGGAAGCTATGCAGAGAAACAGGATGTAGTCCTGATCTGTCACGCGGATTGTCCGGAAGATGCAGAGTATGTCCGGGCAAAGGTAGAGGAGAAGTATCATCCGAATAAGATCATCATGAGCGAGATTGGACCAATTGTCGGAGCACACGTTGGACCGGGAACGATGGTACTTATTTTTGAAGGTGACAAGCGATAAGCTTTCGCATATACTAACTATAAAAAGCGAAGGTATGCGATGCGCTTTTTAGAATTAAAAGAAAAAGAAGTTATAAACTGCAAAGATTGCAGGCGGCTCGGCTATGTTGCCGATGTCGAGTTTGATTGTGAGACAGGGAAGATACTTGCAATCATCGTACCGGGACCGGGCAAATTATTTTCCTGCTTTGGTTCGGGAACGGAATATTACATCCGGTATTGTAACATTGTGCGTATCGGACCGGACATTGTTCTGGTCGATATCGATGCCTGCGATATACGGAAAATTCAGGGAGGAAAGGAATAAACATATGAAGTGTCCATTTTGCGGAGATGATAATACGCGTGTGATTGACTCAAGACCAGCAGATGACAACGAGGCAATCCGTAGAAGAAGACAGTGTGATGAGTGTGGAAAGCGTTTTACCACGTATGAGAAGGTAGAGACGATTCCTCTGATCGTAATCAAGAAGGATAAGAACCGTGAGACGTATGACCGTTCCAAGATCGAGTCCGGTGTTGTGCGTTCCTGCCACAAACGTCCGGTATCCGTAGATCAGATTGAGGCATGCGTCGATGAGATCGAGAACAAGATTTTCAATCTCGGCGTGCGTGAGATCGAGAGTGAGAAGATCGGTGAGATCGTAATGGATCAGATTCGCGATCTGGATCAGGTTGCATATGTACGTTTCGCATCTGTTTATCGTCAGTTTAAGGATGCAGATACATTTATGAGTGAGCTGAAGAAGCTTCTGGATACAAAGTAAGCGAAACGGAAAGGGATGCTATGGACTATATCAAACTGATCGAGGGTGCAGAGGGCGAGATTGTCGAGAAAAAATCCCGCTTTATTGCGCAGATTGCCCCGGTTGAGACAGAAGAAGAGGCGTATGCATTTATCGAGAAGATCAGGAAAAAGCATTACGATGCAAGGCATAACTGCTTTGCATTTTCTGTGGGGGCAGAGATACCGTTGCTCCGCTTCTCGGACGATGGAGAGCCACAGGGCACTGCAGGAAAGCCGATGCTGGAGCTGATCCAGAATTCAGGAATCCATGATATCTGCGTGGTTGTGACACGGTATTTTGGTGGTACATTGCTTGGCACGGGTGGACTTGTCCGTGCATATACGCAGGCAGCGAAGGAAGCTTTGGAAGCGTGTACGACGAAGCTGATGCAGCAATTACTTCCGGTTCTCATCCGGACGGATTATACGGATATGGGGAAAATACAATATATCCTGAATACGAGACAGGTTGCAATCATTAACACGGAATTCGCAGAGGATGTGGTCTTTACGGTACATATTCCGGTTGGCGATGCAAAAGCAATCTTAAAAGAGATAACTGATGCGACGAATGCAAGAGCGCAGATCGAAGAACAGGACGAGATCTTTGGATGATCCCGTCCTGTTTTTCTATAGAATATAATTCACGAAGAAATATGCGATGGCAATGAGTAAAAATACCGGAATCCATCTGGCGAGTGTCCGGCTTTTTCTGATGAACACCGAAAGAACAAGCGACAGAAGATAGGAAAGTACGGTGATAAGCGTTACCTGCAGCAGCGTTGCAGTTCCGTAGGTGATTATGTTACATACCATGCCGATTCCGTAAATCGGAAGAATACCGGCGAAAAGCCCGGTGCATAAAATACTATATCTGCGTCTGCCAGAAAGTGCGATGTAGATGCCACGTTCCTGATCCTGTAAGAACAGCATCAGACTGAACAGAGAAGCAAACAGGACGAGCAGGCAGGTACATTCGTAGATTGGTAATTGGATACGGTAGGAATTTTCCTTATAATCGTAGGCACCATCTGTGACAGACGACATATGGAAGATTGTATCACTGTCCATGTATGCCTGCATACGGCTTTTTAATTCTTCAGATAATGCTGCATCGTCGATCGTGTCAACTAAGATCTGTGGGGATGCAGCCTTGAAGATATAATGGAAGAACGTCTCACTGATGGCAGAGGAAAGTGCACTTGTCTCATACAAGGATACCTTTGGCTCCCCGGAACCATCGATATAGCCAGAAAAAAATCCGTCTGGCAGGACAAAACCACATTCCGCATCGCCCGCCTGTACATCCCGAATCACTTCGTTGGACATATCGACATAATAAAACTGATAGAGCGAAGCACTGGCATTTAATTCCTCTTTGAACTGTGTTGTATACGCACTGGCATCTTCCAGATATACGGCAACACGGATTTCTGTGGACTGGCTCTTTGACGGAAGCAATGCATAGATTCCGGTTAAAATGAGCAGAACACCCAGCATGCACCAATATAATTTTCGATGTAAAATTCGTTTCCATGCGACGATCAGTCGGTTCATAGTAAAGCTCCCAAATGTTTAATAAAGTGCGTGGCAGAAAAGCTGCATCACATACGTTCCCGGTAGATATGGATGGATCTGCTGTATTACCTTTGGCAGCAGGACATCTGGCAGAAGTCCACCACCGCAGTAGGCAAGTACCAGTACGACAAATAATAGACAGATATTTGCGGAAAAGGTACTTCTGGAAAAGGTTGCGATTCCGGCGATCAGCAGTGCAATCAAAAGCAGTGCCGGGATAACCGTTAAAAGCCCGGTCGCATTTGCGTGACCCATCCAGACAGAGATTCCGATATAGCACGGCAGGAACAGGATATACAGAGCTAAAAATGTATGGATTGTGTTGGCTGCCAGAATATGTCCGCGGTTTAGGTGATACAGCTTCATGCATTCGCAGATGCCATTTCCGGTTCCCTGTAAATATGGAATCAGCAGGAATGCAAGAAAACAGAGACTTAATATAATTGCAAATGCGGCATAGCGCTGTGTGAGTGACACGCTTCCTGCATTCTCTGCCGGTATCGTCTCCATATAATTTGCTTTGTTCATGACGCGGTCGAGGTATACGAGGTTCACGCGGTTGGAAAGCTCGTGTACTTGTTCTGGTGTAAATTCGTGCGCGCGCGTGATGTCAAGTCCGCTGTAAATACCAGCCTGAGCAGTTCCAAGCAGTCCGGCGTAAGACATGAACAATTCATTGATAATGTAAGAGGAGATGGAACTGTTGTCGTAGACAACGATGTCGAGCGGTACATTTGTGCTGTCCATGATTCCAGAGAAAAACTGCTCCGGGACAATGATCAGATACAGAATTTCATGTGAAGCGAGCTTGTTGTAGCCTTCCTCAATACTGCTTACCTGTACGAGCTGGACGGTTTCTTCCATTCCTTCTAAATCCTGTAACATACCAATACCAAGCCGGTTTAGATCCAGATTGTCGTCCTGTGGCAGATAGTATCCGATCGAGATCGCGGAAAATACATTCTCCTTATACAGATGTCTGGACAGATAAAAGCCTGCGGTTCCAGTTAGGAGAAGCAATAGCAACAGGGAGACAAACATAGACGGCAGGTAGTGCAACAGCCGTTTGCAGTTGGCACGGATGAAATTAAAAAACATATGGATATGAGACATAAGTTCCTTTTAACTAATTTCGTAACAGATCAATATAATTTGTACCATCCGGCAGATGCGAAGCATCGTAGAGTGTGCCATTTTTTAGAAGATAAACTGTGTGGCAGAACTGAAAAACGGCTTCCTCATGGGAGGCAATCACAATGGAATTTCCAAGGCCTAAGTAATAGCGCATAAACTGCATGGCATCCTGTTTGGCTGGCAGATCCAGTGCTGCAAATGGCTCATCCATCAGCAGGATCTTTGGTGCATCGAGCAGCGCACACGCGAGACTAAGACGTTTTTTCATACCACCAGACATAGTTTTGACCGGAGTATCCAGAAATGTCTGGATTCCAAGCTGGGCGAGTGGTGGTGCCTGCAACGCCTGCAGGATTTCGGATTTGCGTTTGTTCGTCCACATGCGTAGGTTATCCACAGGCTTTAGCTCATCATAGAGCGGATTTTCCTGTGGGACATAGCCCATTTTTACATCTGGTGTTCCGGCATATTTTTTTGCAATGCAGGAAAGCAATGTGGATTTTCCGGAGCCGTTGATGCCCAAAATACCGATGGCACAGCCTTCTGGGACGGGAAATGACACATCGTTTAGCACCTGCTTTTTTCCGTATGATTTTGAGATATGTTCAATCTGAAACATAATAACTCCTTTGATTGGTTTTCGATTGCGATTTTTACATCCGTTTAAGTCTTTGGTCCTTTGAATTAAGATAGCATTTTTAGGTAGAATATACAAGTAGAAAGCGCGGATAAGTGAATTTTGTCTATGGACTTTATATTGCAAATTTGCTATAATTTTAAACATATATGAGATGGCGTATATTTATGCGCAACGGAAACTTGTTAGAACGAAAGACATGGGGGACATAGATTATGAATGGAACGAGATTAGCAAAGAAAAATGATCTGGCGATGAAGGTGATGGCTGCGTTTGCAATCGCAAAAATCGCGGTATTGATTATCAATCACAAGGCGCAGAAGGGATTCGTACCGTTGCTTGTATTATTTGCATTGTTTGCAGTTGGAAATGTTGTATTCCGGCTGATCAATGACCGTAGCGAGTTGATGAAATTTACATCAGTCACAGTATTTTCAGTCTTGGTGCTTGTGTCCGTATTTGTATCCGGTTCCGTGATGGATGCACTTCCGATTTTTATCGCGATGGGTATGTGCATTATTTATATGGATACATTTCACATTCGTGTGACTTGTGGCGCATCGACACTCGGTATTTTAGTTGAGACGATTGTCCAGATTGCAAAGCACGGTTTTGCCCCATCGGTTACATGGGTAGAGATTTTGCTTTTGGCAGCTATTTTCACATTCGGCATTCTGATGGCTTGTAACATTACACTGCGCGAGCAGGAGACGGATCGTCAGGAAATCGAGTACCATGTTGCATATCAGGAAGAAATCACAGAGAACATGGTAAAGGTCGTAGATAACGGAAATGCGCATATCGAGCAGCTTCAGTCAAAGCTTGATAATTTTCAGGCAGCGACAGCAGAAGTTACGAAGTCTGTTGATGCTATTTCAACCGGCGTTACAGATACCGCAGAAAATATGGAAGTGTCAACAACGATGACACAGCAGATTCAGGATATCATTGATAACCTGATCGACGTCAAAGATAACACCGTACAGTCGACACAGCGGGCAATCGAATCCGTAAAGTCCGGTTTGGATATTATTGAAAGTCTGAAAGATAAGTCCGACGATATCAATGTTGCAAATGAGGATGTAACACGTGTATCCGAAGAACTCTGTGAGAAGATCCAGTCCGCAGAGGAGATTACACAGATCATCTATCAGATCTCCAGCCAGACAAACCTGCTTGCGTTAAATGCAAGTATCGAGGCAGCACGTGCCGGAGAGCAGGGACGTGGATTTGCCGTAGTTGCAGATGAAATTCGGAAGCTGGCAGATGATACAAGAAGTTCCATCGACAGTATCACACAGCTTTTAAAGGGTGTGACAGATCTTGCCAACCATACCTCTGCTCTGGTTCGCCGAAGCGTTGATGCAGTATCTGAGCAGGCAAAATATATTGAGGCAGCCGATGGAAGTTTCCAGACGATCGCCGGTGCAGTGGAGGAGTTGTCCGGCGATATGAAGCAGCTGGATAAGCTTTCCGGTAATCTGGATGCATCGAACAATTCTATTATTGACGGACTGGCAAACCAGCAGGCAGCCAGCGAGGAGATTGCAGCAAACGCACAGTCTTCCGCAGATCTGTGTGAGACAAACTTAAACGAATTAAATGGCGTGATCGATGAGTTAAATGAGATTGCCAAGATCATCGGAAGTCTGCGTGCAGCCGACTTAGACGAGATCAATAAGATATTAGAAGAAACAACGGTACAGACTGCAAATGGTGATAATACAGACTATTCCGATTATTTTTCCGAAGATGATGGTCAGGCTGCAGAGATTCCGACGATTGCATCCGCAGAGGAAGAGGAAGAGACAGAATCAGCGGAAGCTGGTCAGACAGAAGATGCGTCAGAAGAAACTGATTTGAATGAAGCATTTGAAGTTCAGGAAGATGCAGAAGACAGTGGAAATTCAGAAAGTCAGGATGAAGAATCGGAAGATGATACAGAATATGATGCGGAAACAAACGAAGAGGACTCTGATCAGGAATAATCAGTAGTCCTCCTCGATGACCTGAAAGTCAAGATAATCAAAATCAATGGATTCAATGAAATTATCCTGCGTGAACCGGGTTCTTGCATGACGAATAAAATCCTGCTGGTTGGATTTTAACCAGATAGGCTTCGCTAGATCAAAGGTGTAGCATAGCTCGTCAAGGGCGGCATACACCTTTTTTGTACGCGTCAAGGTGTAGTCTTCGATGCAGACGGTATGGTCTTTGACGAGACGATTATCTTTCATTATTTTTCCCCAGATACGAAACACAGTATCACCTGCCTTGGTAGTATAAAATATGTCACCGAAAATGAAATCATGATCTGTGTGACAGAATTATTATATCGGGCATAAGGCAAAAAAACAAGCAAAGATATCAAGAGATTTAAAATAAAGGAGCAACAGTATGAGTTATAAATTGATTACGAAAGATGGTAGCGCCAAACGTGGTGAATTTACAACGCCGCATGGCGTGATTCAGACACCAGTCTTTATGAATGTCGGTACAGCCGCCGCCATCAAGGGCGCGGTATCAACCGAGGATCTGCAGACGATCGGAACACAGGTGGAACTGTCAAACACGTATCACCTGCATGTGAGACCAGGCGACGAGGTTGTAAAGAAGCTCGGCGGTTTGCATAAGTTCATGGTATGGGACAAGCCAATTCTGACCGATTCCGGCGGATTTCAGGTGTTTTCCCTTGCAGGTCTGCGTAAGATCAAGGAAGAGGGCGTAACATTCCATTCACACGTGGATGGTCGTCTCATTTTCATGGGACCAGAGGAGAGCATGCAGATTCAGTCGAACCTTGCATCAACAATCGCGATGGCGTTCGATGAGTGTGCACCGGCAAAGGCAGATCGTTCCTATATCCAGCCGTCGGTAGACCGTACAACACGCTGGTTAGAGCGATGCAAGCGGGAAATGCAGCGGTTGAACAGTCTGGAAGATACGATCAACAAACAGCAGATGTTATTCGGTATTAACCAGGGTGGCATCATTGAGGATATTCGTATCGAGCATGCAAAGCGGATAACAGACATGGATCTGGATGGGTATGCGATTGGTGGTCTGGCAGTTGGAGAGACACATGCTGAGATGTATCACATCATTGAATCAGTCATACCATACCTGCCAGAGAACAAGCCAACCTATCTGATGGGTGTGGGTACACCAGCAAATATTTTAGAGGCAGTAGAACGGGGTGTTGATTTCTTTGACTGTGTATATCCATCCCGAAACGGCAGACATGGACATGTCTACACGAATCATGGCAAGCTGAATCTGTTCAATGCGAAATATGAACTTGACGAGCGTCCAATCGAGGAAGGCTGTGGATGTCCTGCATGTAAGAAGTATTCAAGAGCGTATATCCGTCATCTGCTTAAGGCAAAGGAAATGCTTGGAATGAGATTTTGCGTCTTGCATAATTTATATTTTTATAATAATATGATGAAAGAGATTCGGGAGGCAATCGAGGAACATCGTTATAGTGAATATAAACGACAGAAATTGGAAGGCTTTCAAAATCAAGAATAAATAAAAGGAGTTTTAAAACATGTTATTAACATTACTGGAATCAGCAACAACATCAAAGCAGCCAAGTGGATTGTTCTGGATAATCTACATTGTAATCTTAGTCGGATTCATGTGGTTACTGATCATCCGTCCACAGAAGAAGCAGAAGAAGCAGATGGAAGATCTGCACAAGGCAATGGAGCCGGGTGACAACATCATGACCACAGGTGGTTTCTATGGTACAATCCTTGATATCGTAGATGATACAACTGTTATCGTAGAGTTCGGTAACAACAAGAACTGCCGTATCCCAATGCACAAGAACGCGATCGCTGAGATCGAAAAAGCAGGTTCTGCAGTCGTAAAGGATGAGGAAGAGGATACAGAGAAGGTCGAGAAGAAAGAAGACAAAAAGGAAGACAAGAAAGCAGATAAGAAGCTTGGAAAGACAAAGGAATAATCCGGGTTTGTCATGGAAATGCAGATACTAGCCATGTTTGCATATTCTAAAAAAAAATGACAAAAAAGGTGTAGACGAAATTATGACTTTGTGAGAAAATGTAGTTGATGGTGCTTTGCATGAAAAAAAGCATCTCTCTATAAAATTTTAAAATTGAAAGGAGTTCCACAATGATTTACACGAAGGAAGTTGAAAACATGTGCCCAGTAGCCAAGGGCGCAAAGCATGAGCCAGCTCCTATTCCTGAAGAAGGAAAGTGGGTACACTCAAAGAAGATTGAAGATATCTCTGGCTTTACACATGGTGTTGGCTGGTGCGCACCACAGCAGGGTGCTTGTAAACTTTCACTGAACGTTAAAGATGGCGTGATTGAAGAGGCTTTGATTGAGACAATTGGTTGTTCTGGTATGACACATTCTGCAGCTATGGCAGCAGAGGTTTTGCAGGGTAAGACAATCCTTGAGGCTCTGAATACAGACCTTGTATGTGACGCGATCAATACAGCTATGAGAGAGCTGTTCCTTCAGATTGTTTATGGTCGTACACAGAGTGCTTTCTCTGATGACGGTCTTGCAGTTGGAGCAGGTCTTGAGGATCTTGGTAAGGGTCTTCGTTCTCAGGTTGGTACAATGTATGCAACTAAGGAGAAGGGTGTTCGTTACCTTGAGATGGCTGAGGGCTATGTAACAGGTATCGCACTTGATGCTGATAACGAAGTTATCGGATACCAGTTCGTTTCTCTTGGAAAGATGACAGACTTCATTAAGAAGGGTGATGATCCTAACACAGCATGGGAGAAGGCAAAGGGTCAGTATGGCCGTGTTGCTGATGCAGTGAAGATTATCGATCCTAGACAGGAATAAGAGGAAAGGAGAAACGACAATGGCTTTATTTGAATCATATGAAAGAAGAATTGACCAGATTAACGCTGTATTGAACAGCTATGGTATCAGCTCTATCGAAGAAGCTGAGAAGATTACAAAGGACGCTGGACTTGATGTTTACGATCAGGTTAAGAAGATTCAGCCAATTTGTTTTGAGAATGCTTGCTGGGCTTACACAGTAGGTGCAGCTATCGCAATTAAGAAGGGTTGCAGAAGAGCAGCAGATGCTGCAGCAGCAATCGGTGAAGGACTTCAGTCTTTCTGTATTCCAGGTTCTGTTGCTGATCACCGTAAGGTAGGTCTTGGACATGGTAACCTTGGTAAGATGCTCCTTGAGGAAGAGACAGAGTGCTTCTGTTTCCTTGCAGGACATGAGTCATTTGCAGCTGCTGAGGGTGCAATCGGTATCGCAGAGAAGGCTAACAAGGTACGTCAGAAGCCACTTCGTGTTATCTTGAACGGTCTTGGTAAGGATGCAGCTCAGATTATTTCACGTATCAACGGATTTACATTTGTTGAGACAAAGTACGATTACAAGGCAGCTAAGCTGAACGTAGTATATGAGAAGCCATATTCAAATGGTCTTCGTGCAACTGTTAAGTGTTACGGTGCTGACGATGTTCAGGAAGGTGTTGCAATCATGCATCATGAGAATGTTGGTGTATCTATCACAGGTAACTCAACAAACCCAACACGTTTCCAGCATCCAGTAGCAGGTACATACAAGAAGGAATGTATCGAGCAGGGTAAGAAGTACTTCTCCGTAGCATCTGGTGGTGGTACAGGACGTACACTTCACCCAGATAACATGGCAGCAGGTCCTGCTTCTTATGGTATGACAGATACTATGGGACGTATGCACAGTGATGCACAGTTCGCAGGTTCTTCATCTGTACCAGCTCACGTAGAGATGATGGGTCTGATCGGTATGGGTAACAACCCTATGGTTGGTGCTACTGTTGCAGTTGCAGTTTCTGTTGAGGAAGCAGCAAAGGCTGGAAAGTTCTAAGAAAATGGCTTAAATGCTAGGTTTTTAGAAGTAGTCGAAAGTGATAAAAAGTGACAAAATGTATATCGTTTGACACTTATTTGACACTTATTTGTCACATCAACTTGACACACAAATAGTCAAATATATGGGAACCTTTCTTAATTGATTGGTTCCCTTTTTATTGCATTTTTTCTAAGTCTTCTCTAAGCCATTCTACATCTCTTTCCGTGTATGTGGATTCAGTTATATCTTGTATATTATTTTCTCTAAAATATAAATCTGGGCTTATGAGAGTTGAATTAAGCGGAAAAACCCACGGTGTGGGCGCAGACAGAGAAAAGCAAGCAAGAAAACCCAAACCAGAATCTAATCGGAAAGATACGGAGATGAATTTGGGTGTGAGGGAGAGAAATTAAGCGGAAAAACCCACGGCGTGGGCGTAGACAGAGAAAAGCAAGCAAGAAAACCCAAACCAGAATCTAAACTAGCCAATATCCAAAATTTAGAAACCAGAATTGAAATCATATCCATAACAGAAGAAAATCTCACATTGTTATTTTCGCATAAGTATGTTAGTGTTAACATGAACGAAAATATTTAATAGTAATCCGTTATTTTTTAAGAAGGGGAGAAAACAATGTCATTAAAGTTAAAAGATACAGATCCGGTACAACGCATGAAAGACCTGCAGGAAGAATTGAAAGATCCTTCACTGGGGAAGTTCAGTGATTTGGAACAGGATCCCTATGTGGTTGAAACAACAAGAACAACGCCGATTGAGAAAATTGTTTATCAACGAGATGGAAAACTTTCATCTGCATCAAATAGAAATCCATACATTATGTCAGAGGAAGAACAAGCGGAGCTTTTTGGGGATGATGTCGGAGATAGAAAGATAAGAGAAAAGTCTGCCCGTAAGGAAATGCTGAGTATTATGATTGTCGGATTGGTTTTGCTATTCGTGGGGCTTGGAATGTCAGTTCATAATAAACTCTTTCTTAGAAATGCAGATACGGTTCAAGGGGAGATAACTCATATTTACCACCATAGATCAACAAACAAGGTGTATGTCACTTATGAAGTGAATGGAAAATCTTACACCGGATTATACCATGATGATGCAGTCGGCGAAATAAAAGGGCAAAAAGTAACGGTATATTATGATCCGGAAAACCCAAAGAAAATCATGGATGGAAGAATCCTGTCAAAGTATTTTGTATTTTTTGTCGGTGTAGGCGCAGCTATGTTCCTGATTGGCGGATATCTGGTTTTCTGGATAAATCAGAATCCGGATAAAGGAATTAAAAAATATAACAAATTATTTCAGAACAAAGAGAAATAGAAAAAAATAAATATAATTGCAACATTTAGCCCCTTTCATCTGTATAGAAAGTAGAAGAACAAAAATGTTCTTAAATTTATACGATGAAAGGGGTTTTTCTTATGAGAAAACAAATTAGAATTGGAAGTGCCATTTTAGCAGGCGTATTGGCAGTGTGTATGATGACAGCATGTGTAAAATCACAGACAGGGAAAACAGATGCAAATCAGGGTACAGGGAAAGAAACGACCGAAAATGTGCAGATTGCAAATCCATTTGTAGAATGTGCGACGATTGGAGATGCGGAAAAACTGGCAGGATTTTCTATCCGGGTGCCGGAGAGTGTCGTTGGTTATGATGAAAAATATATTACTGCCATTGAAGAGGATATGATCGAAGTGCAGTTTTCACATGGTGAAGATGCAGAGCTCTGGTTTAGAAAAGGAGTCGGAGCGGAAGACATCAGTGGCGATTATAATGTTTACAAAGAAGAAAAGAGTGTTGAAGTGCAGGGACAGTCTGTTATGATAAAAGGTACAGAAAATGGATATAAGCTTGCAATCTGGAATGCAAATGGGTATGCTTATGCCATTGGTAGCACGACAGAACTCAGTGAGGATACACTTGTGCAATATATTTCTGAACTGATGGATACGGTGGAGCAGGAATAAAGACGGAGAGACTCATATGGAACAGATACTTGGAATGAAGAAAATTGAATCCCGTGTTCTTCGATATCTGTATATTGGTATATCGTGGTTTCATGTCAGAGTATGTCGGAGACATACATGGCGAGAAAAACAGGAGCTGGAATTACCGCGGATGCTGGAAATGAATGAGCAGAAATTCTTGAGAACACAGGAAAAACAGGAGCGGCAAGCGGAGCAAATGCTGACTGAATACGGCGATTCTATTTTGCGTCTTGCATATTCGTATTTGCATAATATGGCAGACGCAGAGGATATCCTGCAGGATACTATGATTGCGTACATACAAAATAAACCGATATTGCTGAATGCCAAACATGAAAAGGCATGGCTTCTGCGTGTGGCAGCAAATAAAAGCAAAAATAAAATAGAGTATAACCGGATTCGGCAGACAGATGAATTGGAGGAGCAATTGTCGGAAGAACGCAGGGATGATCTGTCTTATGTGTGGGATGCCGTGAAACAACTCCCAGAGCAATTTCGTGAAGCAATCCATTTGTTTTATTACGAAGGTTATCAAACCAGAGAGATTGCTCGTATTTTGCGTCGGAAAGAAGGAAGCGTACGGTCAGACCTGTCCAGAGGAAGACAGATGTTGAGGGACATATTGGGGGAGGTGTATGATTTTGAGTGACAAATATCATGAGATCATGGAGCACGTCTATGTGACAGATGCAATGAGAGCAAGGGTAAGTTCGTCGATGCGCGAATCGGTAGAAAAACGGCAACGTTGGCGGAATCCAGTTCCTGCAATTGTGGTGGCGTGTGTATGCATAGCATTGGTGGCAGGTGTATTCGTTGGAAAGAATGTGCGGCATGATAGTCAAGGGACAACGGAGGAAAATACAGTTGCGGTTGTATACGATGTAACAGAATGCACCTCTGTGGATGAATTGTCGGAAATATTAGGATTTACAGTTTCTGAGATCCATAATCTGCCATTCGAGGTAGAAAAGACAACGTATTATGCGTGCTGGAAAGAATATGCAGAGATAAGTTACGAAGGGACATCGCAGACAGCGTTGTATCGTGTAACACAGGGAAATACAGACATTTCCGGAGATTATAATATATACGATATTGTCAAAATTGTACAGGCAGGCGATGTGAAAGTAACATTGAAGGGCGATACAGCAGGATATGTGTTAGCAATCTGGCAAAAGGATGGATATTCTTATTCAGTCTCATTTACGTCTCCTGTGACTGAGTTACAGATGCTTAGTATAATAGAATAATAAAGATGATTTTAAATTTTGCATGATAAATGTATGAATTTTGCAGAAAAATACGATAGTAATTACAGAAATGATATGATATAATCAACTCAAATATATTTTGTCAAAATATGGAGGGTTATAGTATGGCAGGTTCAACAATCGCAATTATTATCATTGTCGTGGCATTGCTGGTCATCTTATTTACCAGTTATGTCAAATCACCACCGGATAAGGCGTATATCATTTCCGGTTTAAGAAAGACGCCAAAGATCCTGATTGGTAAAGCGGGATTGAAGCTTCCGTTCTTCGAGCGGAAGGATGAATTGCTGATTAAGCAGATCAGTATTGACATCAAGACGGGTGACTATGTACCGACGCTTGATTTCATCGGTGTTAACATCGATGCAGTTGCAAAGGTTAAGATCCGTACGGATGAAGAAGGTATCCAGCTTGCAATGAAGAACTTCCTGAACATGAAGGAGCCACAAATCATGCAGGCGTTGGTGGATTCTCTGCAGGGTAACATGCGAGAAATCATTGGTACGATCAGTCTGAAGGAGCTGTGTAACGATCGTAAGTCCTTCGGTGATCAGGTGCAGGAGAAGGCACAGGTGGATATGAACCGTCTGGGTATCGAGATTATTTCCTGCAACATCCAGCATGTAGAGGATCAGAATGACCTGATCATTGCACTTGGTCAGGATAACATGGCAGCGATCCAGAAGAACGCAAGCATTGCCAAGGCAAATGCAGATCGTGATGTAGCGATCGCACAGGCACAGGCTAGAAAAGAAGCGAACGATGCGAAGGTATTGTCCGATACGGAAATCGCTGTTAAGCAGAATGAGCTGTCAATCAAGAAGGCAGAGTTGAAGACGATCGAAGACACGAAGAATGCGGAAGCAGATGCAGCTTACGAGATTCAGAAGGAAGCACAGCGTAAGACAATTGAGGTTACAAAGACCGAGGCAGATATCGCACGTCAGGAGAAGGAAGTTGACCTGAAGAAGAAGGAAGCCGAGGTTATGGAGCAGTCCCTCGACGCGGATATCCGTAAGAAGGCGGAAGCTGATAAGTTCGCAAGACAGCAGCAGGCAGATGCCGAGCTTTACAAGCGTCAGAGAAATGCGGAAGCTGATAAGTTCGAGAAGCAGCAGGAAGCTGAAGCGAAGAAGGCACAAGCAGAAGCAGAGCTTTTCGCAAAGCAGCAGGAGGCAGCAGGTATCCGTGCAGTCGGCGAGGCAGAGGCGAAGGCAATCGAAGCCAAGGGTCTTGCAGAGGCAGAGGCACTGGAGAAGAAAGCCGAGGCTATGAAGAAGTATGGTCAGGCAGCGATGGTGGAAATGATCGTGAAGGCATTGCCGGAGATGGCAAAGGCAATCGCGGAGCCACTCTCTACGATCGACAAGGTTACGATCATCGATGGCAACGGCGAGGGTTCCGGTGTTGGTTCGATGGGTTCGTATGTGCCACAGGTACTTGCGAAGACGATGGAGTCTGTGAAGGAAGTCACAGGTATCGATATCGCCGATATCATGCGTGCGAATACATACGATGCGAAGGTTAACAAGAATGTGAACATCACAGGCTTGGATGGAATCAAGGTAGAAGCTCCAGCAGAGGCGAAGACTTCTACAGATACAACTGCAGAGTAAGATATCGTGTAAAATATTTCAAGATAGATAAAAGAAGAGGCACCTTAACGGGTGCCTCTTTTTGGACAAAAAAAAGAGCAGGTAACGGGAATCGAACCCGCCTATCCAGCTTGGGAAGCTGGTGTTCTACCAATGAACTATACCTGCATTGATTCAATCATAGTACAGTGGGAAGATAAAGTCAAGCAGATCAAAATGAAAATATATGCGAAAAAATGACTTGAAATCATGGGTTTCATATGAATGCAATGTTGTCAATTTCTATCGCCTATACTATAATAATTTAAATTCAAAAAAGTGCAGAATCGATAATGGAAGATTCTTAGCAGTTTATAAAACGATACAAAGGAAGGATGAACAACAATGGCATATAAAAGTGTAGATGAATTAGAGCATTTCCGGTTTGACGACTGTCAGATCGATACATTTGCAGTGACAGAAAATGGTGTGGAGCTTGTTGTAGAAGCGCTGATCGTGAAGGCGGACAACAGCCAGAATACAAATTATACCGAAAGCTATGCAGGTACGACGAAAATCCGCATCACAGATGGAAAGCTGATCCGCTGTGTGCGTGATGGCTACAAGTATTATGATGCAAATGATGTGCTGCAGTCGGAGGTCACAGACTACGAGCTTTCCGTGGTGGAGACGGCAGAATTTCCAAAGACCTGCGAAGGGGCATATCTATTCGAAATGAAGCAGGATGCAGATGGGTATGTGCTTGGAATCGAATTTGTTGATCCGGAAGATCAGACGGTAGGTGATTCGTATCAGGTCTATGTGACAGGAACGCAGGTTGCTATGCTGTGGGAGCAGTATATGAACCGGGTACAAGCATAGGCGTGTAAAAGGATGTAGTAATTTTTGCATATTTTTTAGAAAAATGTGGCAAAATTCATAATTGACAATTTGAATATGCGATTTATAATAATTGGTAGCACCAAAGTGGTGCTACCAATTTGCGTTATAGGAGTTAAGAGAGTCATTATGAAATACTTACGACAGTTTCTGTTAATCTTGTTTATCTCCTTTTTAGGAGAGTTGCTAAAATACTTTCTGCCATTGCCGATTCCGGCAAGCATCTACGGCATGGTGATTTTATTTGCCGGGTTGCTCAGTGGAATCATTAAGCTCGATGCGGTGAAGGATGTCGGAAAATTCCTGATTGAGATCATGCCAGTGATGTTCATCCCGGCGGGCGTTGGGCTGATGGCATCGTGGGGCACGTTGAAGCCGGTGTTAGTTTCAGTCAGTGTGATTACGGTTGTGGCACTCATTGCAGTTATGGGTGCGACCGGACGCGTATCCCAATGCGTGATCAAGAGAACTAAAGCAAAAGAGAAGGCAAAGGAGCAGAAGGCATGAAAGAGTTATTTCAGACGTCGATGTTTGCAGGCGTGACACTCAGTCTGCTTGCGTATCTGGCAGGTGCATTATTAAAGAAGAAGTTTAAGTTAGGAATCTTCAATCCATTGCTGATCTCGATGATCCTTACGATCATCGTACTTGTATGTGCACATATTGATTACGACACGTACAACAAGGGTGCCGTGTATTTAAGCTGGTTTCTGACACCGGCAACGGTGTGTCTGGCGATTCCACTATATGAGCAGTGGCAGTTATTGAAGCGGAATGTCAAAGCGGTGATGCTTGGAATCACGGCGGGCGTGCTTACGAGTCTGACAACCGTATTTGTATTGTCGAAGCTCATGGGACTTACACATCAGGAATATGTCACGATGCTTCCAAAGTCCATCACGACAGCAATCGGTATGGGCGTTTCAGAAGAACTTGGCGGCTATGTGACGATCACGGTTGCTGTCATCGTTGTAACCGGTGTGCTTGGAAATATTTTGGGAGAATTCGTATGTAAGCTTTTCCGTATCACGGAGCCAATCTCCAAGGGACTTGCGATGGGATCCTCGTCCCATGCGATCGGTACAGCCAAGGCAATTGAGATGGGCGAAGTGGAAGGTGCAATGAGTAGTCTGGCGATTGCCGTCACCGGAATCCTGACAGTTGTACTCGCATCCGTCTACGCGAATTTCATGTAAAGAAGGTAAAAGGATATAATTGATAATTGCAAATCAAGGATTATGAGTGTGAAATGCATATATTTTAATATTAATTCGTGAAATATGCATATGTTTGAAACTTAGAAGTTCTTAGTGTTCTGCGAGTTATCCAGCAATGTTTGAACACGATGTTCAAACAAGCCGCCACTGAGCCATGGATGGTGAATTGGCGGCGGTTGCGTGAGAAAATGATGTGTATATCAGAACAGTTAGAACTTCTTAGTTTCAATACATCGCATATGAAATGAAATAATATTAAAATATATGCATCACAACATGTGCAATTAGGAATTAGGAGGTGTTCGTTATGATTATTACGATTGGTAGAAAATGTGGTTGCTGTGGCGACGAGATTGGTCATGCGTTGGAACAGATCTATCATATTCCATTTTATGATCGCTCGGTCATCTCAGAGCTTGCAAAAGGGTATGGATTGTATGACCGGTATCCGGATTTCTATGGAGAGACACCGATGGATACACTGATGTACACGATATCCCAGACAGAGAGCGAGGGTGTATTTTATGAGACACCGAAGAAAGCATTGTCCGGGATTCTGGAAGAAAAAAATTGTATTATCTTAGGTCGATGCGGTGATTATGTATTTAAGGACCGGAAAGATAAGCTTGCCATCTTCCTGACCGGAGATGATGCGATGCGGATCGAGACGATCGCGAAGAAGCATGGAATCTCAGAGCAGCAGGCAAAGAAGCTTGTGCAGGCGACGGATGAGCGGCGTGCGGCATATCACAAATATTATACCGGAGAGACATGGGGCATGGCAGAGAATTATGATCTGTGCTTAAATGTCTCGAAGCTTGGTACAGCAGGTGCAATCGCGCAGATCGAGCAGTATATCAAACAGACAGGGTTAGAGTAGGTGATGAAAGAAATGGAGAAACAGACAACACAGGAATATGAAAAAGCAATCACCTATATCATAGACCGGATCAAGGAAGGATCGCTGCAGTTAGGTAGTAAGCTTCCACCGGAACGGAAGATTGCGGAGGAGTTAGGCATCGGCAGGAATTCAATCCGGGAGGCAATCAGTATCCTGCATGGCATGGGGCTGATCGACCGGGTACAGGGTTCAGGCAATTATGTATCGAGGCATGTGGGTGAGTCCATCCGGCAGTCGCTTACGGTGATGCTTGCGCTTGGAACGATCACGAAAGAAGAAATATTTGAATTCCGCCGGGTGATGGAGAAGGCAGTCTGTACGAATCTGATCACGAAAGGACTTTCATATGAGTATGAGTCAATCTTAGAGACAAAGCTTGAGGAGATGAAGCTCTTTGAGGGCAAAGATCTGACCGATGTGGACAAAGAGTTTCACGACACACTGATCAAAGCGACAGGCAATCATTTGTGGGCGGTTTTGATGGAGGCGGTAACTGATGCGTACCGGGATTGGATCAACTATGTGATCGAGCTTGCGGATGAGCCGGTACGGGAGAAACTGAGGCAGTGTCATGAGGACATTTACCAGAATCTGGTACAGAAAAATGAGCCAGCTATGCTTTCCGCGATTGACAGGCATTATGATTTGATAGAACAGATGATTTAATCTGTATGAAGTTATGTTAAAAATGCTAAAATAACAATCTGTTTGGGTTGTTTTTTTATAGAAAAATACGTTTTACTTTCGACAAAAAAAGGTATACACTTTTACGTGGGTAGAAAGGATAAAACGAGAAAAGGAGATGGTTTTTTTGGAAGATCTTGCAAAAGACCTGATGGAAGAACTGAACTGTGAGACCGTTTTTACGATTCCGATCTTCGGTGGTATCGACGTATCTGAATCTGTGGTCGTAACATGGATCATCATGGCAGTGCTAGTTCTTGTTGCAATCATCCTGACAAGAAACATGAAAATTGATCACATCAGCAAACGTCAGGCAATCGCAGAGACGATTGTTACAAAGCTGACCAGCATGGTGGAGGATATGATCGGACCAGAAGGAAAAGCGTATGTCCCATATCTGACAACTGTATTGCTGTATATTGGTGTATCGAACATCATTGGATTGTTTGGATTTAAGTCCCCGACGAAAGACCTGAATGTCACGATCGCACTTGCGGTTATGAGTATTGTCTTGGTTGAGGCGGCAGGTATTTACCATCTGGGTGTGAAGAAGTGGCTGCATAAGTTCGTAGAACCGATCGCTATCGTCACTCCAATCAATATCTTAGAGGTATTTACACGACCTTTGTCACTGTGCATGCGACTCTTTGGTAACGTGCTTGGTGCATTTGTAATTATGGAACTCATTAAGATGGTTGTTCCAGTTGTTCTGCCGGCAGTCTTTTCTTTGTATTTTGATCTGTTTGATGGATTGCTGCAGGCATATGTATTTGTATTTTTAACATCACTGTACATCAGTGAAGAAATTGAACAATAAACGAAAAGGAGATAATTATTATGGGTACAATAATCGCAATTGGTGCAGGTATTGCAGTTTTAGGAGCGCTTGGCGCAGGTATTGGTATCGGTATTGCAACAGGTAAGGCAGCAGAGGCAATCGCAAGACAGCCTGAGGCAGAAGGTAAGATCAACAAGACATTGATTCTTGGTTGTGCACTTGCAGAGGCAACTGCTATTTACGGTTTCGTTATCGCACTTATGATCATAGTAATGTTGAAGTAATCACAGGAAAGGCAGGGTGGTAACATGCTCCGAGTAGATTGGAATTTATTACTTACCATAATCAATCTGCTGCTTTTGTTCGTGTTGATGCGGATTTTCCTGTTTAAGCCAGTACAGAAGATCATTGCTGCGCGTCAGGAGGAAGCGGACAGACAGTTCAAGGAAGCGGACGAGAGTAAGCAGGCAGCGGAGGAAGCAAGAAAGCAGTATGAGGCAAGTCTTGCAAATACAGAGGAGACCAAGAAACAGGTGCTTCAGGAGGCAAGACAGACCGCAGATGCAGAATATAAGCGGATTGTGTCAGATGCAGAGAAGACTGCAAAGCAGGTAAAGGAAGATGCAATCGCAGATGCAGAAAACCAGAAGGCACAGATCTTGAAGAAAGCAGAAAAAGAGATTGCTGATATGGTTGTCGATGCAACGGTTAAGGTAGTAGGAGAGAAAAAAGGTGCAGACGTGGACAACGCACTGTACGACAAATTTTTAGATAAAGCAGGTGATGAAACGTGATTCGAGCAGCAAAGGACTATGCAGCAGATTTGAAGCTCGTTGAAAACGCGAAGTCAAATCTGCAGAGCGTAAAGGATATTTTAGAGGCAGTTCCACAGATTGGAATGGATTTTGAGAATCCAACTATTCCTCTTGAGAAGAAGCATCTGGTAATCGATCGGGTATTCCCGAAGGAGACCCGGAACTTCCTGAAGGTGTTGTGTGACAATGGCGATTTCGGATTGTTAGATGAAATCGAGCAGGCATACATTGAGCTGACGAAGACACCGGAGAAGGTGGAAGCGCAGGCAGAGCTCACATATGTGACACCACCGACACCAGAGCAGAAGGAACGAATCCGGTTGTTCCTTGCAAAGGAATGCAACAATCCGGATATCAAGATCGTTGGCAAGGAAGATGCATCCATCAAGAGTGGATTTATCATCCGTGTTGGAAATAAAGAGTACGACTGGAGCGAGCAGGGACGTATCGACCAGCTGCAGAAGCATATTAACCAGTCTTTGGCAGGCAAGAAGCTGGCAACGGTCAGCGAGGAGAGCATCATTTCCATTCTGCGAGCCGATATCGCAGATTTCGAGCTGCAGGCAAAGGATAAGGAGATTGGTGTTGTCAACTGGGTTGGTGATGGTATCGCAAATGTCGATGGTATCGACCATGCATTTTACGGTGAGATCGTCCTTTTTGACTGTGGTGTCAAGGGTATGGTACAGGATGTAAGACGCGATGAGATCGGTGTTATCCTGTTTGGCCGTGATACAGAGATCAAGGAAGGCAGCCGTGTCGTTCGTACCGGCAAGATGGCTGGTATCCCGGTCGGAGATGCATTCCTTGGAAGAATTGTAGATGCACTTGGTGCACCGATTGATGGACAGGGCGATATCACACAGGATGGTTACCGTCCGATCGAGAACCCGGCACCAAGTATTGTCGATCGTAAATCCGTATCAGTTCCTATGGAGACAGGTATCCTGTCAATCGATTCGATGTTCCCAATCGGTCGTGGACAGCGTGAGTTGATTATCGGTGACAGACAGACTGGTAAGACATCCATCGCGATGGATACAATCCTGAACCAGAAGGGTAAAGATGTTGTCTGTGTCTATGTAGCAATCGGACAGAAGGCATCGACAATCGCGAAGTTAGTAAATACGTTGAAGAAAAATGATGCGATGGATTACACGATCGTCGTTGCTGCAACAGCATCCGATCCGGCGCCATTGCAGTATATCGCACCATATGCAGGTACAGCACTTGCAGAGTATTTCATGTATCAGGGCAAGGATGTTCTGATCGTCTATGATGATCTGTCCAAGCATGCGGTTGCCTATCGTGCAATCTCACTTTTGCTGGAGCGTTCACCAGGACGTGAGGCATATCCGGGTGATGTATTCTATCTGCACTCAAGATTGCTGGAGCGTTCTTCCCGTGTGACAGCCGAGGCTGGCGGCGGAAGTATTACCGCGCTTCCAATCATTGAGACACAGGCAGGCGATGTGTCTGCATACATCCCGACAAATGTTATTTCTATCACAGATGGACAGATCTATCTGGAGAGCGAGCTGTTCTTTGCAGGTCAGCGGCCAGCCGTCAATGTCGGACTTTCCGTATCCCGTGTCGGTGGTGCGGCGCAGACAAAGGCGATGAAGAAGGCAGCCGGAAGTATCCGTATTGATCTGGCACAGTATCGTGAGATGGAAGTTTTCACACAGTTTTCTGCTGATCTCGATGAGAACACGAAGAAACAGTTAGCACATGGACGTGCGCTGATGGAGCTGTTGAAGCAGCCGCTTGGTCGACCATTTACAATGGCAGAGCAGGTTATTACATTGGTTGCTGCCAATGCACATGTATTCAGTGATCTTCCGGTTGAGAAGATCAAAGCATTCCGTCTTGGACTGCTGGAGGATTTTGCAAAGAATCATGCAGATATCATCGGACGTCTGGATTCCTCAAAGGATCTGGCAGATGATGTGAAGGATGCAATCATACAGGCAGCAAATGAATATAAGCAGAGGAGCTTGGAAGACGAAAACGGAGGGAATTAAATGGCAAATGCAAGAGAAATTTCCACACGTATCAAAAGTATCCAGGACACGATGAAGATCACGAAGGCGATGTATATGATGTCTTCGATGAAGCTTCGGAAAGCAAGACAGAAGCTGGAGAATACCGAGCCGTACTTCTATGGATTGCAGGAACAGATTGCAGATATTCTGTTGCATTTCCCAGATATGCAGCATCTGTTCTTTGATAACCGTGGCAAGGATCTGCTGGAGACGACCAAGCGGCGTGCGTTTATCGTCATAACAGGCGATAAAGGTATGGCGGGCGCATATAACCATAATGTGTTAAAGGAAGCGCAGAAGCTGGTCGATGAGGCGGATTCCTACCGCTTGTTTGTGGTCGGAGAGCTGGGACGCCATTTCTTCTCTTCCCAGGGATATAAACTGGAAGAGGGATTCTTCTATTCGGCAAATAACCCTTCCATCCATCGTGCGCGAATGATTACAGAGCGCATCGTGGAGTTATATAAGGAGGAAGAAATCGACGAGGTATATGTTGTCTATACGAAGATGGTAAACAGCATGAAGGAAGAGGTTGAGGTGCAGGAGATCCTGCCACTCAAGACGCATGAGTTTATCAAGAAGGAGCTGCTGGAGGATTCCCAGAAGGGATTCGGAAACAGCGACTGTGAGGCAGCAGAGCAATCCGATGACTGGTTTTTGATCTATCCATCTCCGAAGAAGGTTTTGGAGAAATTGGTGTATAACTATGTAACAGGTTTTATGTATGGTGTTCTTGTTGAGGGCTCCGCGAGTGAGGAAAATGCCAGAATGATGGCGATGCAGGCGGCAACGGACAATGCGCAGGCAATGCTGCATGAACTCTCGATTGAGTTTAACCGTGTGCGTCAGGCGGCAATCACGCAGGAGATCACCGAGGTAATCGGTGGAGCTAAGGCACTCAAGAAGAAAAAGAAGAAACAAGCGAGGTGAACGATCGCATGATGGAAAATAAAGGTAAGATCGTACAGGTATCCGGACCGGTTGTTGATGTTGAGTTCGCAGACAGCAACCTGCCACGTATCAAGGATGCCTTGTATGTGATGAACAATGGAAAGAAATGCGTCATGGAAGTATCCCAGCATATCGGCGACAATGTTGTCCGTTGTATCATGCTTGCAGCGAGCGAGGGCTTGTGCAGAGATATGGAAGTGACAGCGACCGGATCTGGTATTCAGGTTCCGGTCGGAGAGCAGACACTTGGGCGACTGTTCAATGTACTCGGTGAGACATTGGATGATAAGGAAAGTCTGGAGAACGGAGAACACTGGTGTATCCACCGTGAGCCGCCAACATTCGAGGATCAGAGCCCGGTTGTTGAGATGCTGGAAACCGGTATCAAGGTTATCGACCTGCTTGCCCCATATGCAAAGGGGGGTAAGATCGGTCTGTTCGGTGGTGCCGGTGTCGGTAAGACCGTCCTGATTCAGGAGTTGATTCACAATATCGCAACGGAGAGTGGTGGTTATTCCATCTTCACCGGAGTTGGAGAGCGTTCCCGTGAAGGAAACGATCTGTGGAATGAGATGAAAGAATCCGGTGTTCTTGATAAGACAGCGTTGGTATTTGGACAGATGAATGAGTCACCGGGTGCCCGTATGCGTGTGGCAGAGACGGGACTTACGATGGCAGAATATTTCCGTGATGTAAAGAAGCAGGATGTGTTGTTATTCATTGATAACATCTTCCGTTTTGTACAGGCAGGTTCAGAGGTGTCCGCATTGCTTGGACGTATGCCTTCTGCCGTTGGATATCAGCCAACTCTGGCAAATGATTTGGGAGAATTGCAGGAGCGTATTGCTTCTACAAAGGATGGTTCTGTTACATCGGTACAGGCGGTATATGTACCGGCCGACGACCTGACAGATCCGGCACCTGCAACGACCTTCTCTCATCTGGATGCAACGACTGTATTGTCACGTAAGATTGTGGAGCAGGGTATCTATCCGGCTGTTGATCCGCTGGAATCAACCTCCCGTATTTTGGAGGCTGATGTTGTTGGAGAAGAGCACTATCGTGTCGCACGCGAGGTACAGG
Source organism: Butyricicoccaceae bacterium (assembly GCA_963659815.1). GTDB lineage: Bacteria > Bacillota > Clostridia > Lachnospirales > Lachnospiraceae > Coprococcus_C. Next base: position 32,414 of record CAVKUW010000106.1, read on the forward strand.
AGACCTTGCAGAAGTATAAGGAACTGCAGGATATCATTGCAATTCTTGGTATGGAGGAGCTTTCCGATGAGGATAAGCAGACGGTTTACCGTGCAAGAAAGGTACAGCGATTCTTGTCACAGCCATTCCATGTAGCTGAGAACTTCACGAATGTTAAAGGAATATTCGTGCCGGTCAAGGAGACGATTCGTGGATTTAAGGCAATCTTAGATGGTGAGATGGATGAGTATCCGGAGGCAGCATTTTTCAATGTCGGTACGATTGAGGATGTAAAGAAGAAAGCAGAAACCTTGTAAAGGAAAGAAAGGGGATGGCGTATGAATACATTTTCACTCAAAATCATAGCCTGTGACCGGGTGTTTTATGATGGACCATGTGAAATTCTGAAATTCCCCGGCTATGATGGACAGATGGCGATTCTGGCACATCACGAGAAGATGACGACGAATATAAAGATCGGAGAATTACATTTCAGAACACCTGATGGAGAGGAACATGTGGCAATCTGCTCCGATGGACTTCTGAAGGTAAAGAATAATGAGGTTGTTGTTCTTGTCTATTCAGCGGAAAAGCCGGAGGAAATCGATGAGTTCCGTGCACAGGCTGCGAAGGAAAGAGCTATCGAGCAGATGCAGCAGAAGCAGAGTCTCATTGAATATCATATATCCCGTGCTTCTCTTGCCAGAGCGATGGCGAGACTGCAGGGACACGACCGGTATGAAGTGAAGTAAATCAAATCATAGATCAGAATAAAAAGAAACACCCAACTGTTTAGAAGCAGTTGGGTGTTTTTGACTGTACATTTTTCGTGAAGCTGTATTACTCCCGATTCTTCAATGCCTCTTCCATAGGAATCTTCTGGATCTTCTTGTACTGCAGGAAGCTTAAGAGTCCATAGCATACGATATCCCAGATTACCATCTGTACATAGATATTGAAATCAATGTGTACCTCCAGCCATATATCAAACATAGCAAACAGATACGTGAATAATCCATTGATACTGAGTGTGACCAGAGGAATACTGATCGCGATGCTCAGTAACACGGCAACGGCTGTTGATACAATGTAGATCCGGCTGATCTCTGGATTGCTGTATCCAAGGATCTTGGTCAGTGAGATGGACTCTGCGTTTTTCTCCAGCACGATCTTTGATAACAGGTAGATAACCAGAACAAAGATGATGAGGGAAAGATATTTCATCAGAGGCATCATACGTCCCATGGAATCATTTAACTGGTCACTCAGCTTTGTGTAGTCGGCTGGTGTCATCGTCGAGTAGATATAGGCATCATCAATGTCTGTGATCGGCTCGTTGGATAAGTAACCGGAATAATAATCACTGTCCTTGTCAAAAAGCTTGTTGTAATTGTCGATACGCAGGAAGACGGACATTGCTGCCGGATAGTCGATCGTTCCGGCAATCTTGACCGTATAAGTATTGTCTCCGTATTTCTCATCCATCGTGAGCGTGTCGCCGATCTTGTATCCTTTCAGATTCAGGTATGCGACAGATACATAGGCTTCCCCTTCCTTGGCTGGAAGTGTGCAGCTTGTCAGATATTTGGAATCATCTTCGATACCATACACAAGCAGTTCCACTTCGTCCTTGTCCTGCAAAGAGGTCGCACAATATTTTTCAGCGGAATCATTGTCTGTTTCCACAGGCATTTTCAAAGTGTACTGATAGTTTGAGATCACATGATCTAACACGTTATCCGTATGGTTTTCCATGATCGGCATGAAACTTGCACTGAACAGGAACAAAATATTTGCCATGAGAATACCAATCGCCATTGTGATATAATTCGGCAGGTTCTGCAGGATCGTACGGATACGGAAGCGGGTGAAGAACTTGAAGTTCGGAAGCTTCTTTACCTTCTTTTTCTTTCTTGTAGAAAGGTCATGCCGTAAGAACTGCAGTGGGGAAAGCTTCAGCTTGGATGCCAGTGCAATGTAGTTGATGACCAGCAAAATCGCGATCGGAATCAACGTTGTAAGTAAAAATGCATTTGCATTCCAGATTACATGGTAAACCGGAAGCGAATAGGAGTGGTAGTAAAGCTGTTCCATGTATTTTCGGATGAGCGAGTAACCGAGGACATTTCCAAGGAGCGCGCTGATAATGAAAACAAAGGTTGGGGCAGCCATATAATGCCGGATCATTTCCTGCTTTGTATAGCCGGATGCGCGCAGTGTACCAATCGCACCAGCTTCTGCTTCAATGGAGCTGAAGGTCATAAGGGCGAAGATAAATGCAAGCAATGCGATCATGATATACAGCATCATAACGGTGGAATTGGAGTCACCATCGATATCTTCCCGTGTGAAAGTGATTGCCTTGTTATTCTGGCGCATCAGGAAATCTGTGATATAGTTTCCGGATGCTGGAAGCTCTTCGGAAAATGTATCCATCAGATTCGTGCTTGCCTTGTATGCCTGCTTATCGTCGAGATCACGGTTGTTGTAGCGGTAGGCATAGCTATAAATAAGCTTGGAAGCGGTAAATGTATCAAAATAATCATCGGTTACAAATGCCATGGAGAATCGCATCGCATTGAACATAGTGTCGGAGTTGTTCTCGAACAGGCAGCTATAATCCGGGACAGCCACTGTACCACAGATTGTAAGCGCCTTCTTGTCAACGGTGATCGTATCGCCGATCTTCAGATCGTTGTTCTCTGCAAACAGACGGTCGATCGCGATTTCACCATCTTTTTCCGGAGCATGTCCCTCGAAGATAGAATAGGTATTCAATGCCTCACGGTTTTTGTAGATGCGGATGGAATAGTCATCGTCATCATTTAAGGTGTAATCGAAATTATAGTAATACTGTTCGTAGATTGTTGATGGCTCATCCGCTTTATCTGCGATTTTCTGTACATCTTCCACAGACATTTCTGTGTTGAGTGCAAAATGTCCATCTTCCAGCCTGTATTTCTCGATTCCTTCATCGTAGGCGTGCAGCATACTGTAAGAGCCGACAAGCATACCACTGACAACCGCGATCATCAGAGTCAGGAACAGGAAGATGGAAATGTATTTTCCTTTTTCCTTCTTGATATCGCGCAGAATACGTTTGCGCAATGGATTTTTGATTTTCTTTGTGTTCGCCATGTCTGATCACCTACCAATCCAGTTCCATAGCCGGTGTCTTTGTCTCGTTTGTGTATTCCTTTCGGATCATACCGTCACGGAGCTTGATAACACGGTCAGCCATGTTCTTGATGGCGTCGTTGTGTGTAACGATGACGATAGTATTTCCGTATTTCTGGTTGACGTCTTCAATCAATTTCAGAATATCCTTGGAGGTATTGTAATCAAGGGCGCCGGTTGGCTCATCGCAGAGCAGCAGATCCGGATTCTTGACGATGGCACGACCGATGGATGTACGCTGTTGCTGACCACCGGAAAGCTGGCTTGGAATCTTATCCTTGTGCTCCCACAGACCAAGGGTGTGAAGCAGGTCGTCGACATCCAGCGGGTTGCTTCCGAGGTAAGCACCGAGCTCGATATTCTCCTTGACCGTCAGGTTCGGAATCAGGTTGTAGAACTGGAACACATAACCTAAGTGCTCACGGCGGTAGAGTGTCATCTGCTTTTCATTCATGGCAGACATGGCAGCGCCGTTGATGATGATCTCTCCCTTATCATAACTTTCGATGCCGCCGATGATGTTCAACAATGTAGACTTACCGGAACCGGATGGACCGAGCAGGACACAGATCTCGCCTTTCTCGATACCGGTAGAAAGTCCTTTTAAGACTTGGACACGGTTGTCTTTTTCACCATAGAACTTTTCAAGGTTGTTGATTTGTAAGAACATGATTTTCCTCCTTTTATGTGACTGCAAATCGTGAAGCAAAACACGAATGTAGGTGGTGGTAGCGAGTTGCAGCTCATCACATTTCTACGCAGACTCGTACGGGTAGCATCACATCGCTACGATCTGTGACAGGTCGTCGACATCCATCCTAAATGGAACAAAGTTCCATGGATGTCTCCTCTCACTTCCGCACATAGCAGACACTAAACTCACAAAGCACCAATTCTGCGAATTGCTACTTCGTTCGTTAAGTGCTGATGTGCTCCAATGGTCTGCTTAAGAATATGTGATGATCTACAACTCTTACCTACCATAATGCTCGTGTTTTGCAATTACGTGATAGGCAGTGAATATAAAACTCCAAAATGCATTAACCTTTTTGAATTGTTTATATACACAAACATATGAATATATGTTCACATATA
>CAVKUW010000106.1:36674-40884 GCA_963659815.1 Butyricicoccaceae bacterium
GGGTTTGTCAAGTATATTTTTACTTGTTTTGCTGGATGTTTTATGTATTTGGTTGATTGCCGTGGTTATTATAACGCAAAAAGTTAGCTTAAACAAACTGCTTAGAGGATTTTTTGTATATGTTGGGAAAATTTATCAATTGCGGGTGGAGAGTTAGGGAGAAAAGGCTGGAATCGGAAAATTACTCCAATACGAAGAGATGGAGAAGCAAGCTGGTTGGGGAGAAAAGCTGAAAAACGGAAGAATACTCCAACGGAAGCAGATAGAGAAAAAGAAAGTATAGATTGAGAAACAAAGCACTCTGTGATACCATAGGAAAGAAAAAGAAACCGAAATTGTTCATATATATTAGGAGGAAATACAAGTGGAACCGAAAGCAGTTGTGAATTTGCGAAAAGGAGAAGGACGTACCATCAAGGCAGGTGGACTCTGGATCTTCGATAATGAGATAGAGAGCGTGATGGGAAGTGTGGAAGATGGCGATATCGTGATTGTACGTGATTTCGATGGATATCCTATGGGGCGCGGATTCATCAACCGGAAATCAAAAATCACCGTGCGGATGTTGACCAGAGATGCGGAGCAGGATATCGACGAGGCGTTTCTTCGCGTGCGTGTAAAGAATGCTTGGGAATACAGAAAGGCTGTGATGCAGGGTGAAGATCTTACCTGCTGTCGTGTGATTTTCGGTGAGGCGGATTTTCTTCCGGGACTTGTAATTGACCGATTCTCGGATGTGCTTGTGGTGGAATCCCTCGCACTTGGCATTGATCTATATAAGGATCAAATCGTGGATTTGCTGAAAGATATTATGGCGCAGGATGGTGTCAAGATCCGCGGCGTATATGAGCGAAGTGACGCGAAGGTGCGCAAGAAGGAAGGTCTTGCTCCATATAAAGGATGTATCGGTGCGGAGTTTGATCCGGTCGTTGAGATTGTGGAGAATGGCGTGCATTATAAGGTAGATGTGGCAAATGGACAGAAAACAGGATTCTTCCTTGACCAGAAATACAACCGGCTTGCGATGCAGAGACTGATCAAAGGTCTGACCAGAGGAGAGCAGGAGACGCCGTTGCGTGTGCTGGACTGCTTTACACACATGGGAACCTTTGCATTAAATTGTGGCTATGCCGGCGCAAGCGATGTGTTAGGACTTGATATTTCAGAGTTTGCTGTAGAGCAGGCAAGAGAAAATGCAAAGCTCAATCATTTGGAGAATGCTGTGCATTTTGAGGTGGCAAATGTATTGGATGAACTTCCAAAGCTTGCTGAGGCAGGTGAGCAGTTTGACGTCGTGATCTTAGATCCGCCGGCATTTACCAAGTCGCGCGAGGCAACCAAGAATGCAATCAAGGGCTATCGCGAAATCAATCGGAAAGGCCTGCAGCTTGTAAAAAATGGCGGATATTTTGCAACCTGCTCATGCTCCCATTTCATGACACAGGAGTTGTTCACGAAGGTAATCGGTCAGGCGGCAACCAGCGTGCATAAGCGTCTTCGTCAGGTGGAATTCCGGCAGCAGGCACCAGACCATCCAATTCTGTGGGCGGCAGATGAAAGTTATTATTTGAAATTTTTTATTTTTCAGGTTGTTGAGGAGAAGTAACGAATTGAAAGTGGTGGAAATGCTTGATTTTACTAGATTTGTGGAGAAAAAGCTATAAGAACAAAAATATCGTAATTTACCATGTTTTATCGTATCCTGGTGGTAAAAAGTGGTAAGTTTAGTGGTAAGAAGAGTGGTAAATATTTGAAAGACTTATGGCGAAACTGGGTTGGTTCTGATAAGTTAATAAATGGGATAATGAATATATGATACTCTTGAGGTGTTTTGGAATTTTGTGAGGACTTCGAGAGTATTTTATTGTTTGGATGGTTAAATGATAAAGTAAATTCCACCCGTTTGATTGAAAATTCCCATATATTTTTCGAGAAGTATTTCATAAGGAACAGGATGTGTATTATTCATGGTTGGCAGCCCTTTCTTTAACAGAAATTTCAATTAGTGCCGATTTTAGCATGACTTCGTCTGAGGAGACTTTAAATTGTCCTGCTAAAGGGGAGTTCACTTAGGGATTGTAAGAAAAACAGTTTTTTGAGTGACGTCTTCAGGCGGTGACAAAAGAAATAACGACCATACAAGAGTAGAATGAAATACTCCTGTGTGGTTGTTTTCTTATAATGGTAGGTGAGGCTAGTTATGATATTTCAATTAAGCAACTGCTCTGTATCGAGTATAAACATATTCATAAATTTGCTGACGATACATAGAGATGCTAATTTCATCGTAACACTCCGGTAATTCTGCCCAAAGTGTATCACGGATAAGATTATCAATAGCTGTTTTTGTTTCTTGCTTATCTGTCCAATGGTCAAATTCAGCAATGTTTTCTTGTCCTCAATTGAACCGCACACTGCATTAGCTGCTTCCTGAAGATATGAGAGTTTCATAAAATCATACGAATTGATAAGCATTTCTAAATCAAAGTCATTTTCTTTTAAGAACACATTAGCTTTACCTATTGTTTCTATAATACGAGTAATAAGTTCATCTTTATCTATCGTTGGATCAGAACCGGCATTGCCACCTGCATTAGCGGTATAATCTGCAAGAGCCTTTCTTAAAGCTTTTACAATACCAATATAATCGATAATCAAACCATTGCTTTTGCCTTCGCTTACACGGTTAGCGCGTGCTATGGTCTGCATAAGTGTATGTGCCTTTAATGGCTTATCAAGATATAAGCATGAAAGACATTTTACATCAAATCCGGTAAGCCACATTGCACATACAAATACAACACGAAGTGGATTCTTTGAATCTTTAAGATAATCAACCAGATCCGTAATCATTGAAAAGCCTTCGCATTTCATAACGATAAATGCACAAATCATAGCGTGGCTGGAAAACCCTTTACGTCCTTGTTTTGGTATTCCGGAATAAAAGATAAATCAAGATTCAGAAAAAGTGAATCGTAAAACTTTGCAACTGGTTGTGAAGCAAAAAGACGGATGTCTTTCAAAATTTCTTGACGATAGATAACAATCAGCTCCTTTCGGTGAATTGATTTTGACAACTTAATTATACCATTGGGAGTTGATTGTTTCTATAAATTTATAGTGATAAAAGAGGTTGCCATGCCTCGCAAGCCCGCATAAATGCTGAATGTGGGGAGTTTTGCTCATGGCTATGAAATATTATATGAGGAGGTAAGGATGACTGAGAAGAAATATTTGCGGAAAGATTCCAGATTGTTTCACTATACACCGCTTCCAGTAAGTTTATTGCATGAAAACATTGGCAGTACGGCATTGATCATCTATAGTGTTTTGCTTGGACGGGCAATGCTTTCGTTGAAAAATGGTTGGATAGATGAAATGGGCAATATATATAAGATACACAAATAAATCGCTTGCAGAGAATGTTGGTCGGAGTGTTTCAACGGTGAAAAGTGCATTGCATGAATTGGAAGTATCCGATTTGATTGTAAGAAAAAGAGTGAATCTAACAACAAAGAATATATTTGCGAAGGTTCCGGAATGCTGTCTTAGAGCCGAGAATCTGCCTGTGATTAGGACAGATAATAACCCACAGAGTGGTCGGAATTCTGACCTTTGTATGGGTGAAAAACAGACTGCTAATAAAAAGAAGAATAAAAATATTTCTAGTAAATACCAAAGGCAGGAAGGAGAGAGCTTTTAATGGATATGGATACATATATTGGAGAGGATGGAATTTTGTATTGTCAAGTATGCCGGAAACCAAAGGAAAAAATAATTACCAGTAAAAAATTAAATTTTACCAAGCAGGTACGGGTGCTTTGTGCGTGTGAGCAGAAAGAGCGTGATCGATGCAGAATGTATTTGATGTAATTAATCGAAGATGGGAGTCGGGAAAACCTCTGATTGTAACGACGAATCTGACACTTGATGAGATAAAAACTCAAAGAGATTCGGATAATATGCGGCAAAGAATATATGACCGAATATTGGATATGTGCAAACCTGTGTTGTTGGCAGGTGATAGTAAAAGAAAAGTGGCAGGAAAATACAAGATGGATGTTTTGAAGTCTATATTTTCCTGCTGATTTTTCATGGAAAGAAGGGATTAAATGGTTGAAAACAGATATGGAAAAAGACTTTTAGATATGAAAGTGCATATGGCACATTCCAACGGCCGGCTTTGCGGAGCAAAACGGCCGAAATGCGA
>CAVKUW010000107.1:0-2474 GCA_963659815.1 Butyricicoccaceae bacterium
TACCAATCCCGACCGAGCTTGCTGCACGCTGCAATGACACTATCCACACCTAATAAAATCAGGTATCCGCCAATCACAAACGCTACCGAGAACAGTGCGATCTGCGGCCAGAATATCATCAGCACGCCTATGATCAGACCGATCACATTGATGCACAGCGTGAAATAAAAATATCTGCCTTTGTACAGATTCCGGATAAATCCGAGATGGCACAGCTTCGACAGACTGTGCGCAATAAACCAAAGTGGTAACAGCAATGTGACAACCAGTTCTCCTATATGCGGATATGCCATCAGCGCCAGACCAGTGATCACGCTGATCACGCCTGTAACCAACGCAATACACGGCGCAAATCCGATGTAACGCTCCGTCTTCGCATAGAAGATAATATCCGTAATACCGGTCACCGTCGCCATCACACCATAAAAGATCGTGATCCAGCGCAGGATTCCACTCGGGGATGCAATCGACATAATACCAAGGATCATAAGCAGGATGCCTTCAATCAGTTCCAGCCATCCATAGCCTGTGTGTCTTTTCATAGAGTGGCTCCCCCTTCCTTGTTCAGAATCTCCATAAATTCATCACCGGTGATTGTCTCTTTCTCATAGAGGTGCATTGCCAGAATATCCAGCAGACGCTTGTTGTCGACAAGCAGTTTCTTCGCTTTTTCATGCTGTGTGCGCACAAGCTCGACCACCTTCCGGTCGATCTCCTTCTGTGTATCTGCGGAACAGCAAAGGGAAGTATCGCCACCCAGATACTGGTTTTCTACCGTCTCCATCGCAACCATATCGAACTCCTCGCTCATACCATAGCGGGTGATCATCGCACGCGCCAGCTTCGTTGCCTGCTCAATATCGTTCGAAGCGCCGGTTGTGATTTCACCACATGCCACTTCCTCTGCGGCACGTCCACCGGTGAGTGTTGCGATCTTGTTCTCGATCTCTTCCTTCGTCATCAGGTACTTATCTCCCTGCTCGACCTGCATTGTGTAACCAAGTGCACCGGATGTACGCGGAATGATCGTAATCTTCTGTACCGGTGCTGAATGGCTCTGCAAAGCAGCAACCAGCGCATGTCCAACCTCGTGGTATGCAACCGTCTTCTTCTCCTTATCGGAAAGCACGGCATTCTTCTTCTGATAACCGGCGATTACAACCTCAACACTTTCTTCCAGATCTGCCTCGGTTACAAATGTCCGGTTCGAACGGACAGCACGAAGCGCTCCCTCGTTGATGATATTCGCAAGCTCGGCACCAGATGCACCGGATGCCATACGTGCGATCGTATGGAAATCTACATCATCGCCAACCTTGATCTTTCTTGCATGTACCTTGAGGATTGCCTCACGGCCTTTCAAGTCAGGCAGTTCTACTGGTACACGCCGGTCAAAACGTCCCGGTCTGGTCAGTGCCGGATCAAGAGATTCCGGACGGTTCGTTGCCGCCAGAATGATAACACCATTATTTCCTTCAAATCCATCCATCTCAGTCAAGAGCTGGTTCAATGTCTGCTCCCGCTCATCGTTGCCGCCGTACTTGCCGCCGTCACGCTTCTTACCGATCGCATCAATCTCATCGATAAATACGATACATGGTGCTTTCTCCTTTGCCTGCTTGAACAGATCTCGCACCTTTGATGCACCCATACCAACAAACATCTCGACGAACTCGGAACCGGAGATTGAGAAGAATGGTACATTTGCCTCACCGGCAACCGCCTTCGCAAGCATTGTCTTACCCGTTCCCGGAGGGCCGACTAACAAAAGTCCCTTCGGCATAGATGCACCGACATCAGTATATTTTGTCGGATTGTGCAGGTAGTCAACGATCTCGGCTAAGTTTTCCTTCGCCTCATCCTCACCGGCGACATCTGTAAAATGAATTCCTTCGGTGGACTGCACATATACCTTCGCATTGCTCTTTCCACCCATACCGAACATCATGGAATTCTTACCGCCAGCCTGTTCCATCATCTTCTTTGCGAGGAATCTTCCAAGGATCCAGAACAACAACAGTGGAAGAACAACCGACATCAAAAAGCTCATAAATGGAGATGTCTTCGTTTCAATCTCCTTTGAGAACTTTGCACCGCTGTCATACAACCGCTGTGTCAGATCATCGTCCGGCATAAGTCCGGTCTTGTAGATCGCGCTCTCCGCCTTATCTGTAAATGTGATCTGTGTACTGTCGATCTGTACCTGACCGATATCCTTATCCTCGGTCATCTTCATAAATGTTCCGTAGTCAACTTCCTTTACCTGCCGCTCTGCCAGCATCGGGGTGATAAATAAATTAAACACCAGCAATACTACCAGCACGATTCCGTAATAGAAGATCAACGGACGTTTTGGTGATTTTACTTCTTTCATCTGCCATGCTCCTTTCATTTCTGCTTGTTGTTACTCTTCGCGCTTTTCCTTCACTGCCTCCACGATCATTTCGTAGTTTGGCATCTCTACTCCATATTGT
>CAVKUW010000108.1:0-2405 GCA_963659815.1 Butyricicoccaceae bacterium
GATTTCAAGTATGTTGACCATGAAATGTTAAAGATGCCTAAAGAGTCTTTTGACCGAGTGTTGAAAGATCTTGTTGAGTATGGTGCGTTAGAAGAAAATGAAAATGATAATATGTATGGAGCCAATCATTATGATATTGCGTTAAAGTATATTGAAATAAAAAATAACAAAAAGAGGAAAAATGTCTTGCTTATTGCGGAATTTATTGGGAGCTTTTGCGGGACAGCATATTCCGCAATAAGCAATGCAGTATAATACAAATGTCAGAGGCTTAAAGTTGGTTAAGGAGACATACAGAAAATCAAATAAATGATTATTGATTTGCGTTAGTCAAACGCCCGGTTGCAAACCGGGCGTTTTTACTATTAAGAGAAGCAAGCAGGTTTGGGGAAAAGTTGGAAAACCGGGAGAATCCCCCAACCGGAAGCTGTTGAGAAGCAAGTTAATTGGGGAGAAAACGTAAAACCAACCACAAAGCCCCAATTGGCTTCGGGCGTGGCGGGGACAGCGGGGCTTTTCGTGCATCATGTACAGCTTTCTGTGGGGGATGATGGATTCTGTGCAGGGACATTTGCGACAGTCGGTACTTAATGAGCGCGTGCGCGAATTTAGTACCGCTACGAGGCGATGTACATGTGCCGTAGGCACATTTAGGATGTACATCGCCGAAATGCCGCTGAACGAATGTGAAGGGGCGATTCCAATAAATCGGAGCAACTAAGCGGAAGCGGTCACGGAACAGAACCATCACCGCCATAGAAAGCGTTCGTGTCGAATATCCCCCGCTGTCAGGGGAAATCCTCTTGTATAATATGCAGAAACCGCATATAATAATAACCGAGTATGCAAACAAAGACTTAAGAGACGAGGTGAATCGATTATGTCATATGTAGAATACGAAAAAGCACAGAAATTAGGACTGAAAGCATTTAAGAATGCGGTTTCCAAAGGTGAGAATGAGTACCTTCCGGTGTTGGATGAGATTCTGGAGGGCGTCGATATTGTGGGCGAGATGCCGCTCGGCATCGTGCAGATTCCGCTGGACCGTATCGTAGGAACGAGCAATGTCGGAAGAACATACGCATTTGCGAACAACTTCATGCCGCTGCTTGATTATAAGACAGAGTTTGGTGCCAAATGGTCGGCACTGTGTGACAGCCAGATCGAAGAGGGAATTCGTGATCCGATCAAGGTTTACGAATATATGAATAAATTCTATGTTGTTGAGGGAAATAAACGTGTATCCGTGATGAAATATTTCAACGCGGTTACGATCCCGGCACAGGTGACACGGAAGATTCCGAAGAAAACCGATGATCTGCAGGTGAAGATCTATTATGAATTCATGGATTTTTACAAGCTGACAGAGATCAACTATATCTGGTTTTCACAGGAGGGATGCTTCCGACGCCTGTTAGAGCTGACGAGTCCGGATCCCGATGCAGAGTGGACGGATGAGCAGAAGAAAGATTTTGGATCCGCCAATCATCGTTTTTGCGTGTCGTTCCGGGCGCTTGGCGGAGACAAACTGCCGCTTACGACCAGCGATACATTGTTGATCTTTATTGACATCTATGGATATGAAGCTGTAAAGAAGATGACCGAAGCGGAGATGAAGGAGAAGATCAAGCTCCTGTGGGATGAGTTTCTGATTGAGTCCAAGGGCAGGGAAGTTGAGCTGCACATGGAACCAACGAAACTCGGACGCAAGAAGCTGATGGACTATTTCCGAAGCTCAACGCCGAAGAAAGTCATGGTGGCGTTCGTATTCAACAAAGATCCGCAGGAATCCGAGTGGCTGTATGGACATGAGCTTGGTCGATTATACCTAGAGGAACATTATCCGGATACGATCAAGACGTTGAAGGTGCATAACATTGCATCGGAGGAAGAAGCAATATCGGCGATGGAGGATCTGATCGCGATGGGCGTGTCGATCATCTTTACGACGACACCGCAGCTCATCAGTGCGAGCGTGAAGGTGGCGGTCAACCATCCGGAAGTAACGATCATGAACTGTTCGCTGAACACCTCACACAAGGTCATCAGCACCTATTACGCGAGACTTTATGAAGTGAAATTCCTTGCGGGCATGATTGCAGGTGCATTATCGAAGAATGGAAAGATTGGTTATGTGGCGGACTATCCGATCGTCGGCATGACCGCGAATATCAATGCATTTGCACTTGGTGCGCGCATGGTGAATCCATATGCGAGGGTCTATCTGGAATGGACGACCGTGAAGGGAAATACAAGGGAAAATGTACTCCGTGAATTCGAGGAAAATGGAATCGAGTACATCTCCGATCAGGTTATGATCAAACCGAATTCGCATAACCGCCGGTATGGTTTGTATCATATTCGGGGGGATGAGACGATTAACCTTGCATTTCCACTGTATCAGT
>CAVKUW010000109.1:0-4681 GCA_963659815.1 Butyricicoccaceae bacterium
TGACAGTGTGTGGAATACTGAATCCCAAGGTTCTTATTGCCACTCACAGAAATCTAGATACCTTCGAGACGCTTTGCCTTTCCGGATGTTCCGCTCATCACACCATTCGTTACCGGATTCTGCCAGCCAATAGACTGGACGTGGGTGCGGTAAGAGGTAGTAATTTTCCCCTCAACATCTTCAAATGTATAGCCATTTGCTATTGCATAAGTTTCTGCATACGAACCTGCATAACCATAGATTGTTTTTAAACCAGAAGCTTCAAATGCAGTAGCTCCTATACTTGTTACACTCGATGGCATCTTGACGCTTGTCAGCCCGCTACATCCCATAAATGCCATTTCTCCAATACTCGTTACTCTTTCCGGAAGTTTAATACTCGTCAAGCCGCTACAAATATAAAATGAGCCCTCTCCAATTCTTGTTACACCCGACGGTATCTCGATACTTGTCAAGCCACTACATCTAAAAAATGCACCGTCTCCAATACTCGTTACTCCTTCCGGAAGCTTAATGCTCGTCAAGCCGCTGCAACACCGAAATGCACCATTTTCAATACTTGTTACACTTAACGGTATCTCAATACTTTTCAAGCCACTACAGAAAGAAAATGCCTCGCCTCCAATACTCGTCACATCCGATGGTATCTTTGTATTCTCGCATCCTCGAATCAATGTATTCGTTTTTGTCTCAATGATTGCATTGCAGTCATCTTTACTATTATATGTTAGATTCGAATCAGACACAGCGATACTTGTCAAACCGCCACATCCATAAAATGCGTCTACTCCAATACTCGTTACTCCTTCTGAAAGCTTAATGCTCGTCAAGCCACTACATCCATAAAATGCATTGTCTCCAATACTCCTTACGTTTGATAGGATTTTTGTATTTTTGCATCCTTGAATCAATGTATTCGTCTTTGTTTCAATAATTGCATTACAGCCACCATCACTATTATATATAGCATTTTGGGGTGCTACAACAATACTTTCTAGATTTTCACACCAAGAAAATGCCATATCTCCAATACTCGTTACTCCTGACGGTATCTCGATACTTGTCAATCCAGTGCATGCATAAAATGCGTAGTCTGCAATACTCGTTACACCCGACGGTATCTTGATGCTTGTCAATCCACTGCAGAAAGAAAATGCATCATATCCAATACTTGCACATTTCTCCGGGATCTTTACATCTCCACCTTTACCTACATATTTTACAATCGTGGTTCCATCCCACACGAAGCCATCTGCATCCGCTTCGCTCTCATCATATACAACTTCCTGCGCCTCATCCAAAACTTCTGCGTCCGTTCCCGTGGCAGCCGGTACTTCCTCTTCAGCCACACTTGCTACCGGCGAGGTTACCATTTCTGTCGGTTCAGTCGCCGATACCGTCCCTGCCGGAACGTTTACCAGCAAGCTTACGCCCATACATGCCGCCAACGCGAAGCTTGCAAATCTCTTTGTTCTTCTCATCTTTTTTCCTCCTCTTCTTCTCTCCATATACATGCTATCTTCTCGCCCTGCGCACAATAATTAGTAAAAATATTTACTAATTGAGATAGTACATTTCTTTACTATGCTATTGTGTAAACAAGGTGAAACTATGGAAAATAAAAAATATATTGAACGAATCAAAAATTTAAGAGAGGATCATGACTACACGCAGGAATATGTCGCCAACTATCTCGGCACATCCCAGACAATGTACGCCCGCTATGAACGTGGTGCCAACGAATTGCCCATCCGCCATCTTCTATCCCTGTGCAAATTGTATCACGTTTCCTCCGACTATATACTTGGACTGAGCAATAAACTCTAGGTCCTTGTTTTGAATCGTCAATCTGTCTTTAATTTTAGTAAATATATGTACTAAAGTCAAGTCGATTTCTTGTAAGTATTCCAAATATATGCTATCTTAATTTTATACTATTTTTTAAGGAGCGTGATTCTATGAATTGTCCAACATGTGGAGCAACACTTACAGACGGCACTACGATCTGTCCTACCTGCGGAGCATCGATCTCCCAGCCGGCAGATTTCAACCAAATGCAATATCAACAGCCTCAGGCAAACTATAATCAGCAACAATATCAGCAGCCTCAGGCAAACTTCAATCAGGCACAATACCAGCAGCCTCAGGCAAACTTCAATCAGGCGCAGTACCAGCAGCCTCAGGCAAATTACAACCAGATGCCATATGCAAATTCTTCTGCCTATGCCCCAGCAGGTGCTAAGTACAAGCGGAAATTCAATGCCGGACATTTTGCAGTGATGGGCGGAAGCCTGCTCTGTCTGATCTCCGTCTTTCTTCCGTTCCTGACTGTTTCCCTTTTTGGATACAGTGACTCCATGACGTTATTTAAGGACGGCGAAGATGGCGTCATCTTTTTGATCACTGCAATCGTGATCATTGCACTGTCTATGCTGCGGGTAAATACATTGAATATCATCCTGACCCTGATTCAGGGAATTTTTGCAGTTTATGAAACTATGAGCGCAAAAGACGAGCTTTCCGATTACGGTTCTATGGTTCAGTATGGTGCTGGTTTCTATCTGCTTCTGATCGGTGGTATCGTTGCATTTGTCGGTGCCATTATCGGCTTGGTGCTTCATATCAATGCAAAGAAAGCGTTTAATCAAGCCTAACATACTTTTATAAAAGGAACAAACCATGAACAAACGAAGCTTACGCATACTAGAGTTTAATAAAATACTATCTATGGTGACAGAATATGCGACCTCCCCTATGGCAAAGCGCCGGATGGACCGCATGAAACCCCAGCGTGACATCGAACAGATCCGAAAATTACAGGAAGAGACAAACGATGCGCTGAACCGTCTGAACCGCCATGGAAATATCAGCTTTTCCGGGTTATGCGATATCGGTGCATCCATCAAACGGCTGGAGGTACAGGGTACCCTTACTTCGAAGGAGCTTCTGGACATTGCCGCTGTTTTACAGGTTGCCAAGGCAGCCAAGCAGTACGGCGATGGTTCTGATCTGACCGTGGCACTCGCCAGCCGAAATCAGGAACCGGTGTCACAGACAACCTTCGATTCGCTGACCGAGCGCTTTAACATGCTGTTGCCATTAGAGCACATCGCATCCGAGATCAACCGTTGTATCTTATCGGAAAATGAATACGCCGATGATGCAAGCTCCGGCTTGAAGAACATCCGCCGGGAGATCCGCCTTACGAATGACAAGCTGCACCAGCAGTTAGATAAAATCATCAAAAGTGACGCAAACCGTGACCAACTGCAGGATTCTCTGATTACCATGCGAAACGGCAGATACTGTATTCCGGTCAAGCAGGAATACCGTTCGAAATTCCCGGGCATGATTCACGATCAGTCCTCGACCGGCTCTACCCTCTTCATTGAGCCAATGGCTGTCGTCAATCTGAACAACCAGATCAAGGAGCTTGCGAACGAGGAATTGCTGGAAATCGAGAAAATACTGGAAAGCTTAAGTGCGCAGGCAGCTACTTATGTCTCTGACATTACCTATGATCTGGAATTGCTGACCGATCTGGACTTTATATTTGCAAAGGCGAAATTCGCCCGCGCAACAAACAGCACAAGACCGATCTTTAACACCGACGGTATCATTGATATCCGGCAGGGACGTCATCCATTGCTGGAGAAGCACACGGTTGTGCCAGTCGATATCCGGCTTGGTGAGACATACAACTTGCTCATTATCACAGGTCCGAATACCGGTGGTAAAACCGTTTCCTTAAAGACACTCGGACTGTTCTCCCTGATGGGACAGGCTGGTCTGCATATCCCGGCAATGGAGGAATCCCGTCTGGCTGTCTTTGACGATATCTTCGCAGATATCGGTGATGAGCAGAGCATCGAACAGAATCTTTCGACGTTCTCCTCTCACATG
This sequence comes from Butyricicoccaceae bacterium, assembly GCA_963659815.1. Classification (GTDB taxonomy): domain Bacteria; phylum Bacillota; class Clostridia; order Lachnospirales; family Lachnospiraceae; genus Coprococcus_C. Next base: position 3,904 of record CAVKUW010000109.1, read on the forward strand.
AGCAACATTGTTTATATCGTGCAGCACGCAACCCCGAACACACTATGTCTGTTCGATGAGCCGGGCGGCGGAACCGATCCGGTCGAGGGTGCGGCACTGGCAGTTTCCATCTTAAATTATCTGAAAAGTATGGGTGCCCGCTGCATGGCAACGACACATTACAGCGAATTGAAAACCTACGCCCTTTCCACCGATGGAGTAGAAAATGCATCGTGCGAATTTGATGTGGCAACTCTGCGTCCGACCTACCGTCTGACAATCGGTATTCCGGGCAAATCCAACGCATTTGCCATCGCAAGCAAGCTTGGTCTGCCAGATTATATCATCAACTCCGCAAAGGATCAGATTGACAGCGATGCGATCGACATGGAAACCCTGCTCGCGGATCTCGAAGCAAGCAAGCGATCCATGCAGGAGGACGAAAAGGCAATCGAGGCATATAAACAGAAAATTGAATCTCTGAAGGAATCCTTACAGAAGAAGGAAGAAAGTCTCGATACGAAGAAAGCCGAGATTCTGAAAAAAGCAAGGGAAGAAGCCAGAGACATAATCGAGGACGCCAAGGATGTGGCAGATCAGACGATCCGCGATTACAACAAATGGCGCAATAACCCGCACAAAGCAGACATGCGCACGATGGAAGAACAGCGCAGCAAGCTGCGAAGCAGGATCAAAGATTACGAGAAATCCGGTGCATCCGAGACAAAGAAACAGACCTCAAACCATAAAGCATCTGATTTCCATATCGGGGATACCGTGCAGGTACTCAGCATGGGAA
>CAVKUW010000110.1:0-2597 GCA_963659815.1 Butyricicoccaceae bacterium
TACTTTCTTCTATTTCGTTGGGGAATTTTTTCTTATTTTCAATTTTCACCCAATTTACCACTATATCTCTATTTGTTGTTGGGGGATTTTGGATGATTACCAATATTTTATCAATATTGCCACAGCAAAAGAAATCATATTTATACAATATAAAAGCAGGAAGTCTCGCTATAAGACCGCCTGCCTGTTGATTATTCCTATGTAGTTTTCTGTATCCCATCAGTCCTACAAAACGAAATTCAGATACTATCATAAAACCTCTGCAACACGATTGCCAACTCTTCCGGAGCTTCTATGTTTGCTTCATGACCGGTTTTCATAAGTTCATGGAAGCAGCAATTGTTTAAATAATGGCAAAGTTCTTTTGAAGTTTTTTTGTTTGCATTGTCCTTCTCTCCACAAACGATCAACACCGGACAAGACACTTTATGCAGCGAGTCACTGAAATCTAATTCAGCCATCGTACCGCATAGGCTGATAACATCTGCTTTTTTAAACCCCATTTTACTGAATGCCGAATTCGGCATAAGATGAAACAACATATTCTGAAGTTTCAATAATTTTTTTGGCATTTTATATTGTGCTGCAATTAATATGAGCGCCTTTACTTTATCCGGGTGGTCAATCGCATAATTAAGTGCCAAAACAGCTCCCAGAGAAAGCCCACATAAGACAATTTCTTCGTTCTCCTTGTCGCATTCTCCTGAGAATGATGAATACAACTCCTTATATGTAGCAGATTTCCCTTCTAACATCTCTGATAAACTCAGACTGACACTACTTTCCGATACTTTCGTTTCTTTTATTGCCCTATTCCAACTGTCTGGATTTTGACCTAGTCCATGCAAATATAGATACTTCATATATTATCCTCCTTCAAATCGGAATTTGTCGACTTGTTAATTTCCAATTTTTAGTGATAGGGAGATACACAATGAATGGTTTGATTATAAAGGTACTCAGCATAAGTATTGCGGTAGTAACCGTAGTATACTTGATTATTTATAAAGGAGATACCATGATTACAAAGATATTTAGCGTGTGTATTATAGCAGCAATGGTAATATACTGGATTGTTTATGAAAGAAATACAAGAAAGCGAAAAAAACAGGAATTACAGCGTGATGACTATTTATTTGCGAAAGAAAACGATTTGCCGTTACAGATAAATTGGAATGAGATAAATGACTTTTTGTCAGATTCCGGATATGGTGTAAATATGCCAATGGAGAATTGGTTTATGATGGATTGGGCGAGACAGCCCTGTGTGGAGAATGTTCTAAAGCCAACGATTTCCATATTAGACTAAATAAGAAAAATTAATATACAATTCTAATTTATGAGGACACTATTATGATCAAATTATTACCACTAAAAGCGGAAGACAGAGAACAATTTATTACGGATAATCAGGAGGCATTCAAATTTGGAGCATTAGAAGAATTTGGTACTCGTGACGAACACTTTGAAGATGGAGAGGAAATCATTTCTCGAAAAACCATCGAGAATGCTATCGACGCCGGAATTGCACTGCGTATCTCAGATGACGGAAAAAACATAGGTGGTGCAGTAGTGAAAATTGAGGGCGAACATGGTGATTTGGAACTACTGTTTGTATCCCCAGATGCTCACAGCAAGGGTGTAGGTTATATAGCATGGTGTGCCATTGAAAAAATGTTCCCGCAGGTAACTGTGTGGGAGACATGCACACCGTATTTTGAAACAAGAAATATTCATTTCTATGTGAATAAGTGTGGATTTCATATTGTGGAGTTTTATAATCAAAAGCATCCCGAACCCCATGATCCTGAAACAGGACAGGAAAATACTTTCGAGGAAGATAGTTCAGATGGTATGTTTCGATTTGAAAAAAGAGTTCGATGAATTCCGATTTATCAAGTTTCCGAATTACAATTTGCTCATAATACTGGTTATACACTTAAATAATCTTTATATTCTTTATCTAAAAGTTTCTTAAATTCGTCATAATCATCCCATTTAAATGTAAATCCACATCTTCTACTATCTCTTACACCATACTTGTCTGCAAAAACATTTGCATATTTTTGCGACACTTTATTATAAAAATTATCAATACTTTCAAATCCATCATTTAAACAGTAGTCTATAAATGGCAATATTTTATCACTAACATCCTCTTCTGATAGTTTCAAATCAATACATTCAAATAAATCATCTGGCATTGTTTGTCTTTTTTTAACCTTTTCTATGGTTTCATTTATGACTGGATCTAAAGTTAAAAATTCATTTTCTACAAGCCAGGCAAGATAAAAATCTATTTCAGTGCAACAATATTTCCATATTATGTCCTCATCTTCTTCATTCAAATCTGTATCTTTTTTATTATACTGTATGCGATAATTTGCCTCTGCAATATCCCAATTCCATTCTGAATTGTACAAATAACCTCTATAAGTTTTTGCATTGTTATTAACTTTTTTATTATTCGGATTATTAAATTGTTTATAAAATTTCACGAATCCAAATACACATGTAATAATTAATAATACAAAGATTCCACCAAACACAGCAATATCTGAAATGTTGCGATCAAATATTGTTATGAAAATAAATAC
>CAVKUW010000111.1:0-42904 GCA_963659815.1 Butyricicoccaceae bacterium
ATATCGCAGCCTTCCTTAGATGCATCCATCTTGTCTGCATCGCAAATAGTTGTAGCGATTGTAGGATCGTCAATTGGGTTAGGGAAATCATCGATCATAACAGAGTCTACTGGAAGCAGGAGCTTCTTACCAAGCTTCTCAGCCTTCTCCATCATTTCCTTACAGTAGTCAAGCTTTGTCTCGTCAACAAGTGACTTACCGATCTCATATCCCTTAGCCTTGAGGAATGTGTAAGCCATACCACCACCGATGATGAGTGTATCGCACTTCTCAAGAAGGTTAGAGATAACGTTCAGCTTATCAGCAACCTTTGCACCACCAAGGATAGCAACGAAAGGTCTTACAGGATTCTCAACTGCGTTTCCAAGGAAATCGATTTCCTTCTGCATCAGATATCCAACAACAGCTGTATCAACAAGTGCAGCTACACCAACGTTTGAGCAGTGTGCTCTATGAGCTGTACCGAATGCATCGTTTACGAATACATCACAGATGCTTGCAAGATCCTTAGAGAAAGCTTCTCCGTTCTTTGTCTCTTCTGCTCTGAAACGTGTATTCTCAAGAAGGATAACCTCGCCATCCTTCATAGCGTCTACAGCTGCGCGAACTGTATCGTCAACAACCTCTAAGCTTGGTACAAACTTAACTTCCTGACCAAGAAGCTCTGTCAGTCTCTTTGCAACTGGTGCAAGAGTTTTTGTCTGCTTGTCTTCCTCTGTCTTAACCTTTCCAAGGTGTGAGCAAAGGATAACCTTACCGCCATCAGCGATTAACTTCTTGATTGTTGGAAGAGCTGCAACCAGACGATTCTCGTCTGTAATCTCGCCGTTCTTCAAAGGTACGTTAAAGTCGCATCTGCAAAGAACACGAAGTCCCTTTACGTTGATATCATCAACGGATTTCTTATTTAATGACATTATAAATTCCTCCTGGATTTTGAAATGATAAAAATAAGGGCCCGGTCCAATTAAGACCGGACCCTTGTAGGTCTTCTCTAAGAGAGTCTGACTAGAAATTAAGCCAACTCAGCGAAGTACTTGATTGTTCTAACCATCTGGCTTGTGTATGAGTTCTCGTTATCATACCAAGAAACAACCTGAACCTCGTAAAGATCATCAGCGATCTGAGCTACCATTGTCTGTGTAGCATCGAAGAGTGAACCATATCTCATACCAACGATATCTGAAGATACGATCTGCTCCTCATTGTAACCATAAGACTCAGAAGCTGCAGCCTTCATAGCAGCGTTGATGCCTTCCTTAGTTACGTCCTTACCCTTAACAACTGCTGTAAGGATTGTTGTAGAACCTGTAGGTACAGGAACTCTCTGTGCAGAACCGATGAGCTTTCCGTTAAGCTCTGGGATAACAAGACCGATAGCCTTAGCTGCACCTGTTGAGTTAGGAACGATGTTTACAGCTGCTGCACGAGCACGTCTGAAATCACCCTTTCTGTGTGGTCCATCAAGTACCATCTGATCACCTGTGTAAGCGTGGATTGTTGACATGATACCTGACTGGATTGGAGCGTAATCGTTAAGTGCCTTAGCCATAGGAGCAAGACAGTTTGTTGTACAAGAAGCTGCAGAGATGATCTTGTCATCTGCTGTAAGTGTGTTCTCGTTTACGCTATATACGATTGTAGGAAGATCGTTACCAGCTGGAGCTGAAATAACTACCTTCTTAGCACCTGCATCGATATGAGCCTGTGACTTAGCCTTTGATACATAGAAACCTGTACACTCAAGTACAACGTCTACATCAAGCTCTCCCCATGGAAGATTCTTAGCATCTGCCTCAGCATAGATCTTAAGTGTCTTACCACAAACTGTGATTGTACCTGCTTCATCATCAGCAGAAACCTGATCTGCATACTGATACTTACCCTGTGATGAATCATACTTCAAAAGGTGAGCAAGCATAGAAGGCTTTGTCAAGTCGTTGATTGCAACTACTTCATAACCTTCTGCGTCAAACATCTGTCTGAATGCAAGACGTCCGATACGTCCAAAACCATTAATTGCTACTTTTACTGCCATTTTTTAATCCTCCTAAGTTTTAATTATTAAGATTTAAATACTGCATGGCTGCAGTAATTCATCTAAAAACTTACATCAAATATCATAACTTCTTTTATAGTAAAATTCAAGACTATTTTTTGTAATTTTTTTCAAAAAGTGCGTGATTTTCCAAATTTATTGGATTTTATAAGATTATACGTTATAATTAGCAATCATAGCTTTCGTGAAATCATAGTATTTTATGCATTATATTTTACAGGAGGATTAGAACCATGTTATTTCCCGATTATCATTTTCATACGGATTTTTCCAGCGACTGTGACGAACCAATGCAGGCAGTGATCGCCTCCGCAAAAGAAAAAGGCTTGTCTGCCCTCTGCGTTACAGATCATTATGACATGGATTTCCCGGTTCGTCCTGAGGAGCCGGACGTGGATTTTGATTTAGATCTGGATTCCTACTATCGCACTTACCACGCTCTTTCTGAGAAGCTTGTCCCGGAGTTTGATCTTCGTGTGGGTGTAGAACTTGGTGTGATGCCATCGACAACCAAAAAATTAAATACCTTCGTGCAGGCACACCCGGAACTGGATTTTATCATCTGCAGCCTGCATGTCGTCGACGGCATGGACCCATACTACCCGGAATATTTCGAGGGAAAGGAAGATCTGTCTGCCTACCGGCATTATTTTGAGACGCTGCTTGCCTGTGTAAAAGAATTTGACAACTTCAATGTATGTGGACACCTTGATTATATCGTGCGCTATGGAAAGACAAAGGCGGATCTTTTTGATATCCGCGATTATGCAGATATCTTTGAAGAGCTGTTTCAGATTCTTGTCGCCCGTGGTCAGGGTATCGAGATCAATACCGGAAGCTTATACCGTGGTCTCTCCTTCCCGCATCCTCATACAGATATCCTGAAAATGTACAAGGACGCCGGAGGAGAAATCATCACCGTCGGAAGCGACGCGCATCATGCGGCGCATATCGGCTACGGCTTTGATGTTGCAAGAGATCTGCTGCTCTCTCATGGTTTCCGTTACTATACGACATTTAAAGAACGCAAACCGGAATTCCATAAGATTCCTTAATCTACCGCGTGAAAACGCGACCGGTAATCCTCATAAAAAGGTGAGTGTTCCCGCAGTCCCCCGACAATTTCCCGGATGCAGGCAATCACATAGTCTGCATCCTTTTTTGTTGTCTCTTCCCCGATCGTCAGCCGAATCGTGCCACGCGCCAGTTCGTCGGAAAGCCCGATTGCCTTTAACACATGGGACGGTTCTTTCGACGCAGATGTGCATGCCGATCCACCGGAGGCACAGATGCCGAGTGTATCCAGCATAACAAGCAATGCCCCACCATCCACAAACTGAAAGGAAATATTGATATTGTTCGGGAGTCTCTGTTCCGGATGTCCATTTAACTGGCTATACGGAATCGTTGTAAGTAGTTCACCGATCATATAATCACGGATCTGTATTTCATACTGCATCCGCTGTTCCATCGCGGCATCCGCAATGTATGCGGCAGTCGCAAGCCCAACGATACCGGGGACATTTTCCGTTCCTGCACGAAGTCCCTGCTCCTGTGCGCCACCGTGGATCAGACTTTGCAGTTTCACGCCATCCCGTACATACAAAAATCCTGTCCCCTTTGGTCCTCGGAATTTGTGTCCACTCGCAGTGAGCAGATCGACATGCAGACAAGCGACATCAATCGGAATCTGTCCATATGCCTGCACCGCATCTGTGTGAAATAATATATTATGCCGTCTGGCGATTGCTCCGATCTCACCGATTGGCTGTATCGTTCCGATCTCATTGTTCGCAAACATCACGGATATCAAAATCGTATCCTTCCGGATTGCACGTTCTATCTCTACCGGATTCACGCGTCCATACATATCCACATCCAGATATGTGACCTCGAATCCATGCTTTTCAAGGTATTCGCATGTATGCAGGATTCCGTGATGCTCCAGCTTCGTCGTGATAATATGTCTGCCTTTTTTACTGTATGTGTCTGCAATCTCCTTTAACGCCCAGTTATCGCCCTCCGAACCACCTGCTGTAAAATATATCTCGTCCTTTTTTGCATGTAATGTATCAGCAATCATCTGGCGGCATTTCTCGATCTCCCGCCGGTTCTCCTTTGCGATACTGTAAATGCCGGAAGGGTTCGCAAATTTGTCGTGAAAGTACGGCTGCATGGCACGAATCACTTCCGGATGGGTGCTCGTCGTCGCTGCGTGATCCATATAAATTGTCATATTTCATCGCCCTATCCAATATAATAAACCAAGACTCTGGCAGGAATGATCATCATGTCAAAACAAACCATCATCAAAGGAACCCTGATATTAACCATAACCGGAATCCTGACCAAATGTCTCGGCTTTTATAATAGAATATTCCTGACGCGGCTGATTGGTGTTAAAGAGCTTGGAACTTATCAGCTTATTTTTCCACTTTACATCTTAGGCATTTCTTTTTGCTGTCAGGGAATCGCAACAACGATTACCAAACATGTATCCTATCTGCTTGGCAAGAAAAAATATTCCGATACCCGCCGTGCGCTTTGCTTCGGTGGATTTTTGAGTTTTGTGCTGAGCCTGCTTGTCTCTGCCTGCTTTTTCTTTGGCTGTGACTTCATCGCCATGCATATCCTGAAAAATACCAACTGCCGTATCCTGTTACGGCTCCTGTCACCTGCAGTTCCATTTGTCGCCATAAAAGCCTGCATCAATGCATTTTTTATCGGACATGAAAAACCGGTTTTCTCCGGAAGCTGCCAGTTGATCGAACAGATTATACGGATTGGTTCCGTCTACCTTCTTGCCATCTCTTATATGCAGGATCATGTTGACGCCAAAACGGCTGTACTCGGTGTTGTGATCGGCGAAATGGGCGCCACACTTTACGCGGTCATCTGTTATTTCTTGTTCCGAAGAAAGCAGAATCAAGAGAATAGATTGCAAGATAAAGATATGTGTATTTCAGTGAAAAAGAAATCGTCCCTTACGATTCCAATGCTGAAAGACATTATTCCAATTACTTCCAACAACCTCATTTTTACGTTATTTTCCAGTTTTGAAGCAATCATACTTCCGACGTTTCTTTTCCAGTATTACAACAACGCCGATACAAGCATGGAAATGTACGGTATCATCACCGGCATCGTGATTCCATTTCTGCTTTTTCCGGCAACGATCACGAACTCACTTTCCACGATGCTGCTTCCGTCCATTTCCTACGCCTGCGCCAAACGCGATACCGGGGCAATAAAAAAAGCACTTGTATCAAGTGCTCTTTTCTGCATCATGCTTGGCAGCTTCGCCTGCATCCTGTATATTCTCTTCGCAAAGCCGATCTGTACCTTCGCCTTTGAAAGTGCCGAAGCAGGAACGCTGTTACAGCTAATGGGATTTCTATGTCCGTTTATTTATCTTTCCACAACGCTTTCCAGCGTTATGAACGGAATCGGCTACGCCACCCAGAACTTAATCTACAATATTCTCGGCATCAGCGTAAGGATCTTATGTATTATCTTCTTTGTGCCACATTTTGGCATCCACGCATACATATGCGGCATGTTCGGTGGCTACCTGCTCCACAACGCACTCACGATCACGAAGCTTGCGGCCCTTAATTCGTAACCTTCTTCGTCCAATCGTAAGGCGTGCTCTGGTATACGTAATAATTGAGCCAGTTGGCATAAAGTGTATTCGCATGACATCTCCATGACTTGATCGGTTTTTTCTCCGGATCATCATCCGGGTAATAGTTAACCGGAATGTTCGGATTCAGACCACGTTTGATATCACGCTTATATTCCTGATCGAGTGTAAATGTATCGTACTCCGGATGTCCGGTCACGAAGATATTCTTGCCATCCTCTCCAATAATGAGGTATGGTCCTGTAATATCGGACTCAGCGACGATCTCCAGAAGCGGATTATCGACGATTGCCTGCTTATCCACACCGGTATAGCGGGACTGTGGCACTAAGAAGGAATCATCAAACCCACGTACCAGCGGTGTCCGCTTATGGAATGTATAATGCTTATACACACCGGAGAACTTCGCTGGAAGCTGGTATTTCTTCACGCCATAACGATAGTAAAGTCCTGCCTGTGCACCCCAGCAGATATGCAGTGTGGATGTGACGTTCGTAACCGACCAGTCCATGATGGCTGTCAGCTCATCCCAATACTCCACTTCCTCAAACTCCATATTCTCAACCGGTGCTCCGGTAATGATCAGACCATCCCACTTCTTATTCTTCACGTGTTCAAAATCACTGTAGAAACGCTCCAGATGGGATTCGGATACATGCTTTGATTCATAGGACATTGTGCGGATAAAGGAGATATTTACCTGCAGCGGTGTGTTCGACAGGCTGCGCAGAAGCTGTAACTCTGTATCTTCCTTTAACGGCATCAGATTCAAGATCAAAATATCAAGCGGACGGATGTCCTGCGTCGTCGCACGGTGCTCGTCCATCACAAATATATTTTCCTGTTCCAGTACTTTTTTCACTGGCAGATCGTTGTCTATTCTAATCGGCATCTCTAAAACCTCTTTTCTTTTCTAAAGCTAAAGCATACCACGATTTTTTTATAACTGCAAGAAATCATCCTCAGAAATAATCGGGATTCCGAGTGATTTCGCCTTTTTATTCTTCGATGAGGAAGATAATACATCGTTATTGATCAGGTACGTGGTCTTCGAAGAAACACTGCCTGCGACCTTTCCGCCGCGGTCTTCGATCAATTTTTTCAGTTCATCCCGGTTTGCAAAATGATTCAGTGAACCGGTAATGACAAATGTCTTGCCCTCGAGATCCTGCGGTGCCGTATTCTCCTCGACGACAAGTGTCACTTCCTTTAGGATTTCCCGCAGTACCCGGATATTGTTCGGATCTGCGAAATATGCCACAATGCCCTCTGCGATCACATCGCCAATCTTCTCAATCTCGGCAAACTGCGCTGCATCGGCATGGATAATTGCCTCCACATCATCTTTGAAATATTTGCAGATGGATTTCGCCATGGCTGTACCGACATTTAAGATACCAAGTCCATACAGGACACGCGCAAGCTGAGTCGTACGGCTCTGCTCGATACTCTCCATCATATTGTCGTAGGACTTCTGTCCAAAGCCTTCTAACTGCACGATCTCCGCCTCATAGCGGTCAATCCGGTAGATATCATACAACTCTTCAATAAAGCCGCAGTCTAAAAACTTCTGCAGTGTCGCCTCGGATAAGCCATCGATATTCATTGCATTTCTTGAAACAAAATGTGTGAACAGCTTGATTGCTTTTGCCGGGCATGCCGGGTTTGGACAGACAAGTGTCTGTGCCTGATTTTCCTCGCGGATCTCTGTCTTGCCGCCACACGCCGGACAAGTATCCGGAATCTCGAGTGTGCCGGATTTCGTCAGGTTCTCACTGATCTGCGGGATGATCATATTCGCTTTATATACCTTGATCGTATCGCCGATTCCAAGCTGTAACTGCTTCACAATGCTGACATTATGAACACTGGCACGACTCACAGACGTTCCTTCGAGCGATACCGCATCAAAGACCGCCACCGGGTTGATCAGTCCGGTACGGGATGGACTCCACTCGATATGACGAAGCGTTGTCTCCGCCTCCTCGTCTGCCCACTTGAATGCGATCGAATCCCGCGGGAATTTCGCTGTCCGACCAAGACTTTTGCCATATTCCACATCATCAAACGAAAGCACAAGTCCGTCAGATGGGAAATCGTTCGTCTCGATTTTCTCTGCAAAATATGCGACCTTCTCCTGCATCGTTGCCGCTGTGACATCGACGTGTTCCACAACCTCAAAACCAAGTGAAGTCAGGAAATCAAGCTTCGAATTCATCGTTGCATCGATTTCTGCATCTCCGGTATCAAGCATATTAAACGCAAAGAAATGCACATTCCGCTCGGCTGTAATCTGGTTATTGAGCTGACGCACACTGCCGGAACAAAGATTTCTTGGGTTTTTATATTTGCTGTCAATGTCCGGAATCGTGGCATTGATGCGTTCAAAATCTGTATAGGTAATGACCGCCTCGCCACGGATCGTAAGCGGACTTTTGTACGCAATTTGGTTCGGCAGATTCGCAAATACCTTCGCGTTGTTCGTGATGACCTCACCGATCTCGCCGTTTCCACGTGTGACTGCCTTCACAAGCACGCCATCCTCGTAAGTCAGTACGACTGTCAGTCCATCCATCTTCCACGACATGACTCCTGTTTTATCACCAAGCCATGCTGCCAGATCCTCAACGCTCTTTGTCTTATCGAGTGACAGCATCGGTGCCGGATGCCGTTCCTTCGGCAGTTCACTGATAACCTCATAACCGACATGTTGCGTCGGACTCTTTGATAGGATCAGTCCGGTCTCCTGTTCTAACGCCACCAGTTCATCATACAACGCATCATATTCCAGATTGGACATGATCTCCGTATCCTGCTGATAATATGCTTTGGAAGCCTGATTTAACAACTCCACCAATTCTTTCATACGCTCTGTTTTTGCATCCATCGTTTTCTCCTTCTCCTGTCACGATCTCTTCTGCACCAGTCTCCGCAACTCCTGTTCTTCGTCCCGCGTCAGTGTACGGAACTCGCCCGGTCGTAAGTTTCCAAGGCGAATATTCATGATTCGGACACGCTTTAAGTGCACAACCCGTACATGCAATGCATCGCACATCCGCCGGATCTGCCGGTTCAAGCCCTGTGTCAATATGATCGAGAAATTTCTCGTTCCGGTCTTTTTGACTTTACATGGTTTCGTTACCGTATCTAAAATCTCAACGCCCTCCGATATCTTCTTAATAAAATCTTCTGTGATATCTGTGTTGACTCGCACATGGTATTCCTTTTCATGATTGTTTCTCGAACGCTGGATCTCATTTGCCAGATCTCCGTCATTTGTAAGAAGCAAAAGTCCGGTCGAATCCTTATCAAGACGTCCTACATAGTTTACCCGCTCCGGGAACTCTACATACCGGAAGATACTGTCCGGATCAGCATCCTTCGATGTACAGACCTGTCCGATCGGCTTATTGTACGCATAGATCACCTTTTTCGTACGTAGATGTACCGGCTTTCCATTGCAGGTAACAACCGAAGAATCGCCGACGCGTGTTCCAAGATCCGCGATTGTTCCATCCACCGTTACCTTTCCAGCTTCAATCAGCCTGTCGGCTTCCCGGCGGGAACAGATTCCTGCTTCACTTAAGTATTTATTTAATCGAATTTCGTTAGACATGGTATTCCTCTTAATTTTGTTAATTTTATAGTTGCATTTTTATATTTACAGTTGTATAATCGCTTTATAAATTTTAGAAAAAGTGTAAAGGAGGCATATTATGGATAATATTGATAAAAAAATTCTTCACTTATTACAGGAAAATGCCAGATATCCACTGAAGCATCTGGCAAGCAAAGTATTTCTTTCCTCCCCCGCGGTCTCTGCCCGTATTGAGCGTTTAGAGAAAAGCGGAATCATCTCCGGCTATCACGCAAGTGTTGCCCCAGTGTCTCTCGGGTATCACATTACAGCCTTTATAAACATGGCGCTCGATCCAAAACGGAAACCGGAATTCTACCCGTTTATCCAGGCATGTCCGAACGTTTTGGAGTGTAACTGCGTTACCGGTGCATACTCCATGTTGATCAAAGTATGCTTCCCTAGCACAATGGAGCTTGATACTTTCATCGGGCAGCTCCAGAAATACGGAAACACAGAAACACAGATCGTATTCTCCACTCCGGTTCCGCCACGTGGCATTGATGTCCGTGCAGCCGATGAGGACGAAGACGAAGATGGTGCGGATGATTTCTTGTAAAATACATGGATATAATAATAGGGCTGTTGACGAACAACAGCCCTTATTTTTTATTATTGTCCGGAACTGATCGTATTGTAGAACTCTGCGAATGCCGCATCATTTGCAATACAACTGTTTACGTTATCCTGTACTGCTTTGTACAGATTCTGAATATCCGTTGACTGACTCTGTGTCTCGATGTAATTCGTAACTTCCTGTGAATGTGCTGAATTATCAATCTTATATCCATCTGCTGTTTTCACAACATAGAACTGATTGATATTCAGAGGAACACTTGTAATGTTCGCCATACTCAGGTTGCTTGTTACATACACAAGTGTCGCATCTTCCGTGTATCCCGGCATCGTATAACAATTCACATTTGAATATGCCTTGATCACAGCGGAACGCTGCTGATAAACGGTCATATCATCGAACTGGCTTGGATCTGTAACATAGGTCTTCAGCTTGTCCTGATCGCAAACCGCCAACGCTGCATAATACTCTATAATCAGGGAATTGATATCCAGATTTGCATTTGTCTCGTAAGAAAAGCCGGTCTGGTTCGTCTGCTGTGCATCCGTCTGCGTCGCTTTGTCTTTGTTAAACATTCTCAGATCCAGATCCGAGAAGAAATAGAAATAGAATACAACGGCAAGCAGAATAAAGATCATCCAGCCAAGGAACAGCATCAGACCTGCTATCTTTTTCTTTCCTTTTTTACCCTTCTTACTCATATGTCCTCCTTCGAACAACAATATACAAAAATGCACCAGAGAGGAATCGAACCTCCGCACATGGCTCCGGAGGCCATTGCTCTATCCACTGAGCTACTGGTGCGCGACTTCTAGTATATCCGATTTGATCTGATTTTTCAAGGCTTCTATGCTATCAAATTTTATTTCTTTTCGAATTTGTCGTAAAAATTCGATTTTCAGGCAGGTTCCATATAGATTTTCATTGAAATCCAGAATATTTGTCTCCACCTTAATTTTATGATCTGCGTCTACGGTCGGGTTATCTCCCACGTTCGTCACACCGCGATAATGCTGGTTATTCACTGTGACACGCGTCTCATATACGCCATTTGGCACTAACAATTTTTCTTCCGTTGGAATCAAGTTGGCTGTCGGAAATCCAATTGTAGCTCCAAGCTGTTTTCCATACTGGACAATCCCGGAAATACTATACGGGCGTCCCATATATTCACGGACGACATCCACCGCCCCCTGTTCAATCTGCTCCCGGATATAGGAGGAACTGATAATTGTCCCCTGCTCCCGCAGCTTCTCAAACGCAAGCACCTCAAAGCCATACCGGGTTCCATATTCCTGCAGCATCGTCACATCGCCCTGCCGGTTTTTGCCAAACCGGAAATCGTTTCCGACGACCACATATTCCGGGTGCAGCCGCTCCACTAACACATCTTTGATAAACGTCTCCGGCTTCATCGCCGCAAACTTCTTCGTAAATTCACAAGTAACATTCCAGTCTATACCAAGTTCCTCCAACAGCCGATCCCGCTCTGGAATTGTATAGATGCGCTTTGTGCCCGGCATGTCGATGGAAAATACGACCGATTGTTTTCCTGTCTCATGGGACAACTGCAATACTTTGTTGATAAGCAGCATATGTCCCTTGTGCAAGCCCTCAAATTTTCCAAGTGCCACAACAGTATCTGTGATATTCACGTCATTGTATGCTAGTTTCTTCACGTCGGTTTCCTCATAAAAACATTTTAAATGGTTTGTATATCTGTTCTTCCTCTTTGTAATCATACAAGGCTGCAAACTTGCCTGCATGATACACCCGGATTCTCGTATCCCGTCTTTCTCCCATATCTTTGAAAAACCGAGGAGAAAGCTTGTTTCCATTTCTCAGATAATTCTCTGCCTGTTCGGTAATCTCATATGCCGGATACTGTTTCAAAAGTGCATCCACTGGCAGGATTGCGTCCTGCAGAGTTCCATCTGCCTGCCGTACCTCGATCTCCTGCAGCGTCAATGCATCTGTCACAGAAAATCCATGCACTTCTTTCCGGAGTAAACCGGACAACACAGCCAGACAGGAAAGTTTTCTTCCGATATCCCGGCACAACGACCGGATATACGTGCCTTTCGAACAATACACATCAAAGCTGTAAGTATCATCTGCTTCCTTTTTGATGTCCTGGATTGCATAAATCTCAACCGGTCTTGGTTCTCGTTTGATCTCAATTCCGGCTCTGGCATATTCGTATAATTTTTTTCCATCCTTTTTGATGGCAGAATACATCGGTGGTATCTGGTCATACTTGCCAACGAAAGACAAAATTGCACGTTCCACGTCTGCCTGTGTCAGCTGCGCGAGCACTGCTGCATCACCTTCCGCAGTCGTCTCACCGGTCACATCCTCGGTATCCGTCTCATAGCCAAGCTTCATCGTCGCACGGTAGCATTTATCTCCTTCGGTCAGAAGATCTACCAGTTTTGTCGCCTTACCAAGACAAACCAACAGGACACCTTCTGCCATTGGATCAAGTGTCCCGGTATGTCCGATCTTTTTCTGTTTTAAGATGCCGCGAAGCTTTGCCACGACATCAAATGATGTATAATCCTGTTCTTTATAAACATTTAAAATCCCGTCTATCAAAGCTGTTCCTCTATCATCTTTATAATATCTGTAACGACTGTATCAAAATCGCCGGTCACTTCAAAGCCAGCCGCACGGATATGTCCGCCACCGCCATAGGCAACTGCAATCTTGCTCACATCGACTTTGCGGATAGAACGCAGGCTGACCTTCATTGCATCGCCAAGCTGGTATACAAATATCGCGACCTCCACACCGTCAATCACACGGATACGATCCACAATGCCATCTGTCTCTTCTTTTCCGCAGCCAAAGGTATCGAACATCTCCTTTGTCACAAAGGTGTAGACAACCTGTCCGGACAGTGCCAGCTTTGCATTGACCATTGCCTGTCCCATAAGCAGATTCTGCTTGTAGCTGACTCTGTAAAAGGTATCGTCGATAATCTTCTGTGCATCCACGCCATGTGCGAGCAATTCACCGGCTACCTGCATCGTATCCTTTGTACATGCCGAATACTTGAACACGCCGGTATCATGTACGATACCGAGATACAGACACTCTGCACAGGCAAGCGAGATCTTATCCGGCTCAATATGCCGGAACAACACTTCACTTGCAGAAGATGCATCCGCATCACAATAGTAATAATCACCAAAGCCCTGATTACTTCTATGATGATCGAGGCAGGCACTTTTCTTCGCCATACCGAAAAGCTCATAGAAGCTTCCATGCCGGTCGCGGTCTCCACAATCCAGTGAGATTGCAAGATCCAGCACACGAGACTCTGGCTCATGGCAGATGGCATCCGCGCCCTTTAAGAACGAAAACTTATCTGGAATCTTCTCCAGATACACGGTCACCTCTGCATCATAGTTATCCTGAATATAATTGTACAGTCCTAAGCACGAACCAACACAATCGCCATCCGGGCGGATATGCCCGAATATTCCGATTGTCATAGCATCTTCAATTAGATTTAATAATTCACTCTTCTTCATTCTGCTTACTCTGATCCTCTTTGATTACCTCATCGATACGCTTGGACATATAATTTCCGTACTCGATCGATGTATCCAATACAAACGTAAGCTCCGGTGTATTTCGGAGATTGATCGTACGCGCCAGCTCGCGGCGGATAAATCCACTCGCCTGCTCTAAGCCCTTTAATGTCTCTGCACCAGATTCTGCATCGCCTAATACACTGATATATGCCTTACAATATTTCAGATCCTGTGTCACCATGACATCCGTTACCGATGTCATGGGATTGATACGTGGATCCTTTAACTCCATCCGAATGATCCGGGAAAGTTCCTTCTGGACTTCCCCATTGATTCGCTGTGATTTATGACTTGTCTTTCTCATTTCTATCTTGGTACCTCAACCATAATATATGCCTCAATGATATCGCCTTCCTTGATATCATTAAATCCATCCATAACAAGACCACATTCAAATCCTGTCTTAACTTCCTTTACATCGTCCTTGAAACGCTTCAGAGATGCAAGCTCACCCTCGAAGATCTGCTCACCTTCCCGGCTGATACGAACCTTGCAGTTTCTCTGGATCGTACCATCTAATACATATGAACCAGCGATTGTACCAACACCAGAAGCCTTGTATGTCTGACGAACCTCTGCATGACCGATGACCTTCTCCTCGAAGATTGGATCAAGCATACCCTTCATCGCACTCTCGATATCCTCGATTGCATTGTAAATGACACGGTACAGACGGATATCAACCTTCTCACGCTCTGCAACTTCCTTCGCCTGATTGTCCGGACGAATATTAAATCCAATGATGATCGCATTACTTGCAGAAGCAAGAATTACATCACTCTCATTGATTGCGCCAACACCGGAGTGGATACATTTAACTGCCACTTCCTCGTTAGAAAGCTTGAGCAGGCTCTGTTTCACTGCCTCTACGGAACCCTGTACATCTGCCTTGATGATGAGGTTCAGATCCTTTACATTACCTTCCTGAATCCGGTTATAAAGGTCATCAAGAGACATACGCTGCTTCGTATCTGCAATCAGTTTTTCCTTGCCGCGGTTGATAAATGCCTCGGAAATCGTACGCGCTTCCTTCTCATTTTCTGTGGCAATTACAATCTCTCCAGAATTTGGAACGCCATTTAAACCAAGTACCTCGACTGGCATAGATGGAGTTGCCTCCTTCACCTTGCGTCCCTTATCGTCAAACATCGCACGCACCTTACCATGCACATCACCGATTGCCAGACAGTCGCCCACATGTAACGTACCCTTCTGTACCAGAATAGTTGCAACAGAGCCACGTCCCTTATCAAGCTGTGCCTCAATTACGATACCACGTGCCTTCCGGTTCTTGTTTGCCTTAAACTCCAGGATCTCTGCCGTCAGAATAATCATCTCCAAAAGGTTATCAATACCTTCCTTTGTGTGTGCAGATACCGGACAGAAGATTGTCGAGCCACCCCAGTCTTCTGGTACAAGCTCGTACTCCATCAGCTCCTGCTTTACACGGTCGATATTCGCACTTTCCTTATCAATCTTATTGATTGCAACGATGATCTCGATACCGGCTGCCTTCGCATGGTTGATAGCCTCTACGGTCTGTGGCATAACACCATCATCGGCTGCAACTACAAGAATTGCAATATCTGTAGACTGTGCACCACGCATACGCATCGCTGTAAACGCCTCATGTCCCGGTGTATCTAGGAATGTAATCTTCTGACCATTGATAGAGACCACGGATGCACCGATATGCTGTGTGATACCACCAGCCTCGCCAGCCGTTACATCCGAATTACGAATCGCATCGAGCAATGATGTCTTACCATGATCAACATGTCCCATAACGCAGACAACCGGTGGTCTGGAAGTCATATCTGCCTCGTCCTCTTCCTCCTCACGGAGAAGTTCTTCGATCACATCAACCTTTTCCTCTTCCTCAGCAATAAAGTTGTATTCGAGTGCAATGTCGGCCGCCTCATCAAATGGAAGGTCAGAGTTTACATTATACATCTTACCTGCCATGAACATCTTCTTAATCAACTGTGCCACTGGCACCTTGATCTTGCTTGCAAGCTCGCCGACAGTCAGTACCTCTGGCAGCTTGATTGTCTTGATCACTGGTTCTACCGGCTCCTGCTTCTTTGGTGCCGGCTGATGGTTCTTGTTGTTATTGTTATTATTGTTCCGGTTATTATTGTTGTTGAACCGGTTGTTATTGTTGTTATTTCTTGTGTTTCGGTTGTTGCTTACCGCATTACGGAAATTTGTACCACGGCTCTCCTGCTTGGCACCATTCTGGTTGTTGCCGTTTGCAGGCTTGTTGTTATTATTCTTGTTCTGGTTATTATTCTTGTTCTGGTTATTATTCTGCTTATTGTTATTATTTCTGCCCTGATTGTTTCCGTTATTATTGTTGTTATTTTTACCCTGATTGTTGTTGCGGTTCTGGTTGTTATTATTGTTATTGTTCTTCTTATTCTGGTTGTTCTGATTGCCGGAATTAGAATTGTTGTTTGGCTGCACCTTCTTGTTCTCCTGCTTTGGACCTTCTGTCTTCTTCGGTGCCTCCTTCTTTCCTTCTTCCTTCTTTGGCTCTGCCTTCTTCGGCTCCTCTTTCTTAGCCACAGCCGGCTTATTTCCGCTCAAAGACTCCCGCACAAATTTCATCATTGCATCATCAATGCTGCTCTGTGCTTTTAACCCTTCTTTTTTGCCACTCAATATATCAATAATATGACTGCTTTTTACTTCTTTTCCAAGTTCTGCTGTCAACTGTTTTGCAAACTCGTGTACTCTCATGGGTTACACCTCCAATCTTAAACTAATCCAACTTGTCAGAAATCTGTTTTGCCAGACCTGCATCTGTCACTGCAAGTACCGTCCGCTCCTGTTTTCCGATCTGTCTGCCCAGCGTCGTGCTGTCAAACGCGACCGTATAAGGAACCTCGTAATACTTACATTTATCCTTGAATTTCTTCTGCGTATTGCCCGATGCATCCTCCGCGATGATCACGAAATATGCAACACCTTCCTGAATCGCTTTCTCGGTCAGGAATCCGCCGCTCTGTACTTTTCCTGCCTTTGCAGCGATCGAAAGCATAGACAATGCACGATTCTGATTTTGTGCCAACTATATCATCTCCTCTGCGATGGTCTGGTAGATTTCTTCCGGAATTTCTGTCTTCAACGAACGCTCCAGTGCTTTTGTTTTCTTTGCTTTCTCCAGGCACGCCTGATTCAGACAGATGTAAGCACCACGTCCATTTTTTCTTCCGGTCTTGTCCAGACATATCTCATCTTCTGGCGTCTTAATGACTCTGACAAGCTCTGTCTTTGGTTTCATCTCCCGACAGCCTACACACTGTCGAAGTGGTATCTGCTTTGCCAAGTTATCTACTCCTCATCTTCATAGTCATCGGCGTAATCGTCGTCATAATCATCTATAATCATACCCAGATCACGTGCCTGTGACTCACTCTTGATATCAATCTTATAGCCTGTCAGCTTTGCAGCCAGACTTGCATTCTGTCCTTCCTTACCAATGGCAAGCGAAAGCTGATCGTCTGGTACAACAACTCTTGCACACTTCTTCTGCTTTCCGTCCTGCTCCTCTGTGTATGCCTGTACCCAGATTACATCAGATGGGCTTAATGCATTCTTGATATAAACCTCTGGATCTTCATCCCATGCGATAACATCGATCTTCTCGCCCTTTAAATCATCGACAATCGTGTTGACTCTCGCACCTGCCATACCAACACAAGCACCAACCGGATCAACGTTTGGATCTAACGAACGAACTGCAAGTTTCGAACGCGAACCTGCATCTCTGGAGATACCCATGATCTCTACAACACCATTCTGGATCTCTTCGATCTCATTATCAAACAAACGCTTTACAAGCTCTGGATGGGTACGGGATACGTGGATGTTGATACCTGTATTGTTCTTCTTATCCTTGCCGTCCTTGCGCTTGTTTTCTTTCTTCTCTGGCTTCTTAACTTCAACCACATACAGCTTGATATGGTCGCCAACCTTGTAATGCTCTGATTTAACCTGTTCATTTTCCTTGAGTCTGGTCTCTGTCTTCTCATCGAGGCTGATATAGATCGTATTATCTACGAAACGCTGTACCACACCGTTTACTATATCATGCTCCTTGCATGCAAAACGCTCGTAGATTGCATCCCGCTCACCCTCTTTGATGTTCTGGATGATAATGCTTCTTGCTTTCTGTGCTGCCATACGTCCAAAGTCCATAGACTCCAGTGGATACTCTACGAAATCACCGATCTCGTACTTGTCATCCATTGCCTTTGCCTCGGTCAGAGAAATCTGATTCTCATCATTCTCGACTTCCTCAACAACTTCCTTCTTACGTACAACTGTGATTGCACCAGTCTCACGATCCATATGTGCTTCCACAAGTACATTCTTTCCATAATCTTTCTCGCATGCTGCAACCAATGATTTCTCAATTGCCTCCATCACAAGTTCCTTGCTGACACTTTTTTCGCGCTCTAATTGATTTAAAGCATCAATAATTTCTGACATTTTTTTATCCTCCTTTTTTATGGTATCGCCCCTCACATCCGTTCGGCGGCAGTTCGTCAGTCGCATCCTGAATATGTGCTTTGCACATATGCGACCTCCTACTCAAATGCCAATCTTATCATAGAAATATCGTTTCTTGAAAATTCTTTTGGTTCCCCCGCCGGATCAAGCTGCAATGTAATCGTCGAGTCGGTATATTCTGTCAAAACCGCCTCGAATTCCTTACTGCCATCCACCGCACGGTAAAGCTTAACCTCTACCTTCTTGCCAAGGTTCCGTTTGAAATCCTTGTCCTTCTTGAGCGGTCTTGTTAGTCCCGGTGAGCTCACTTCCAAAATATACGGGTCTGTCATCCGGTCCGCAGCATCCAGTTTTTCCTCTAAGCTCCGGCTGATCAGAACACAGTCATCAATGTTGATGCCGCCTTCCTTGTCCGCATACACACGCAGATAATAATCAGAGCCTTCCTTTACGTACTCTACATCCACTAACTCAAACCCATGCTCTTCAATGATCGGAGTCACAAGTTCTGTGCAGTGCTGTTCAATTTCCTGTTTTTTCACGTCTGCCACCTTTCTGACTTTTTTGCCTTTTCAAAAACAAAGAGTGGGTTTTTATAACCCACTCTGCGTCATCTGTATTCAAGTCTTATATATTATAACATGTTTTTATTGTTTTGCAAGTACCTATTGCGCCTTTTTTACAAGTTTTACCTGCAATGCCTGTATTACACCACCTCCGGTATACGCGCCATTTCTCCCCCAGTCCGTCCAGCCCTGTGCTGACACATAGACGCGGTACAAAATATCATAAGAGTCTGAGATTCCACCTGTGAGATTGATCCGGATTCCAAGCAACGGTTCTTTCTGTCCGACACTGCCCGCCTGTTCACCGTCCTTACACCATGCGCTCTGTCCCTGTGCTGTCTCCACCGCATACCGGACATTTCCCTTTGGTGCGTATGCGCCAAGCTGGATTCGCATCGCTTCAATGGATTTCTCCTGCTTTGTATATCCTGCCACAATGCCATCCATTTTTGCTTCCTGCCAGCCAAAGGTCTGCATATGAACCGTATATACAATACCAGCATCCACTTCGGAAGTCAGAATACCCGCCTGCTTTTTCAGATACGTATATAGATTTTCAAGCTCCGTCTGTGCTCCCGCTTCTTTCAGATACGCATACCGGAACAATGTGAATCCATCATAGCCCATGCCATAGCTCTGTGCACATTGCGTCGCCAGATTATCTGTGCGAAGCGACCAGTCCAGATCTGTATCTGAGACTTCTCCCACCCGGTAGAGTGCGAGCCCGACATATAACTTAATCTTTGGGTTTGTATGCAGCGTCTGCCATGCCTCACACCGATTGGAAAACATTGAGACTTCTTCTCCATCTGTCACGTAACGATCTGTCCAATAGATCTGCGGCATGACATAATCCACATATCCTTCCTGCGAAAGCCACGTATCAATATCTGCGCCCTGGCTCCGTGCATAGCCTGGATTTCCCGCTGGACTGATTCCGAACTCACAGTCTGGACATTTCTGTTTGACCGTCTGGTATACCTTCTGAACAAGCGCATTTACCGCCTGCATTTTATCCTCCTGCGACAGCGTATCCTGCATGCCGTCGACAAAGAAATAATCGTCAAAATGAATGCCATCCACCGGATAACGCTCCAGAATCTCCCCCACCTGATTTACAACTAACTGCTGTGCCTCTGCATTTTGCGGATCTAACACCAGACATGTACCATTTTGCCCCTGATATTCAAGTATCATAGACTGGTATTGCGCATAAAAAGGCGTATGTTCAAAGCTTGCCGTTGTTTCCTCCCCCAGTGACAGCCGGTACGGATTGATCCATGCCTCAAAGCGCAGACCCTCCTCATGCGCCACAGTTACCATGATCTCATACGGGTCATAGCCCGGATAAGTCCTGGTTTTGGACATATATTCAGAATACGGAAAATATTTGGATGGATAAAAAGCATCTCCCATCGCCCGCGCATGTACAATCACCGTATTTAAGCCGTATTTTTTTACGGTATCATACATGGCATGCACCTTCGCCCGGAAAGCTGCCTCACTTTTGTCGGATAGTTCCGATTCCATATCGATATAGGAAATCCAACACGCCCGCTTTTCCATCTCTGTATTTGCCTGCATGGGCAGATAAACGGCAGCCTGCCTGCTCTGCATCGGAAATACAGAAGAAAGCAGACAGACTACCACTATGATTCCTGCCAGATATCGTCTTATAATCCGCATATATTACGCATCCGTTATCTCTTATAACTACTTATATGCAGATTATTTCTTTTTATGTTCATGAAGTGCTGTAAATAACAGCAATCCTCCGCCAGATGCCACCAGCAAGGTAATCACGATGCCAAGCGCCATAGAATCTCCAGTTTTTACCGTATCGTCGCTTGCTACAACCGGTGTCTGTACCTGTGCGGAAGTCGAGCTTGCCTTTGGATTCACGACTAAGGTTGCTCTCGTCGTTGCTGTTTCAGTCGTTGTAGCTGTCTCGGTCGTCGTACTATTTTCCGTGGTGGTGCTTTCGGTCGTTGTAGCTTCGGTTGTTGTACTTTCTGTGGTCGTGTTCTCGGTCGTCGTGGTTTCTGTGGTTGTAGCTTCCGTCGTTGCCTGCTCGGTCGTCGTCACATTATATGGATAAAAATGCGATTCTGAGCTTGCATTTACGTTCTGTACGATTACCTGCCCTTCATGATTGCCCCCGATCAGTGATACATTTCCAGACGGTGCAATGATATGTCCCGTCAGAAAGCTTGCTGTAATATTCTTGGCATCCGGGAAGTTCCAGACGAGTCCAAAGCCACCACTGTAATACTGTCCGCCCTGCGCACCTTCCGGTCTGTCCTTCGCCAGATTGAAGAAATAATTATTGTTTAACGGGGTACCGCCGATTTCGATTTTCGCAGTATCCAACGCATAATCCCCATCTCCGGAAACAGAGATCGTGTACGCGTTCGAGAAAATATCTTCCGCAGTTACATTTTTCAGGATCACACGCTTTGCATTTGTAAAGTCTGCCCCGCTGACGGTGATTGTCTTAGAATCTGCAAAGTCAATGATCAGGTCTCCCTGTTCCATATAGCCTGCCTGCCCAGCCTTCTCCAACGCCTGCGATTCCTGTTTAATAACACCAAACGCTTCGTCCATATTGATATAATCATCTGCCACTTTCACCATATGGTTTGTCAGCCAGTCTTTGTACGACATATGGCTTTCTGTATAGTAAAAGTTCGTATCAATCCCCGTTGTATCATTCCACGAACCGGCATGATAATCGGCAAGATCGATCAGGTATCGTGCATAGGATGCCGCTGCTTTCACCTTTCCCACTGTATTTTTCAGGTTCAATTTATTTCCTACTATGATCGCACCGACGGTATCTGCTACATAATCGCCCTCCAGATCATTTTGTACGAAATAGCTGTAATGCGACAGGATATAATCAATATGATATTCGCCCTCATATTTTTTATTGCTGACCTGTGTTTTTTGCATGTTCGCATTTAAGACAGACACGCCACTGATTTCATCATACGCATCCATCTCCGTTGCATCAGTTCCCGTCGCATCTGCCTGTACACCGGTATCTCCGACAAACATCGTTTCCGCAGACTCAATGTCTGTATCACCACCGTTCTCTCCTGCCGTTGCATCCCCCGCTGTCGCATCTGTCACAGTCGCTGTCTCCGCAAAAGCGACCTCCAGATTTCCACAACCGAAAATACATGCCACTCCGACCACACCTGCTACGATGGACTGTCGGATTCTCCTTGTCGTTTTCTTTCTCATAAAAAATGCTCCCTACATACATTCACATAAATGTATGCAGGAAGCACTTGTCCTAATTCCAAATATATTTTTTAAGATGCCTGTTCGAACTGGCTGTTGTACAGATCGGCATAGAAGCCCTTCTTCGCAAGCAGCTCCTCATGCGTACCACTCTCGATGATGTCGCCATCCTTCAATACAAGAATCAGATCGGCATTCTTAATCGTAGAAAGCCGGTGTGCGATCACAAATGAAGTTCTTCCCTTCATCAGCGCGTCCATCGCTCTCTGGATGATAAGTTCGGTTCTCGTATCGACAGAGCTTGTCGCCTCATCTAAGATCAGCATTGGTCGGTCTGCGATCATTGCACGCGCGATCGTAAGCTGCTGTTTCTGTCCCTGTGACAGGTTAACCTGATCGTTCAATACCGTGTCATAGCCCTTCGGCAGACTGCGGATAAACCGGTGCAGACCAACCGCCTTACATGCCTGTTCGATCTTTTCTTCCGGTACATTTTTCTGACTGTATACGAGATTCTCGCGTACCGTTCCTTCAAAAAGCCACGTGTCCTGCAATACCATACAGAACTGATCATGTACTTCCTCGCGCGTCATATCCTTGATGGATACACCGTCGATCTTGATATCGCCATCTAAGATCTCATGGAACCGCATCAAAAGATTCACCATTGTTGTCTTACCAGCGCCCGTCGGTCCGACAATCGCCACCTTCTGTCCCGGTTTTGCAACCGCAGAGAAGTCATGGATAACAACCTTATCGCTGTCCTTATAGCCAAACTTGACATGCTCAAAGGATACTTCCCCCTTGACATCGGTAAGCTTCTTCGTCTTATCACTCTCGTCTTCCATTTCCTCTGCATCGGTAAACTCAAATACACGTTCACCGGCAGCAGCCGCAGACTGCAATGCCTGCATTGCCTGTGCGATCTGGCTGAGTGGCTGTGTGAAGTACCGCACATACATCATAAATGCAATGATGACACCGAATGAGATCTTGTCGTTCATCGCAAGCAGCGCGCCGACGATACAGACTGCCACATAGCCAAGGTTTCCGATAAATGTCATAAGTGGCATCATAAGTCCGGAGAGGCACTGTGCCTTAAACGCACTGTCCCGTAAGTTCTCGTTCATCTCATCGAACTTCGCCTTTGATTTTGCTTCACCGTTATACGCTTTGACAACTGTATGTCCGGCATAGATCTCCTCAACATGTCCGTTGATCTCGCCCAGATGCATCTGCTGTCTTGCGAAATATTTCTGCGACTTACTCATAATCAATGTCATGAGCACAAACCCAAGCAGTGTAGAAAGTATTGCCGCAACTGTCATTGTAATATTTGTCTTGATCATCATAATGAGTGATCCGACCAGAAGCGTAACTGCCGTCACCAAATTTCCCATACTCTGGTTGAAGGACTGTGCAATCGTATCGACATCATTCGTCACACGGGATAACACATCACCGGTCGACGTCTGATTGTAAAACCACATTGGCAGGCGGTTGATCTTCTGAGAGATTCCACTTCGAAGTCCCCTTGATACCTGCTGTGTCACATATCCCATAATCAGGTTCTGAATCAGCGACAGCAACGCACTGCATCCATAGAAGCAAATCAGCGTAATTCCAATCCGTTTGATTCCGTCCATATCGATTCCAGTCATCACACCCTCGGTGATAAGATCCGTCATTTCAGACAATTTATCCGGGCCAAGCAAGGTTAATACCGTTCCGACACCTGCACAGATGATTGCAAAGATCATGCCACCCCAGTATTTCTTACAATTTACAAGCAGTTTTGCCCATGTACCTTTGAAATTCTTTGCTTTTTCCACCGGTCGTTGTCCTCTGCCCGGTCCACGACGAGGAGCTCTCGCTTGCTGATTATTCTGACCAATTTCATAATTATCTTTTTCCATTATGCAAGCTCCTCCTTTGATAACTGAGAATATGCAATCTCCTGATATACTTCGCAGTTCTTCATAAGTTCGTCATGCGTTCCCATACCAGCAATCTGTCCATCATCCAACACGATAATCTTATCTGCGTCACGAATTGTTCCGATTCGCTGTGCAACGATAATCTTCGTTGCATCCTTACACTCCTTGCGAAGCGCTTCTCTTAGAATACGGTCTGTCTTATAGTCCAGTGCAGAGAACGAATCATCAAAAATCAGAATCTCCGGCTGTCTGGCAATCGCACGTGCAATTGCCAGACGTTGTTTCTGACCACCAGAGAAGTTTGAACCGCCCTGAGCCACATAACCCGCGTAACCTTGATCCTTCTTCTCTACAAACTCATTTGCCTGTGCAATCTTCACTGCCATCGCAATATCATCCTGTGTGGCAGGGGCCTTTCCATTTTCACCATATGCCACATTTTCTGCGATTGTTCCAGAAAACAAAATTGCCTTCTGGCTGACATATCCGATCTTATTATGCAGTGCCTCCTGCGTGTATTCCTTAACATTCACGCCATCGACTAACACTTCACCATCTGTCACATCATAAAACCGCGGAATCAGGTTAATAGCCGTACTCTTACCACATCCGGTTGCGCCGATAAACGCGATTGTCTCGCCCTTCTTCACTGAGAAAGAAATATGCTCCAATACATATTCCTCCGCATCCGGATATTTGAAGCTCACATCCTTGAATTCCACTTCGCCATCCTTCATAACCGGAAACGTATCTCTCGTTCCATCCTCAATGGAAGGTTCTGTATCCAATACCTCTAAGATACGTTTTGCGGCAACGGATGCACGCGGCAACATAATGAAGATCATAACTAACATCATGAACGACATGACAACCTGCATCGCATAGGAAGAAAATACGACCATATCGGAAAACAGGGAGAACTTTCCCTGCAGATCCTGTGCATCGTTGATCAGGACTGCTCCAATCCAGTAGATTGCAAGGGAAAGTCCATTCATGATCAGCATGATCGTCGGCATCATAAACGCCATTGTCTTTGATGTAAACCAATGGGTATCCGTCAGATCTTTGTTGACCTTTTCAAACTTCTCTTCCTGATATCCTTCTGCATTATAAGCACGTACGACATTCAAACCGGTCAGGTTCTCACGTGTTACCTGGTTGATATCATCCGTCAGACTTTGCAGACGCTTAAACTTCGGCATACATAAGCTGACACAGATAATAACGACTATCAGCAATACAATAACGGCTACACCTGTGGAAAGTGTCCACTGCCAGCTTTTATCAACAATCTTCAAGATTGCCATCACCGCCATGATTGGAGCACGCAACATAATCGAAAGTCCCATAACAATCAACATCTGTACCTGTGTCACATCGTTTGTGGAACGTGTGATCAAACTGGCGGTTGAAAACCGTCCGATCTCCTCCATTGAAAACGACTGCACCTTGTCAAACAATTTGCCACGCACGATCGCACTGAAATTCGAAGCGATCCGTGCTGCACAGACTGCTACCAATATTGTTACCAATAAACTGCCAAAGGCGCAGAGTAACATTTTCCCACCTGCTATCAGGGTGTCGTGCATTGCACTATCCTGTGTCGTAATCAGTGATGTAATTTTCCGCATATAATCCGGCAGCTTTAATTCGAGCCAGACCTGTGCTACTAC
Source organism: Butyricicoccaceae bacterium (assembly GCA_963659815.1). Lineage (GTDB taxonomy): Bacteria > Bacillota > Clostridia > Lachnospirales > Lachnospiraceae > Coprococcus_C. Next base: position 25,456 of record CAVKUW010000111.1, read on the forward strand.
AAATACTACACTGAAAAGAGCCAATACTACTTCCTTTTTGCGTAAATTTTTAAAAATACGTAACATTCCATGCTCCCTTCCATTTTCAAAAAATCATTCATGAATATGAGCATTATATCACTATAACTAGCACTCAACAAGTGCGTGTGCTGACAATTCATATTCTTTTCACATTTAATCCAACGATATCCAGAATATCCTCCGGTTTTTTTGCGAAGACCGTTGCACCAAGTGACTCCAGAAATGCCCGGTCACGAAAGCCCCACTCAACAAGAATACAATCCACTCCCGCGTTTTGCGCAGTCGCATAATCTACGTCAGAATCTCCAATATAGATAACCTCATCCTTGGAAAGATCAAACTCCTTTAATACCTCATATACTGAATCCGGAGCCGGCTTCTTGCGCACACCCTCACGTTCACCAATTGCAATATCGAACTGTCCAGCAAAGAAATCCTGCACCAAATCCTGCACAGCGAAATTCACCTTATTTGATACAACTGCCGTCATATAACCCTGTGCACGCAGCTTTGTAAGCAACTCGTTGATACCATCGTATGGTCTTGTTGTATCCATGCAGTGATCCTGGTAATAAATCTCAAATGTAGCAAACACGGCTTCGATATCTGTATCCGAAGTTCCGGTCGGAACTGCACGTTCGATCAGCTTATGAATTCCATTTCCGACAAACCGACGCACCTCTTCTAACGTCCGTTCCGGAAATCCATGCTGTGTTAACGCATAATTGGTTGTATTTTTCAGATCCTCCAACGTATATAAAATTGTTCCATCCATATCAAAAATAAGCATTTTGTATTTCCTCATATTTTCATCTCCTTAACGCACAAAAAAAGTCTGATATACCAAAACGGTATATCAGGCGTCTTGTTTTTATCAATTGATTTGCTTAGTTATCAGCCATCTGTAACAGTACTTATCCAAAAGTTTTTGGGCATAACAACGTCCAATATACCACAATCGCCAGAATGTCCGATGCTTATTATAAAAGCTGCATAACATTGTACATTGTAATCCCAAATTTAGATATTAGACCTATTTTAATTCTTATCGACAGGCATAATAACCGTTTCAAAGAAAGTACGTGCACCTTTTTTTCCTAGTACTTTGTTTAATGTGTCACTAGATGGATTACCTTTGTCTAGCATTTCTTGTTGGAAGTTTTTTAAGCCTATTAGATTATTTAAATTTTTAGGTGCTTTTTTAGCAGTTTCCAGATATCTTTTTAAACAAGTGAATACCATATCGTCTAATTGCTCTTGGCTATTATTACCTTTTTCTTTAATTAAAGAATATGGTGTACGTCTGCCTATATACCATGCCGGTTTTTCATTATAATTAGGAAGGTTTTTAAATTCTGTTTGTTGATCATAAGAGGAATCCATGATTGCACCGTCTTTGGTACAATCATAGTATTCAACATAGGCAAGTGCTTTCTTTTTCATTAGCATCGTATCAATCAACAAAAATGGTACAGAAATTCCCCTAGATGGTGTAAATACATATGTACTTAACTTCATCATACCAAACATAGCATTTGTGTCCATGGTCATAATTGTTCCAAAATCATCTATACTATAACGATGTATATCAAAGTGCATCAGTGCTAGTAGTTTTGGATATTGCATATGACTATATTCAATAGGTGTATCTTCTTTTAATTCAAAGTATTCATTCGCTAATGTAACAACTTTTTTGGTTAAAGTCATTTATAATCCTTGTATGATAATTGGGAAATTAATTATCACACATTTCCTTTCTCTTAATATCATGGATCAATACAATTCAGATACCATGTACTTTTGATTTTTCTGTGCTGAGCTTTACCAAGCGTGTGTCAAGTATTAATAAGTTCTAATAATCTATCCATCATTTCTTCCTGCCTTTCTTTTTTGCTTCTTCTTTCTCAATCTTTTCTTTACCAGTCATATGATAAACAGGAATAAGAGGCAATAAGATTGGCGTTGAATCAGCGTAATCGTTATATTCTTTTTTATCACCATAATGTTTGATATGTCTAGCTTCAACTCTTTTTGCGCCTATTACCATTACCGCAACAATCAGGATATAACCAACTATAGCAAGTATCCATTGTTTGCCGACTAAAGCTCCAATACCCGATATAATAGAACCAGTCCAAAATAATATTTCACCAAAATAGTTTGGACATCTACACATCTTATATAATCCATCCATAGCTGGCATATTAGGATTTTTCTTTTTTGCCTCACTTTTTTGTTTATCAGCTAAGCTTTCAATGATGATGCCAATCAAGCTTATAATAATACCGATTGTAAGGAAGATATTGCTTTCTGTTCCATTTAATACACGATAAATCGGACCAGCTGATTGGCATGTATACATAGCCCCCATCATAAGCCACATTAAAATTGAAACAAAGAACGGAACACTCATATCGCCACCTGCTTCAACCATCTTTTTACGATAGTTTTCATTTTTTAATTCTCTTACAAGCAAGAAACCACCAAGCCTAATACCATAGACCATAAATAAGATACATTGCATTACAAACAAAAAATTAAAACCTTTCGTCAAAGAAACAATAAGCATGGTCAAACCCATACCAGCACTAGCTAAACCATAGCCAACTGACATAAACCAAACAAATCTTTTAAAGCCAATTGAACAACATACCAAGGCTACCACAAAGAATATCCAAATCATTTTAGGCAAAACCATAATTAAAACTTAACTCCTTTTTCATAGATTTCATTAATATATTCTTTAAAACTGCGCTTACCGGTTTTAACAGAAGCAACCATATCCTCAGTCATAGTCCACTTACCAAATTTGATGACACCTTTTTTCCACTTAGGGGCAAATAAGATAATCATATCAAACAAGAATGGTGGTGCATATTTGATATCCAGGTCTTTACCTGCGGCCTTAAAGAACATTTCTGCAATTTCTTTATATGTATAAATTTCATGGCCACCAACATCATATTCTTTGTTGTCATCACACATATGTTCAACAATATAATCAGCGAAGTCTCTTGTATCAATGACATTACATTTAATTTCCGTTTTTGTCTTTAATAAAGTAACTTTACCTTTTTCGACCTTAGGTTGGAAAATATGCGCAGTATCATAAAAATAGCCTGTAGGTCTAAAGACTGTATAAGTTAATCCTGACTTTCTTAATTCTTCTTCAAACCTTGCCTTAGCATCTAACATCGGGATATGTCTACCCTTATCTGCTTTTAATACCGAAATATAGGCAAAATGCTTTACGCCCGCTCTTTGGGCTTCTTCTAGTAAGTTCTTATTTGCGCCATAATCAATGTCATATGCTGTAACTGTTTCAGATGCCTTAGTCAAGCCAACAGTTGTGATAACAACGTCCATTCCGTCACATATACCCTTTAGTTTATCCTTGTTTGTCATATCAAGTTGTAAAGATTTAAATCCCTTAAAATCAAGTTCCTTAACAACCATATCCACAGCAACTACATCATGCCCTGCATCAACTAAAGACTTAAGCGCATCACTGCCTAAGTGCCCAAATCCACCAGCTAATAATACTTTCATTTTTATAATCCGCCTTTCTGCGAAAGGCACCAACGCATCGTGAAATGTCCTGGCAAGCTTTCGCTTTTCTAATCTATCTTCCTTCTGATATTATTCATCTATAAGACTGACACACTACATCTTCCAATGTCGTCTCGATTTTGCCGAATGATCAGTCAATGTCAGTTTTATAATATTCTGTAGAAAATAACATCCGGGTTGCTCTTTCCCATCCCCAATATACCAAGCCTCAAAAAGACAACAAGCTCAATCGCAAAGATGCCAAGTAGATGTCCTTTATTTCTTGGCTGTCTTCTACTTATTTGTTTCAAACTTAACTCTCCTTTATTTTTAGATCCATAAGACCATTTATATCCAAACATTTAACACCAAAATACAATGAAGCCTGAGCAATTATATTAACAATTTCCCCAATCCAATTTATATAAGAACGAGTAAAATCTTTACTTGATAAATATCCCATCGCAAGTGAGAAGAAAAAAGAAATCACAAATAAAATAATTATTTTATTTTTTTTCAACATTCTAGAAATAATAATTAAAGAAATATCCATTCCAAGCAACCCTAATATTATAAGACTTACAAAAATCATCGTCCCTGAAAAAGCAATGGGTGCAAGTGCTAATGTCTTGTTAGATATTTGATTCAGAAACATCATGCATAACATCGAGCCACCAGCCATTAAAAAGCCAATTGCCTGTAAAGGAAAAAATATTGCATTTAACCTTTCAAAGTCGCAAATATTCGCAGCATATAAAATTTTATATAAAGCTTTTAAAACACCAGCCAAAAACACATCAATAGTACCTGCGCAAAATAAAGCATAGGCACCTTTTGACATTTTGTTGTAAAGATCTTTTTGAAGCAAAAAGATTGTCATTCCAAAAAAGATTACCGGAACAAAATCAACAATTGCCATTGGAAGAGAATACATAATTATTTTCCTTTCTCCTTAGAATGCTTATCATTGATTGTCTTCATTTCCTTTTAACCTCATTGATAATCGCATCGTCATATTTTTTCTCATTGAAATATTGTATCTTATATATTATATTTTAGGCTTTTTAACGAATAATGTCAATATTTTCAAGACTTCTGTATAATGATTCTGCATAATGGTGGAATCCCAAAACCATAAATTAACAATTGCATGCGAAAAAACAACTTGAATTCCTTAATATATTAACGACCGGGAAAACACATAAGAAATATTTACAGGTGGCTTCAGTTACTACATTATGCAAGATTTAGACTATATTTTACAGCCTTTACAGCCACAAAAAAATCCCTTGAAAATGCCATTTTCTTAGCATTTTCAAGGGATACTTAGCATACTTTAAATTAATTAGTTGCCAGACATCTGGGCTGCAACTTCTGCTGCAAAATCCTCGTTCTTCTTCTCAAGACCTTCACCTGTCTCGAAACGAACGAACTTCTTGATTGCAAGCTTGCATCCGTTTGCCTTTGCTACGTTTGCAACGTACTGAGCAACGTTCTCCTTGTTCTCAGCCTTTACATACTCCTGCTCAAGCAGACATACTTCCTTAAGCTCCTTGTTCAAACGTCCCTGAACCATCTTCTCGATGATATTGTCAGGCTTGCTTGCGTTCTTAGGATCGTTCTTAGCCTGTGCAACAAGAATCTCAAGCTCGTGAGCCTTGTACTCCTCAGATACTTCATCTGTAGAAACATACTTTGGATTCATAGCTGCAACCTGCATAGCGATGTTCTTCAGGCACTCATCAATTGCCTCACCAGACGCATCTGTATCAGCCTCAACCAATACACCGATCTTTCCGCCTGCATGGATATAAGAAACGATATGTCCCTCTGTCTCGATCTTAGCAAAACGACGAATATTCATGTTCTCACCGATCTTAGCAACCATAGCAGCATGCTTCTCAGCTACTGTCATAGAAGGATCCAGTGCCCACTTCTCATTCTTCAATGCCTCTACATCCTGAACGTCTGTAGAAACGATCTGATCAACAACTTCCTTAACATATGTCTGGAATACTTCGTTCTTAGCAACGAAATCTGTCTCAGCATTTACTTCAACCATAGCTGCCTTCTTACCGCCATCAACAACAGTTGTCATAACGATACCTTCTGCAGCAATTCTTCCTGCCTTCTTTACAGCAGTTGCAAGTCCTTTCTCACGAAGGAACTCCATTGCCTTGTCAAAATCACCGTCTGTCTCTGTAAGAGCCTTCTTACAGTCCATCATACCAGCGCCAGACATCTCTCTTAACTCTTTTACCATACTAGCTGTAATAGCTGCCATTTTTTGTCCTCCTAAACCGATACTTCTTACTCTTCTGCTGCGTCAGCCTCTGCAGATTCAGCTTCCTCTGCTGTCTCTACATCTGCACCCTGGTTTGCCTCGATAACAGCATCTGCCATCTTAGAAACGATCAGCTTTACAGCTCTGATAGCATCATCGTTACCTGGGATTACATAATCCAACTCTTCCGGATCACAGTTTGTATCTGCAATACCAACAAGTGGAATACCAAGTGTGTGTGCCTCATGTACGCAGTTTCTCTCCTTGCGAGGATCTACGATAAAAATCATGTCAGGAATATCCTTCATATCCTTGATACCGCCAAGGTTCTTCTGAAGCTTCTCCATCTCCTTCTTGATCTCGATAACTTCCTTCTTAGGTAATACATCAAATGTACCATCCTGCTCCATTGCTTCGTACTTCTCAAGCTTTGCGATTCTTGTCTTGATTGTCTCGAAGTTTGTAAGCATACCACCTAACCATCTCTGGTTAACATAGTACATACCACATCTCTCAGCCTCAGCCTTGATAGAATCCTGTGCCTGCTTCTTTGTACCAACGAAAAGAATTTTTCCACCGTTTGCTGCACAGTCAAGAACTGCCTTGTAAGCCTCGTCTACCTTGCCAACAGACTTCTGAAGATCGATAATGTAGATACCGTTACGCTCAGTATAGATATACTCAGCCATCTTAGGGTTCCATCTTCTTGTCTGATGTCCAAAGTGAACACCTGCCTCGAGTAACTGTTTCATAGAAATAACGCTCATAACTTACCTCCTGGGTTATAAAATATTTTCTTCTGTGAGCTTCTTACAGCCGTGTGTCAAGCTGTCTAGCGGAAAACCATCGCGTTATATGGCACCCTTTCCGCCGATTCACTCACATGTTTTTTCACACAAAGTTGATTATAACATAAAAAAAAAGTGCATACAAGCACTTTTTTATTTTCTATGGTAATTTTCTATGGTAATTTCCATGATTTTACTGTTTTGTTGTCAATATCTTGGCAATTTCCTCATAAGACATACCAGATGCAAGAGAAAAGCTGCCAGTTTCGAGCTTCATATCGTATCCATTTGCGACAAGGAAGCTGTTGAATTTGGATGCATCATCGACCAGACCTGCATTTGCAAGTGCCGAAGCAATCGCCTCAGAACTCATACCGCTGGAGATCGTGATCGTTGTCTGCGTTGACGTATCTGCCTTCTCTGTGGTCGAAGCTTCTGTTGTTGCTTTTTCTGTCGTTGTTGGGGCCTCTGTGGTTGCCTTCTCTGTGATTGTTGGCGCTTCTGTGGTCACTTCCCCGGTTGCCTTCTCCGTTGTTGGTGTCTCTGTCGTTGTCTCCTCCGATGTAACATCCGACTCTAACACATACTCCGATTGTTTCACCATGCCAAGCTCCTGCGCCCGTTTAATTATATCTTCATCACTCATGCGGTTCTTACCCGAAGTCATATATGCAGCAAACATGATCAGCGCTCCAAATACGATACCAACACCAAGTCCGCGTACAAAATATTTTCTCTTCATTACTTTGCCTCTCCTTGATATAAGTCTACTACCAGTTTTACTTCACCAACACCAAGTCCCAGATGCTTTGCAATCTCCAAAATACTGAGTCCTGCCTTATGCATCTCTAAGATCATATCTTTGTTATCAACATTCTCCAGTTCTTCTCTTGCCTCCTCTGGAAGCGGTGTCTCCTCCAGATCCCGGATGGCATCGTCCAGATCTGGTTCTGTCTCCGGCTGTTCCTCTGGCTGTACTGTTTCCTGCGTTTCCGGTTCCACAACCGGCGTCTGTGTACTCTGGCTGTCCCTGACAATATTCTGCGCCACCTGCTCCTGCACCATCGCTGCGATTTCCTTCTTATACTCGTCGATCATATTGACCGTAATCATGATCTCCTTCTGCTTATCAGAAAGCATATCATACAGGAAAACAACCTCCTTATGGTTGCGGTCGATTTCCTCATTGACGGACACTGCATAATCGCCAAGTGCCAATGTCTTCTGGTTTACAATCTCTGCCAGACGTGTCTCAATATCTGAAAGCTTACCGTCCACCTGCTGATCCATATAATCGCGGATCATGGTATCGATCTTCTCTTTCTGCTCCTGTGTCAGTTCCTTCGGAATCTTCACCACGCCTGTGCTTTCCTCTTTTTCCTCAGAGAGCTTCTCTGAAAGAGCAAAACTGACAAAAATAAAGATTAAACCAATTACAATTAAAACAATGACTGTTGTTGACATTTTTTCCTACCTCATCTCATATTTTTAGATCAATATTTACACGATTGATACTGGCATGTGTCTCCGTATCCTCCGTTTTTGTTTTCTTCTTTTTGCCGGAATAGAGATTCTGATATTTGTTTCTTCCCTCTTCCTTTGCATCTGGGCTTTGCTCGTAATATGCCGCTTCTTCTTTCTGCACAACCGTTTCCCGCACTTCCCGTTCCTGCTCCTTTGTCTCATGCAATGCATTCTGACTGTGTAGGATACTCTGTGCATCCGCATTCTGCTGAATAGAAGCAATCGGTGTCGATGCCTGTGTTGCAACTAATGGTGAAATCATTGCCATTCCTCCTTTTCCAACCGTTCTTTAAAACGGTGTCGGTTTTACAACGCCATCTGCAATTTTATACAAACTATGTTTATCCACATCCTTCACAGCATAGGATTGGTTGGATATATAGATCATAACGCCACAGTACGCATTTCCAAGCACCTTGACGCTGCCTTTTTTTCCCATTGTCAACTGAATACGCAGCTCCTGCAGGGTATCATTTTTCTGCTGATATTCTGCTTTCATTTCCTCGGCACGCTCTGTATACGTTTTAATCTGCTTTACGTTCTCCGGGGTCAGCTTGATTCCACGTTTTAACTTTTCTTTGTAGACATTCAGATACGAAGTTGTCTCTTCGATGGCTGTTTTCAGCTCCATGACCTGTGGAACCAGTGCTTTTGTCTGTTCGTACAACTCCGGCTTCACTCCAACTTTCAATATTGTCTGTGTCTCCATACGGTTGCCGATGCTGTTTGCCTCCACATACGTCTCGCAAATCAGCTCACCGCCCACAATAAAGCCTTTTCTGCCATGAATAACAACCTTTCCGCCTGACTGGACGTGACTGTGTAGGATAGAACCGGCAAGGACATCACCATCCGCAAATACATTCGCACTTTCAAAGAACTGTGCACAGATATCGCCGCTGGCACAAAGCTTGCCTTTTCCCATTCCCTGCACGCCTCGTTTGATTACGATGTTGCCTCCAGCGATCAGGGTTGCGCCCTCCACAACACCATTGATCTCGATATCGCCCTTCGCACGGATCGTAAAGCCTGTCCGTACCGTGCCAGGCACCATCACATTTCCTTCGTATTCAATATCTCCGGTCGATGCATCGACATCAGCAGCGACCTTATACGTATCTGACACAAACACCGTGCCCTCTGCCAACGTGACATTTCCGTTTACATTACTTGTAAGCAAGGTACCATCCTCGGATAATGTGATATTTCGTCCATATTTTAATTTCCGTATCTTTGGGCGGTTCTGCGGAATTGTTTTTCCATAAATATTCATACCTGGTTTGCCCGGATCATGTGGTGTCAGCTTTGCAAGCTTATCACCCTCATTCACCGCCGAAAAAAGATTGAGCGCATGGAAATCCACACTTCCATCTTCTAGCACCTTCGGTTTTGCAAGCGGTTTTGTATTGAAAAAATATTCAATCACCGTATCTCTTGCCGGTGTCGGCGCCACGCCCTTTGCAATCGGAATATTTGTACAGTACGTCCGCGTTGTCTTCAGCTTCTCCATGACCGGTTCCAATATCCCATACAGGATTTTCTCCCGTTCTAATTCCGCGCGGATCTCCCGCTCTGTCATCAGTTTTCCCCCTGTTGACGGCGGATAAAACCGGATATATGCAATCATATTATCTTTTCCGGTGATAACCGTCGCACTCTCATCAAACGCCTTTACACACGTATCACTGATCTTGATCTGCAGAGGTTTCTCCTGTAGCAGATCCAGTGTCTTACGCAGTGCATCAATCGAAAATCCGGTAAATCCTTTCTGTTCTAAAAAAGAAACGACCTCACGGATATCCAGCCGTTTTCCATCTTCCTTCGGTGGAAATACATCGAGATAAGTTCCGTCCTCTTTGATGCGGATTTTAAAAAAAGAGTTTTTATATTTCATAGGCATTCCCTCACCCCATCATCAGCGCAAAATTATCGTTCATGCACCGGCGCATCTTCGTCAATGCTTTGGAATGTAACTGTGAAATGCGGGATTCAGACACTTCCATCACCCGGCTGATCTCTTTCAATGTGAGATCTTCATAATAATATAGAAGCACTACCGTTTTTTCTTTCTCCGTCAGTATCGAAAGTGCTTCGGTTAACTGTGTTTTCAATTCCTCTTTCAGAATCCGATTTTCCGGGTTTACACCCGTACCGTGATAAGCAGGCGCCTTCACATCATTGCCCTGCTCCATAAAATCATCCAGCGACGAAATATTCGTCACATTCGTCTGCTGCATCCATGTATCATATTCTTCCTCCGAGATTCCAAGCTCTTTCGCCATATCTGCGTCGGAATAATTCGGTCCCTTCAATGCTTCAAGCTTCTTGGAAGCTTCTGTGATTGATTTTTGTTTCTGGCGAACCGAACGTGGAATCCAGTCCATCTTCCGGATCTGGTCAAGAATCGAACCACGGATACGAAGGCTTGCATATGTCTCGAACTTGATGCCTTTTCCATAATCGAATTTGTCAATAGCATCAATCAATCCAAATATCCCGTAACTAACCAGATCATCGTATTCCACATTTGCTCCAAGGTAGATGGCAAGTCTTCCTGCAACCAGCTTCACCAATGAAACATATTCCATTATCAGTTCTTCCCGAACGGCTGTGGATTTGGAATGACTGTATTCGATCCATAATCGTTCTTTTTTATCCAAGATTGCCATGTACAGCAACACCCCTTATTTTCCGTTATACGTGGTTTTGCGCATCCGTACCTTCTTCCTCCGGCGGCGCCTCCTCCATATCCACTTCTTTTACCTCTTCCATATTGCGGATCTTATCGATCAGCTTCAGTGCCATCGTCGCGATCACATAAAATACGATGATCACGATCAGCAATATGATCAGAGAGCGTACAAGACTCCGTTCATATTTCATGTTGAACAGCCATGTGATAAGCGCTGCCAGCAACACGATAAACGCTCTTGCATTTTTATATTTGTCTTTCGTCTCCAACCTATATCGTCTCCAACCTATATAATGTGTGTCTGCTTTCCAGCAGTCACCACAGTCAAATCTTTGGTTACCGGGTCAAATATAATGGTGCGTCCATAATTCAATCCGACATCCTCCGACACGATTTTGATTCCATACTGCTTCAGGACTTCCCGCACGGCTTCCACGTTTTTCTCTCCGATATTCCCCATTGCAGTATCAGAAGAAAACTGGAACATCTTCGCGCCACCGGCGATCTTGGCAATCATATTCTTCCGGCTGAGTCCCTGTTTTTCCAACTCCTCCACCAACGCCTGTATTCCGGTATCTGCGAATTTTAATTTATTCTGATTCTGTCTGATCTTTGTACTGTCAGGAAGCATAATGTGAACCAATCCTGCAATATTTTTTGTACGCTCATATAATACAATCCCCACACAGGATCCAAGCCCAATGGTTGTGATCGTATCCCCCTCCATGCAAGTGTTCATATCTGCTATCCCAACCCGGATAACATCATTCAACGCCTGCACCTCCAATTCCCAGCTTTTGCAGCAGTTGATCGAAGGAATGCATCTCTGAGATCAACATGATATAACCGTCAATCTCCTGATTGCCTGCTTTAAATCCAGAGTTGATAAGCAGTGCCTTGTCGCTTACCATGCCATATTCGATACACGGCACACTCAGGATCGCTCCAGCCATATCAATACAAATCTGTGGCTGGGAGTACCGAAGCTCCATCCCGGACAGGTTCTCCAACGACGCAACATATGAACCAATCAGAATGTTCGCGATCTCACCAATTGCAGACATTCCCATCTCACTGTGCCAATCCTGCGTTTGTCCAAGCAGCACCTCAGACAGATGTCTGGCATCGTCTAATCCAAGCACAAACAGGATCATCGCATTGAGCGAACCATGTAGCCGGCTTAATACACCGACGACGGAAGTCCCTGGCCCACCAAGTGCATTTTCAAGTTCGTTAAAATCATATAATTTTACCGTTGGAGCACTCATGCTGAGCTTGGATGACAGCAACACAGAAAGGGACGTCGTCGCATTCCCCGCTCCGATATTCCCAAGCTCAGTCAAAGCATCTTTTACCTGCTCCGATAACTGTTCGGTATGTTTTTCCATGGCATACACCTTTTCTTATTCGTTATCAATATCCGCAATCAACGCACCAATATTTAAGAGTGAGATCAGAGATTCGTTATACTTTCCAACACCAGTCAGATAGGTACGTGTATCTCCACTCTCTGTTGTGATCTGCTCAATGTTATCATCCGTCAAGGTAACTACCTCACGCACCTCATCCACTAAGATACCAATCTTCGCATTTCCTTCTACTTTGAGGATCAGAATACGGGATGCATTCGTGTTCTCCTTATCCGGCAGTTCAAATTTCCGTCTGAGACTCATAACCGGAACAACCTCACCACGCAGATTGATGATGCCAAGGAAGTACGGCTGTGCATGCGGAACTCTTGTAATCTTCTGCAGACGGACAATATTATCAATATAGGTGATATCAATTCCGTACTGTTCATTGTCAAATTTTAAAATAATATACTGCTTTGCGCTATTCGCTACTGCATTTCCATCCATGTATGTGCACCTCCCTTACACCAATGTGTTTGAATCAATAATCAAAGCAACTTCACCATTTCCAAGAATCGTTGCACCACTGATCATCTTTGGCACATGAATGTATTTTCCAAGTGACTTGATAACGATCTCCTGCTGACCGAGCAGTTTGTCGATCACAAGCCCCGCCTGTTTGTCACCCTTCTTTACGATTACGACGATCTCACCTTCATCCTCGATGGCATCCTCGTCCTTCTCAATCGGATCAATATCCATAACCTCGTTCAGGCGTACAAGTGGGATTACGGAACCTCGCAGATTGATAACCTCTTTTGTATGTACATAACGGATATCCTCCGGTAAAATCTCTTCCACTGTCACAATCGAATTGAGCGGAAGTGCATATTTCTCGCCAGATACCTCAACCATCAATGCCTGAATGATTGCAAGTGTCAGAGGCAGTCTTACAATAAAGGTTGTTCCTTCGCCAAGCTTTGTTACAACCTCGACATCACCGCCAAGTCCCTCGATCTTGTTCTTTACAACGTCCAGACCAACCCCTCGGCCGGATACATCAGAGATCTTCTCTGCGGTTGAGAATGCTGGCATAAACAACAGATCGATTGCTTCTTTTTCTGTCATATATTCTGCCTGCTCCTCTGTAATCTGTCCCTTCTCCAGCGCCTTGCGTTTGATTTTTTCTACGTCTACACCAGCACCATCATCGCTGACCTCGATTGTAACATTATTTCCATCCTGATACGCATCCAGCCGGATCGTACCAACCTGTGGCTTTCCTAATTTCAGACGGTCGATCGTAGACTCCAGTCCATGATCGGCTGCATTTCGAAGCATATGCATCAATGGATCACCGATCTCGTCGATAACGGTACGGTCAAGCTCGGTATCCTCACCAGTCATGATCAGTTCCATCTCCTTGTTGAGCTTCTTGGAAAGATCACGGATCATACGTGGGAACCGATTCACTACGCTCTCGATTGGAACCATTCGAACTTTCATAACCGATTCATGCAGGTTCGTTGTGATACGCTCTAAGTATTCAATCTGTTCGTTGAAGGACTGATCCTGGGAAGAAAGTGTTCCTGTCACAGAGACAAGTCCGTTCTTCGCAATGATAAGCTCAGACACCTGATTCATCAGATCATCCAGCTTCTCGATATCGACACGCACCGAACGGTTGACAACCGGCTTCCCGGATTTGCCTGTCGTCTTCTTCTCTTCCTTCTTTGCAGGTGCAGCCGCCTTGGCAGCCGCTTCTTCCGGCTTCTTCTCTTCTTCCTTTGTCTCTGCCTGCGCTGGTTCTTCTTCCTTCAGTTCATATTCTTCGATCACTGCCTCCTCGATCTCAGAGACATTCTCGATTGCTTTCTTTACTTCCTCCAACGACTTGTCAGAGATAATAAACATGGAAAAATCAAGGTCAAACTTTTCATCCTCGATATCCTGTACACTCGGCACAGACTTGATGATCTCACCCTTATTTTCCAATCCCTTAAATACAAGGAATGCACGTGCTGCCTTCAGCAGACAGGTCTCCTGAATATATACCGTTGTGGCATAGACATGCATACCCTGTGCCTTTGCCTCACTGATTGCATTCTTCTCGAAATCAGCCAATGGGATAGACAGATATTTCCTACGATCGCCACCCTCCGGCTTCTTCTCCTCTTTGACTTCTTCCTTTGTCGCTGCCGCCTGTGCTTCGCCAGTTCCTGCCAGACCGTTCTGCAAAACTGCATTTAACTGTGCGATCAGCTCATCATTATCCTCTGTACCTTCATCCGAAGTCTCAATGATGTTGGTCAGGTATCCCTCTAATGCGTCCAGACACTTGAACACGATATCAACCAGATCCGCATTGACATTCATCTTTCCATTCCGAATCTCAGAGAAGACATTCTCCATATCATGTGTCAAGCGCTGCATACGCTTATATCCCATCGTTCCTGCCATTCCCTTTAATGAATGGGCAGCTCTGAAAATCTCATTTACCGTGTCAACATTTTCCGGCTCTGACTCCAATATCAGAACCTGATCGTTGAGTGTCTGTAAATGTTCTTTTGATTCATCAATAAAAATCTCCAGATATTGACTTAAATCCATTCTTGCACCCCTACTTTCTTTGTTATCTCTTCCGCAATCTGCTGCAGATCACACACACAGTCACAAAGTCCGGCATCTCGGATTGCCTTTGGCATCCCGTATACAGTACTGCTTGCCTCATCCTGCGCAATCACATACACCTGCTTATGTTTTGCAAGCTCCTGCGTGCCTTTCGTTCCATCTGCACCCATTCCGGTTAAAATGACACATATGATCTCGTCATATGATACATGACTCAAACTTGAGAGCATGACATTTCCACACGGTTTCAGACCTCCAATCGGCGGTGTCTCATCGAAATACACTTCACAGCCCTTCGCTGTCTCATGCAATGCCAGATGGGTTCCGCCCCTGGCAATATAGACATGGCCGTTCTTTAATACATCGCCCTCTGCAGCTTCCTTCACAGATACCGCACTCTGCTCATTTAAGCGCATCGCAAGCGTCTTCGTAAATCCCTCCGGCATATGCTGTACTAAGACAACCGGTGCGGCAAGATTTTTCGGAAGCTTCGGTATCACGGACTGTAACGCACGCGGTCCACCGGTCGAACACACAAGTGCCACCAGTTTTTTTCCGTTTTTTTGTCTATGCTTTTTTTTGATGATTACAGGCTTTTCCGGCTCTGTGGTACATGCAGCCTCCGCCTTATGCAGAGCGCGTTCCTTTACCTCCACCGCCATGCAGAGCGCTTTTTTGATTTTCTCTGCATACCGGAACACATCCTTTCGGAAGATGTGTTCCGGCTTCCGGATAAACTCGATTGCGCCCAAATCCAGTGCTGTAAATACAGCATACGAATCTTCTCTTGCACTGAACACGATAAATGGAGCGACAACCCCTGTTTCCTTTGCCTTTTTAATCAGGGTCAGACCGTCCATCTTCGGCATATCAATATCTGTCATAACAACGTCAATGTCATTCTGCTTCGACAGATGTGTATAACCTTCCTCTCCATCTGCAGCCAGATATGCGACTGTAAATCCATCAATATGGTTTATTATATCAGACATGACTCTTCTCGTGAGTGCAGAGTCATCTATTAGTAATATTTTTTTAGGATCGTTTACCATTCGCTATTTCCATTCTTTCACTTTCAAAAATAAAACGAACAATCTTATCACGCTCGTCCTGTGTTATTTTTAAAAATTCCATGCGCTGTTCATACATATCCGAACGTCCTTGCACAGGTGTACTTGATAATATACGTGCAAATAAATTGAAATGAAGAATCTCTCCAACAATCGAGACAAGGAATTTTACTTTTACCACTTCATTACGTTCAATATCGATTCTCTGGTTCAGTCTGAGACCACCACCACTGATATCTACAATTCGCGCTGGCTGCCACGGAAGGGCATCCTCTGGAACAGAGATATCATCCGGAATCCCCGTATCATATTCTTCATCCGATACCACACGAATCTGTGCATCGATCAGACAGTCATATCGATAAAACTGCCGACGCTGCACTTTCTCCAATGCACCAAGCAGCTTGACATCAAGAAAAAACAGATTTCCACTCTTATAACGCGATGTTACCTGCACATTACATTGCAACAGTCCCCGCTCCGTGTAAAAGCAAGCCGTATAACGCTCGTCCAGATCCAAAGGCACAATCCGTCCTTCAAAGATTGGCATCGCAATCTGTAATTTATCCTGATCCAGAATATCATAGATTTTGCTCACATAAACCTTTTTATTCTGCTCATTGCGAATCACCTGTTCGAGTCGCACCAATTCAATTTTATTACCTATCGCTATTCTCATTCATACGTACCATCTTTCCTTTTTTCTGCTGTCTATATCATAACAAATTAACGGATTCTCTTCTTCGAGCGGAAGAAATCTATAAATACCCGTGCGATTCCTTCTTTCTTCTTACTCTCCTCAACCGTATCGTCACTCAGACGATTGACAAGCTGGCAGATTCCCTTTGTCGCCGTCGTGCCCGGATATGCCTGTACAAGCGGTTTCTGTTCGATGACTGCCATCGACGCGTTCTTATCCTGCAGCACAGCGCCCAGAAATGAAAGCTTTGTATTTAAAAACTTGGAAGACACCGTATCGATCTTGTGGAAGATTTCTGCGCCCTCCGCTTCATTTTCCACACGGTTGGCTACTACATGGATCGTCTTATAGATCGGATTAAAGCTGTTTTTTCTGCGCAACACCTTAAGCAGGGAGTAAGAATCTGTAATCGATGTTGGCTCCGGTGTCACGACCAGAACGACCTCCGGACTCATCATGACAAACTCCATAACGGAATCCGTAATACCAGCCCCCGTATCAATGATCACTACATCATACATCTGGTCAAGCTTCACTAACTCAGAGATCAAAAGCTTGATGCTCGCATTGTCAAGTGTTGCAAGCTCGGACACACCCGAACCACCAGAGATAAATCCGATTCCCTCCGGCCCCTGTGTAATGATCTCCATCATGGATTTATTATTATGTATCAGATCCAATAAGTTATATTGTGGGCGGATTCCAAGCATGACCTCGACATTCGCCAGTCCGAAGTCCGCATCAAATACGACCACTTTTTTGCCGCGCCTTGCGAGCTCCAGCGCAATATTCACTGACAATGTCGTCTTACCGACACCGCCTTTTCCACTTGTAATTG
>CAVKUW010000111.1:42914-45231 GCA_963659815.1 Butyricicoccaceae bacterium
TGGAGATTTCCTGATTGGTCTGCACGCGCTCCCGTAATTTCGTTGCCTGATCCATCACTTTCCACCTCCTAACAATTTCTTAGCAATAATCTGCGGGTCCAAAACGCCGATATCATCCGGCACATTCTGTCCCCATGTCACATAAGAAAGTGGCTTTCCTGTATCCAGTTTCAGATTCAATATGCTTCCCAGACCGTTTGTCTCATCCAGCTTTGTGAAGATGAGGTTGTAATCAAACAGTTCGCCATAAGTATTGGCGATAGAAAGCAGATCGGCATATTTTACCGTGGCAGATACGACGAGGAACACCTCTGTCTCATACTCCTTCACGGAATCAATGATCTGTTTTAAGTCTTCCTTCTGCTCTTCGCTCTTATGGGAGCGTCCGGCTGTATCAACTAAGATCAGATCATAATTTTTAAACTTCTCCACACTCTGCGCCATCTCCTCCGGGGTATACACAACCTCCATCGGTGCAGACAAAATATTCGCATACGTCTTTAACTGCTCGATTGCTGCGATACGGTATGTATCGATAGAAAACATCGCACATTTTAGTTTCATGTCCAGCGTACAGAGCGACGCCAGCTTTGCCATCGTCGTTGTCTTTCCAACGCCGGTATTTCCGACAAAAAATACAACCTTTGGTTTCTTCCCACCCGCAGTTAACGGCTGGATTTCGCCGAGCTTCAGCACGATCTTCTGGTATACGTTTGACAGTATATTGTCAATTGGCTGTTTATCATCCTTCACAGTCAGCTCATCAATGATCTCCGTTGCATGTGCTTCCGAAACCTCGCTGTCCATCAACTGTTTGATCACAAGATCAACGACCTTATTGCCCGACTGTTCCGGCTCTGTTTTCTTTTCTTCCACCTTTGCAGCCGCCTCTCCCGAAGAAATCGCCTGATTGGCAGCCTCTTTGATCGAGGTTTCTGCTGACTTCTGCGTCTGCATCTGCTGTTCGAGAAGCTTCGCGATGCTGTTGATCTTCTCCTCAATCGCATTCTGCGCTTCCTCGCTGTAGGAATCTTTATTCTCTCCAAACGCCTTACCAAACAGGAACGGTTCCTCTGCGGATTCGCCCCGGCGTTCCTGTCTGAGATCGATTGTCTGTTCATCCGATCTGACAGATGGAGCCACTGGTGCGGTGGTAGTCGCCGCCTGTTCCTCCATATCATCATCGATCGCTGCCGTCAGCTCCACGCGTGTCTTTTTAAAGAGACGCATGATTCCACCCGGCTTGATCTTCTTAACGTTCATTACGATCGCATCCGGTCCCAGATCCTCCTTGGCAAGCAGGATCGCTTCTTTTTCAGTTAGTGCTTTATACTTCTTAATTATCATGAATCGTTATCACTCCCACGGATTTTAATTCCACTTCCGAATCAATCTCATTATATGAGATAACAATCAGGTCTTTCAAGTAGTCATTCGTTAATTTCTTAAAATACATACGAACAATCGGCGATGTAACAACAATCGGTGCATCCCCCTTGCTCTCCAGCTTCTTGACCTCTTCCTCCGTTGCATTTAAGATGCTCTTTGTCACCGCCGGATCTAACGAGATAAATGCACCCTGTTCGGTCTGCTTCACAGAGCCCATAATCATCTGCTCGATCTGCGGGTCAAGTGTCACTACGGTGCTGGACTCTCCATCGCCAAAATATTTGTTGGAGATTGCCCGTTTCAGGCTCTGCCGTACATACTCTGTCAGAATATCGGTATCCCGGCTCGTCGCCGCATAATCCGCCAGTGTCTCAAAAATCGTGACAAGATCCCGGATGGAAATACCTTCCCGGAGCAGATTCTGCAATACCTTCTGGATATCACCGACACTCAGCAGCTTCGGTACAAGTTCATCTACCAGCGTCTTGTTGTTGTCCTTGATATTATCGATCAGGTTCTGGACATCTTGTCTCGTCAGCAGCTCGTCAAGATGCTGCTTGATAACCTCAGTCAGGTGTGTCGCAATGATCGATGGCGGATCGACAACGGTATATCCAAGTGACTCCGCACGTTCCCGCTGGGATTCGGTAATCCACATTGCCTCCAGATGGAACGCAGGCTCCAATGTCGGAATACCAACGATCTCATCCTCGACATACCCCGGATTCATCGCCATATAATGGTCAAATAAAATTTCACCCTCACTAACCTGAATTCCCTTGATTTTGATAATATACTGGTTTGGATTGAGCTGGATATTATCACGCAGACGGATGATTGGCACAACGGCACCAAGTTCCAGCGCGATCTGTCGTCGTATCATAACGACACGGTCAAGCAGATCACCGCCCTGATTGACATCTGCTAA
>CAVKUW010000112.1:0-54761 GCA_963659815.1 Butyricicoccaceae bacterium
CTATTACATGTACACCTTCAAACAACTCGAATTATGGTGATACGGCAGAAACTGTTACCTGTACATTGACGGTTTTGTCAAAGGATGGAACAACGCCAACACCTAATCCAGAACCAACACCAACTCCGACACCTACGCCAACACCAGATGTTGAGGTTCCTACAATGTCTGTAAGTTATCATACGCATGTACAGACATTTGGCTGGGAGAAGACATGGAAAAAGGATGGAGTAATGTCAGGTACATCTGGAAAAGCAAAGCGTCTGGAAGGTATCGAGATAAAAGTAAGTGGAAATGATAAGGTGGGAATTCAGTACACAACGCATTGTCAAAGCTATGGCTGGTTGCCTTGGTCATCCAATGGTGATATGAGTGGTACAGAAGGCGAAGCAAAGCGTCTGGAGGCAATTAAGATTCAGCTCACAGGTGCTGATAAGGATAAGTATGACATTTATTATCGTGTACATGCACAGTCTTATGGCTGGCTTGGTTGGGCGAAGAATGGTGCACCAGCAGGAACTGCAGGTTATGCAAAACGTCTGGAAGGAATTCAGATTGTAATTGTTAAGAAGGGCGAGAAGATTGACGAGAATAAGAATGGCATTAAATCTGTCAATAAAAGTGCATATATTGCATTATCTGGAACGTCACCAGTTGTGAATTCGAAGCCGACATCTTCAATGAATCCTACGATTGAAGGAAACAGTACACCAAATGTTACATACAGAACGCATGTACAGACATATGGCTGGCAAGGTTGGAAGTTTAACGGAAGTATGAGTGGTACAAGTGGACAAGCAAAACGTTTGGAAGGTATCGAAATTAAACTGACAAACAAGCCTTATAGCGGAGGCATTAGTTATACAACACATGTACAGTCCTATGGATGGCAGGGAAATGTTAACAATCCTTCCACCTGGAAGTCAAATGGTGTGATGAGTGGTACAAGTGGTGAGGCAAAACGTCTGGAGGCAATTTGTATTACTTTAACAGGCGAGATGGCAGAACACTATGATATTTATTATCGTGTACATGCACAGACATT
Source organism: Butyricicoccaceae bacterium (assembly GCA_963659815.1). Taxonomy (GTDB): domain Bacteria; phylum Bacillota; class Clostridia; order Lachnospirales; family Lachnospiraceae; genus Coprococcus_C. The sequence goes on from CAVKUW010000112.1 coordinate 1,046, forward strand.
TGGCTGGCTTGATTGGGCGAAAAATGGTGCGCCAGCAGGAACCGCAGGTTATGCAAAACGCTTGGAGGGCATAGAAATTAAGCTTGTTCCAAAGGGTGGAGCAGCACCGGGTAAAACAGCTAAACCATATGTAAGCAAGTAAGTAATTACTTATATGTAAAAATAAAATCCATGGGTGACTTCGATAATATCGGAGTTGCTCATGGATTTTTCTGTAATAAATATGGTATATGACATTTATAAAATAAACAAAAAATAGAAGAGACCATATAGATTCCCCAATCTATATGGTCTCCCTATGTAAAACATAGTTTGAGTTGTTGCGCCCGAACATCAACAACTCGCTCTCCCCAAGATGTCCAAGGACTGATCCTCGAACAATATTATCGTAACATAAAATGGATAAAAATCAAGGGGGCTGGCACAATTGAAGCTCTACAGAGCATACTTTTTTATTTGTTGCATTTTTGCGTTGTATTTCCAAATCTATGATTGTATACTACTACAGTAGGAGGCTTGATAGACATGAAGGAACAACTGGTACAAGTTATTGATAAAAAGGATTTACAGGTACTGATCCTGACGGATGGATATAACATCCATCATCTGTCTGGGTATCGGGGACATACAGGAATGCTTGTGGCGTTTCAGGGAGAACAGTATATTTTGACAGACAGCCGGTATACAGAGCAGGTAGAACTGGAAGCACCGGAATTTACCTGTGTGGATATTGGACGGGAAGGATATTCCAAGACAATCGCGGCGATGCTGCAGAAGGCATTTGCAAAAGAGGGCAGATCCAAACTTCGAATCGGATTTGAGAATAAAGAGATTTCGTATATGCAGTATCAGGCTTTTGTAGATACATTTACAAAAGAATTGACGGGAATGCAGGTGGAGTTTGTGCCACTGGAAGATGCAGTTAATGTGTATCGGGAAGTAAAGACAGAGGACGAGATTGCGAAGCTGGCACGTGCAGAGCAGATCGGCGATGAAGCATTTGCAGAGATTGTAAAGTTTATCCACGAGAACTGGAAGGAAGGATTGACGGAACAGCGAGCTGCCTTGCAGTTAGAATATGAGATGCGGCTGCGTGGTGCCGAGGGAACGAGTTTTGATACGATTGCGGCAAGTGGTTCAAACAGCAGTCTGCCACATGCGATGCCACAGCCGAAGCTGCTTATGGAGGGTGATTTCCTGACGATGGATTTTGGCTGTATGTATCAGGGATATTGTTCGGATATGACGCGGACGATTCATATTGGAGAAGTGGTAGAACCAGAGCAGAAGAAGGTGTATGATACCGTGCTTCAGGCACAGCTTGCAGCACTTTCCGTTGTGAAACCGGGCATGGTATGTTCGGATGTCGATAAATGTGCACGTGACATCATCGCAGACGCCGGTTATGGAGATTATTTCGGACATGGACTCGGACATAGTGTGGGACTTTTTATTCACGAGGAACCGCGTTTTTCCATGAAATGTGATGCTGTGTTGAAGCCGGGTGTTGTGATTACAGTGGAACCGGGTATTTATCTGCCGGGCAGATTTGGTGTACGGATTGAGGATATGATCGTGGTGACAGAAGATGGATACCAGAATCTGGCATCTTCCCCGAAGGAACTGATCTGTGTATAATTTTCTAAAATGAAATATAAATGAAATATAATTTGCGAATGAAATATAATTTTGAAAAAAGTATTGACAATTCCATACCTGCATGCTATAGTATGCAAGTATGTTGATGAAAGCAGAGTATCCACTCTCACCTTAGCGCATAGGCGACTCGGGTTATGTAGTAAGAGAATATATAGATTTCTTATTATAACAATGTGTGGATAGTTTGTCTATCCACTTTTTTTATGCAGGAGAAACCATTATGAGCGAAGCGAATAATTTAGGATGGTTTCGACGATATGCCGCCGAACGGATGTGAGGGGGCGATACCCGAGGGAGGTGTATATTATTAGCGATTTAATGATTAACGAGCAGATTCGTGACAAAGAGGTACGTGTGGTAAGTGAGACAGGAGAGCAGCTTGGTATCATGTCATCCAAGGACGCTCAGAAGCTCGCAGATGAGCAGGGTGTTGATCTGATCAAGATTGCACCGACAGCAAAGCCACCTGTTTGCAAGATTATGGACTATGGAAAGTTCCGTTATGAGCAGACACGTCGCGAGAAGGAAGCAAAGAAAAAGCAGAGAGTCATTGAAATCAAGGAAGTCCGTTTGTCACCAAACATTGACAACAACGACCTGAATACAAAGGCAAACATGGCAAGAAAGTTCCTGACCAAGGGCGATAAGGTAAAGGTTACACTTCGTTTCCGCGGTAGAGAGCTTGCACATACAGATAATGGTAAAGCGATTCTGAATTCGTTTGCCGAGATGCTTTCAGATGTTGCCGTTGTAGATAAGCCTGCAAAGTTTGAAGGCAGAAGTATGATCATGTTTTTAGCTGAAAAACGTTAAATTCATATAAATAAGAAATTACCATGCATATGCATGATTTTTAAGGAGGAAAAGAAATGCCAAAGTTAAAGACAAAAAGAGCAGCTGCAAAGCGTTTTAAGAAGACAGGAACCGGTGAGCTTAAGAGAAATAAGGCTTACAAGAGCCACATTCTTACTAAGAAGACTACAAAGAGAAAGAGAAATCTTAGAAAAGCAACTATGACTGATTCTACAAACAGCAAAGTTATGAAGAAGATTTTACCATATTTATAGGATATTAGGAGGAATGAACGATGGCAAGAATTAAAGGCGGCGTTGGCGCTAAGAAGAGACATAATAGAACATTAAAGCTCGCTAAGGGATACAAGGGAGCAAGATCGAAGCAGTATAGAGTAGCAAAGCAGTCAGTTATGAGAGCTTTGACATCTTCTTATGCTGGTAGAAAGCAGAGAAAGAGACAGTTCAGACAGCTCTGGATCGCTCGTATCAATGCAGCAGCAAGAATGAATGGACTTTCATACAGCAAGCTTATGTATGGATTGAAGCTTGCAGGTGTAGATCTTAACAGAAAGATGCTTTCTGAGATGGCTATCAGCGATCCAGAAGGTTTCGCAAAGGTAGTAGAGGTTGCTAAGAGCAAGCTCGCTTAATAAAAGAATGTATTCAAAACCCGTTGCCTTCGGACAGCGGGTTTTGTTATAATAGGGGTATTAGGACTTGTTGATTGGGAGAGTACGAGGAGCAAAGGATGAATAAAAAGATAACAAAATGGATAATCATGCTGTTGTGTACAGTTTTTATCTGGACAGGGAATCTGACAACCTATGCGGCAGAGACATCTGAGCAGGAAACATCAGATCTGAAGCCGCTGGAGCTTTACCAGATTGACGAAAGCTATGGAGATCTCGATGAAGCTGACATGGCGATCTGTGATAGCAGTGGCGGAAGCGCAGTATCGGGTGTTTATCGTACGAATTGGGATTCGTATGGGGATGATTATTGCTATCAGAATCTGAGTACAGCGTGGCAGGAGCTTTACGATGAGATGAATCAGTACTGTACAGCGTATATTAATATGCGTGTGGATGCAAAGGTGCTGTCCGTCAATGGCAGAGCAGTTTCTGGCATTGGTCCAATCAGCTATGAAGGACTGTCGTCAGAGGAGCTATCATCGCTGGTCTACATATTCACCTATCAGAATCCACAGTTTTATTTCATCAAGAATGCTCTGTATTACAATAGTAAAGTTGTATATCTGGGCGTATATGATGCTTTTGCGGATGGAGATACCCGTTCCAATGCTTCCGTGCAGATGTTTAACCGGGTGGATGCATGGGTGCAGACGATTCAAAAAGAATCAACTGCGTATGCAAAGGAGAAGAAAGCACATGATATCATCTGCGAATATGTAGAGTACGAAGAGGGCACCTACGATCAGACAGCATATAGTGCTGTCATGCAGAAAAAAACGGTGTGCGCCGGATATGCGAAGCTGTATAGTATGTTGACGAATGCTGCAGGGCTTGAGACGGTATCAGTTACGAGTGCCACACACGGCTGGAACCGGACAAAGCTTGGAAATCAGTGGTACAATGTGGACCTCACGTGGGATGATGGAACGCCGATATCCTATCAGTTCTTTAATAAATCTGATGCTACGATGGAGAAGTACGATGGCTCTTCCCGGGAATCGCATACGCAGAATCACTATTATGATGGCGTAGCTCCTGGTTGTGAAAGTGATTACGGAGCTTCTGTGACGGTTGTGGATGCAGAGCAGATTCATGCGGATACAGCGACGATCGCATTGGATCTTGTGAATAATCAGTCAGGGCAGATACGAACCAGTTTTGTGCCCGCAAATGTTACGGACAAACGGTTAGGATATGTGTCAGAGAATACAAATATTGCAACGGTCAGTGCATCCGGGCTTGTGACTGCGGTTGCACCGGGTAAAACATCCATTACAATCCGTAAACTGACAAACAATCAAAAGGCAACCTGTACCGTAGAGGTATACGGATGGCAGGATGAACCAGAGACTCCGACGGTTGCAAAGTACGGTTCAACTTCGATTACATTGGACACACAGAGTGGCTGTGTGTATTCTGTGGATGGAATCCACTGGCAGTCAAGTCCGGCTTTTGTGAATCTCAAACCAAATACAGAATATACCTTTTATGTAAAACGTCCAACGAGCGGATATTACCGGGAGAGCAAAGCGGTGTCTGTCCGTGTGCGTACTCTGACGGAAGAAGTACAGGCGGCACCTGCAGTGACGGTGCGATATCGGACGCATGTGCAGACCTATGGATGGCAGAAGCAGGTGACAAATGGCACGATGAGCGGTACAAGTGGACAGGCGAAGCGCCTGGAGGGGATCGAGATCGCTGTGAGTGGCAACCAGAAGCTTGGAATCCAATATACGACGCACTGTCAGACCTATGGATGGCTGCCTTGGTCGTCGAATGGAGAGATGAACGGAACCGAGGGAGAGGCAAAACGTCTGGAAGCAATTAAAATCCAACTTACGGGCGCTGACAAAGATAAATATGATGTGTATTATCGTGTGCATGCGCAAAGCTACGGCTGGCTTGGATGGGCGAAGAATGGTGCGCCAGCAGGAACTGCAGGATATGCAAAGCGTCTGGAGGGTATTCAGATCGTGGTTGTAAAGCGAGGTATGCCAGCACCGGAAGTTGATTATGCTGGTGTATATGCAAGTGCGACTGTGCATCAGACCGCCTCGTATATCGCGAAGAATGGAACATCTCCTGTGCTTGGCAGTTCCGCAACCACAAATGCAAATCCGACGGTGAGCGGAGAGAATACGGTAAATGTGACGTATCGCACCCATGTACAGACGTATGGCTGGCAGGGCTGGAAATATAACGGTCAGATGAGCGGCACAAGTGGACAGGCAAAGCGCCTGGAGGGAATCTGTATCAAGCTGACCAATAAGCCATACAGTGGTAATATCGTTTACACAACCCATGTGCAGACCTATGGCTGGGAGGGAAATATAAATGATGTGTCCACATGGAAGCAGAATGGAGTCATGAGTGGTACAAGTGGACGCGCAAAGCGTCTGGAGGCAATCTGCATCAATCTGACAGGTGAGATGGCAGTACATTATGACGTTTACTACCGTGTGCATGCACAGACGTATGGCTGGCTTGGATGGTCTAAAAATGGAGCGCCAGCGGGAACTGCGGGTATGGCAAAACGGTTGGAAGGAATTCAGATTGTGCTTGTTCCGAAGAATGGCGCAGCACCGTCTGTAAATTATCAGGGCATTCGTAGTGTGCAAAGTCGGTCGTATATCCAACGATAAAAGCACGGATTTATGCGCATTATAGCAGATGGTGAAAAAATATTTACAAAAATATTTACAAAAATAGAAAAAAGTTGTTGACAAAGGGCAATCAAAATGATAATATATGTCTTGCGTTGAGCGTGAGCGACACGCAAGAGAATGCGGGAGTGCTGGAATTGGCAGACAGGCTAGACTAAGGATCTAGTGATGGCAACGTCGTGTGGGTTCAAGTCCCATCTCCCGCACGAAGAGAAAGAGAGATAGCAATTATCTCTCTTTTCTTTTTATATGCATATGTTAAAATAGCAGCAGGAGCTGGATAAGGAGATAAAAGTCATGGCAAAGACGAAAAAATCAGACAATCTGGAATATTGCAGAGGAATTCGTGTGATGGATGTCGCGGTGTATGTATTTGCATTGTTGGCGTTTGGTGTGTATCCACTGATTTACGATGACCATTATTTTAATATTACGATCACAAAGTATCATTTCTTTTTATATGCAGCCGGTATCTATCTGGCGCTTGCATTGATCGGTTATGTTGTGGAGGCAAATCTGAAGAATTATTATAAGTATGATTCTTTGCTTGTCGAGGATACCGGGAAAAAACGGTTCTTGCGTCCGGAGTTTTATGCACTTGCATTCCTGATGGCAAACTTTTTCGCATGGCTTTGTGCAGATGATAAAAAAGATGCTTTTTATGGTTTACAGGGCAGACGGATGGGACTTTGCATGTACCTGGTTCTGATGATCGTATTCGTTGTGCTGGCACAGCGTGTGCGCCCACAGATGCTCATGTTTATCTTTTTTGCTGCGGCGAATGCATTTGCGTATGCGGTTGCAATCGGACAGCATATGGAGCATGATTTTCTAAACCTGCGTTATAACATTGCATCAAATCAATATACGAAATTCATATCAACATTCGGAAATATCAATATGTATGCAAGTTATCTGTCGATATCGATTCCAGTGTTGTTGGCAGTGTTTTCATTTTGTAAGAACTGGTTTTCACGTATTCTGTCAGGAATCCTACTGATCGCGGCTGGTTGCAATATTCTGATCGCAAACAGTGATAGTGTATTCCTTGGTATTTTTGCTGGCGTTGTTGTGGTGACAATCCTTGCATTTATGCAGGGCAGACTGCGGTATAGTTCGTTTGCAGTGTTTTTATTGTTTGTCGGCAATCTGGTGCTTGGGTTTATCAATAAATATGGACATACAAGATATGACAAGAAACGGGGCGGACTTGCAATCGCCTTAAACCGTCTGGATATTGCATTTGCGTTATGTGGAGCAGCGTTGCTTGTATTTGTAGTTGTGTGTATCTGCAACTGGAAGCTTGGTACGAAGGTTGCAGCATGGAATAAAAAGAAGATTGTGCTGATTGTCTGTGGTGCGTGTGTGGCGCTTGGCGTGATTGGTATTATTGTTTTGGCGGTAACTGGCTCTTCGTTACTGACATTCAATGATAAATGGGGCAGTTATCGTGGTTACATCTGGAGAAAGATTGTGGAAGTGTATGGTGATGCACCGTTTGTAAATAAGCTGTTTGGATATGGAAATGAGTCGGTACGTGTGACACTTAAGGCGGCATGCTACAATGAGATGGTTCAGGTTACTGGTAAAGTGTATGACAATGCGCATAACGAGCTACTGCAGTATTTGTTTACGACAGGGATTGTTGGGCTGCTTTCTTATCTGGCATTGGTTGGAAGCAGTATCGTCTATATGTTTAAGCATGCAAAGGAGCATGCATGGATCAGTGTGTGTCTGGCAGCAACAGTTGGATATTTCGCGCAGAGCATCCTGAATCTGAATCAGCCGATTACAACCCCACTGTTCTTTGTGTTTATGGCGATGGGCGTTGGTACTGTAAATTATTGCAGAAGCGTGAAGGAGTTAGAGGAACGTGCTTGAATTTCTGGTTCATAAGTGCATAAAGGATGCGGATGAGATCGAGCGTCCGGAGGTACGGAAACGGTACGGATTTTTCTCATCCATCGTTGGAATCATCTGCAATGTGATTTTGTTTGTGAGCAAGCTTGCAATTGGTCTGATCGCCGGATCAATCTCGATTGTATCAGATGGTGTAAATAACTTATCGGACTGTGCGACCTGTATCGTGACGATGTTTGGATATAAGATGGCGGCGAAACCAGCCGACCGGGATCATCCGTTTGGACATGGACGGATGGAATATCTGACTTCGCTCGTGATCGCGGCTGCGATTGTGGCGGTTGGATTTGAACTGCTGCGAAGTTCCATAGAGAAGGTTATGCACCCAGAACGGGTAACATTCTCGTTTGTTGCTTTGCTGGTGCTGGTACTTTCGATGTTTGTGAAGATTGGGATGGGAGTTATGAACCGGAAGCTTGGCACGAAGCTTTCGTCATCCATTATGCTTGCAACGTCTAAGGATAGCTTCAGTGATGTGTTTGCGACACTGGCAACCGCAATCGCACTTGTGATGTCGGCATTTTCGGATCTTCCGGTGGATGGTATTATGGGAATTGTGGTGTCTGTGATGATTATGATTTCCGGATTTGGTATCGTGAAGGATACAGTGGATCAGCTGCTTGGACAGCCAGCAGATGAGGAGCTGGTTGCAAAAATCCGGGAGCTTGTGATGGAGAATATGTTCTGTCATGGCATGCATGATCTGATCATTCACAGTTATGGACCGGGAAATCTGATCGGCAGTGTACACGTGGAGGTGGACTGTCATGAGAATATCATGGAGATCCACGATGCGATTGATGAGTTAGAGCGGAACATTTACGATGAACTGCAGGTACACATGACAATCCACATGGACCCGATTGATTATGATGATGAGAAAACGAATATCTGCCGTGATATGATGTCAGAGATTCTGAGGGAGATTGATAAAGGGCTTACAATGCATGATTTCCGGATTGTGTCGGGACCTACGCATACAAATCTGATCTTTGATGTACTTGTTCCGTATGAATGTGAGAAGACAGAAGCACAGATAAAATCGGAGATCCAGCAGAAGCTTGCGGAGAAACAGGATACGTATTATACAGTAATTACGTTTGATAAAGGATATTGTTGACAAACAGAAAATCTTCATATATAATTTTCGTATCATTGTGAATGATAGCAAAGGCGAGGAAGAGAACAAGTAGTGTTTGCGAGCAGCTGCCACAGAAAGCCGCCGGTTGATGAGAGGCGCGGTAAGTCGGAAACATGAATACATCTCGGAGCTGCTCCCTGAACGCTTGTCAAGTAGGGGCAGACGGATTGGCACACGTTACAGAGGCTAAAGTATTGATATCGATACTTGCAAAGGCGGTTATCGTGAGGTAAGCGTGAAATAAGGTGGTAACACGGAGTATACTTCGTCCTTATATTTTTATAAGGGCGTTTTTTTTATGTCCTTAAATCAAAAATATATTTTGGAGGAAAGAAAGATGACATTGTACGAAGAACTTGTAGCAAGAGGTTTGATTGCACAGGTAACAAACGAAGAGGAGATCAGCCGTCTGATCAATGAAGGAAAGGCAACTTTCTATATTGGATTTGATCCGACCGCAGACAGTCTGCATGTAGGACATTTCATGGCACTTTGCCTGATGAAGCGTCTGCAGATGGGTGGAAATAAGCCAATCGCCCTGATCGGTGGCGGTACAGCAATGATCGGTGATCCATCGGGGAGAACGGATATGCGTCAGATGATGACAAAGGAGACGATCCAGCATAACTGTGATTGCTTCAAGAAGCAGATGAGCCGTTTTATTGATTTCTCAGAAGGCAAGGCTATGATGGTTAACAATGCGGACTGGCTGCTTGATTTGAATTATGTTGAGGTACTGCGTGAGGTTGGTGCGCATTTCTCTGTCAACCGTATGCTGACGGCTGAGTGCTATAAGCAGCGTATGGAGAAGGGACTGAGCTTCTTGGAGTTTAACTACATGATCATGCAGAGCTACGATTTCTATGCATTGTTCCAGAAGTACGGATGTAACCTGCAGTTTGGTGGCGATGATCAGTGGTCTAACATGCTTGGCGGTACAGAGCTGATCCGTAGAAAGCTCGGCAAGGATGCACATGCGATGACAATCACATTGCTCTTGAATTCCGAGGGTAAGAAGATGGGTAAGACACAGAAGGGTGCTGTATGGCTTGATCCAAACAAGACGACACCTTATGAGTTCTTCCAGTACTGGAGAAATGTCGATGATGCAGATGTTATCAAGTGTCTCAAGATGTTGACATTCCTTCCGCTGGAGCAGATTCGGGAGATGGAGCATTGGGAAGGCAGCGAGCTGAATAAGGCAAAGGAGATTCTTGCCTATGAGCTGACTGCACTTGTTCATGGTGAGGAAGAGGCAAAGAAAGCACTCGACGCAGCCAAGAATATCTTTGGTGGCGGAAATACAGAGAATATGCCGGTTGCAGAGATTACAGCCGATCTGTTCAATGATGGACAGACCGATCTGATGTCAATTATCGTACAGGCAGGACTTGCAGCATCCAAGAGTGAGGCAAGACGTGCGATCGAGCAGGGCGGTGTCTCTGTCAATGGCGAGAAGATCACAGATGTGAAGAAGATGTTCACACCAGATGATTTCGCAGAGGAATTCGTATTGAAGAAGGGAAAGAAGAATTTCCGTAAGGTCGTATATAAGGCGTAATGATTCGAAAATGTGTAAATACAATTAAATATGGAACGGCAAAGGCAAGGGCAATCGTGCTCTTGTCGTTGCTGTTCGGAATCGGAGCTGTCGGCGCGATTGTGTGTGCAATCGTGTTCCGGCAGATTCTGCTTATTTTTGCGGCAGTTGTATGTGTGTTTGTTGTGATCACGCTGGCGCAGACGCTCATCATTCAGGGTGGTGTTGTGGAAGATGCAGAGAACGCGGAAACGCAGGACACAAAACGCTCCAAGCGTATGAAGCCACAGGATGCTGATAAGAAAGTCGATCATATGAAGCCGCCGGTATTCGAGAAGCGGAAGAACGAGAAAACTGTGGACAGAGAGGATTCGAAAGAGGAATTCGAGGATGCAGGATCTTCAGATGAGGATATTGAAGAAAAACACGATCGGCACAAGCGGAAGAAACAACAAAAGAAGGAATCAGATGAGGTCAGACAGAAGATGCAGGACAAGCGGGAACAGACGGAAGAACAGCCGATTGTTGCTCTTACGCAGGAAACTGTCACGACGTACGACCGGAAGAAGGTCAAGAAGACACTGCATAAGTTCAAAGTGCGGCGAGACCATCGTATGATCTTCGTAGACCGCTCGGATAAGCTCAAGGTAAAGCAGACACCTGCCTATATCTGGGTGGAAAAGAAAGAGTTTCATCTGCTGTTGATTGAGCAGGAGCCGCGTCACATCACGATTCCGCTGTATCAGATCAAGAATATTACTTATTTGAAGAAGCAGCAGGCAAACGAAGATATTGATTATGCAGCCTATAAGGGCAGCAGTGTACTTGCGGATATGTTTCGTCCGTATCTGCCGGATTATGCGCACAGTACGGTTGTGGATGATCTGTCAGCGTATAAGAATCTGTATGGAATTGGAAATGACATCTACGTGACAAACCGGTCGGCATCGGCGTTATTTGATCTGTTAGGGGTAGAATTTCAGGTCGATGACCGGGTAACGATGTCCAACAAGGTGAATATTTATTTTAAAGAAGCGTATAAGTCGAATATCTTATTGCGGGATAATGTGATTGATGCCAACGGTTATGCAGACCGGATCAGCAAGACATTGGATAATCTGGCACACTCGACGATCAGCTATGCAGAATTTAAGGATACACTCAATCTGATGATACGGAACAAATTGATTACACAAGAGTTTGCATCGTATTATATGGGTGTAAGAGACAATTTGACTAGATAAAAACAAGTAGAAACGGACTTTTGATATGGTTTCACAAGTTAAGTGTTGCGAACGCCTATATTTACTTGCGAAAACGATACAAAAGTCTGTTTTCACATGTGATTCACAAGTTAAAACTTAATAATGTATAGTGAAAAATAAATTTCACATAATTTTTGAAAGAAAAAAAGCGTTTTTTTCAGTTTGCGTTTTCCTTTGACTTGAGTTATCTTGATTACAAGTTAAAAATAATTAAAAAAATTAAGGAAAAGGAGAATACGAGTATGGAAGTTACAGCAGAAGATTTAGGAAAGCGTTCATTTTGCGAGGCAGTCATGCGTGCAAGATTGCCAAAAGCAGTATTCAAGGAATTAAAGAAGACAATTGATTACGGTGCACCGCTTGACGCAGCGATTGCTGATTCCGTAGCGATTGCCATGCGGGAGTGGGCAAAGGAGCTCGGCGCAACACACTATACACACTGGTTCCATCCACTCACAAACCTGACAGCAGAGAAACATGATTCCTTCATGGATCCGGTTGGTGATGGTACATTCATCACAGAGTTCACAGGTAAGGAATTGATCAAGGCTGAGCCAGATGGTTCTTCCTTCCCTTCCGGTGGTATCCGTGAAACATGTGCAGCAAGAGGTTATACAGTCTGGGATTGTACATCGCCTGCATTTGTAAAAGAGATTCCGGATGGCTGTAAGGTTCTTTGTATTCCGACTATTTTCATTTCATATACAGGTGAGTCACTGGATCACAAGACACCGCTTCTTCGTTCGATGGATGCCGTTAATAAGCAGGCACTTCGTATCTTGAAGCTTTTCGGTAAGACACCAGCGAAGGTAACTGCTTCCGTTGGACCAGAGCAGGAGTACTTCCTAATTGATAAGGATAAGTTCAATCAGAGACTTGACCTGAAGCTGACCGGACGTACATTGTTTGGCGCACCGGCACCTAAGGGACAGGAGCTTGACGATCAGTACTTCGGTGTGATTAAAGATAAGGTTTCTCATTTCATGAGAGAGCTGAACAAGGATCTGTGGGAGTATGGTATTCCAGCGAAGACACAGCACAACGAGGTTGCTCCTTCTCAGCATGAGATCGCACCAATCTACGGTACAACCAATGTAGCAACCGATCAGAACCAGTTGTTGATGGAGACATTGAAGAAGGTTGCTGAGAGAAATGGATTTGCTTGTCTGCTTCATGAGAAGCCATTTGCAGGTGTCAATGGTTCAGGTAAGCATAATAACTGGTCTATCTCAACATCCGATGGTGAGAACCTGATTGATCCGGGCAAGGAGCCAGAGAAGAACCTGCAGTTCCAGGTATTCTTAGCTGCAATTCTGGAGTCTGTTGATAATCATGCTGCATTGCTTCGTCTGTCTGCAAGCTCTGCTGGTAACGATCACAGACTTGGTGCAAATGAGGCACCTCCAGCAATCATTTCTGCTTACCTTGGTGACCAGCTTGCCGATATTGTTGATCAGATCATTGCAAATGGAGAGGCAACCAGCAGCTTGAAGGGTAAGGTTTACAAATCAGGATGTTCTGTAATTCCTGAGTTCAAGATGGATGCAACCGATCGTAACCGTACATCACCGTTTGCATTTACTGGTAATAAGTTTGAGTTCCGTATGGTTGGTAGTACACAGTGTATTGCACAGCCAATGATGACATTGAATACAATCGTTGCGGATACACTTTGCAACTTTGCAGATGAGCTGGAGAAGGCAGATGATTTCGAGGCAGCTGCAAAGAAGCTTGTTGCTGATAAGTTAAGAGAGCATCAGAGAATCATCTTCAACGGAAATGGTTATTCTGAGGAGTGGATCAAGGAAGCAGAGCGCCGTGGACTTCCAAATATCAAGTGCATGGTTGATGCGGTTGAGTATCTTGCTACACCAGAGAATATTGCAATGTTCGAGAAGCATGGTGTAATGTCTAAGCGTGAGCTTGTTGCAAGAGGCGTTGTTATGTATGAGAATTATGCAAAGCAGATCAACATCGAGGCTCTGACAATGATTGAGATGTCTAAGAAGCAGATCATCCCAGCTGTTATGAAGTACGAGGGTACTCTGGCTGCATCTGTGAAGGATCTGAAAGAGCTTGGTATCAGCGCAGATACACAGATGGAGATTCTTTCTACAATCGATACAAAGCTTGCTGAACTTAAGAAAGCAACTGCAGAGCTTGAGGATATTGTGGCGAAGGCTACTGAGAAGGAAGATGATCCAAAGGCTTGGGCGAAGTATTATCACGATGTGGTATTTGCTTTCTTCGATACCGTTCGTAAGCCAGCAGATGAGCTTGAGAAGATTGTGGATGCAAAGGCATGGCCATTCCCTACATACGAAGAGCTGTTGTTTGAACAGTAGAATATGCTATAGACCATTTGGTTTATATATTTTCCCCCAGGGGCTGCTTTGGCAGCCCCTTTTTTACGTAATAGGAGATATTATGCGGAATATTTTCAGCATTGAGAGTGGATTTTCAGATTTGAATTGGGATTTTGGTTTATCGAGATGAGTTTTTCTGTTGGGGCAATGGCAAATGGGCGTAGAATGGAGTATAATTATGAAAATGCCCACAACGTGGGCGTAGAGTATAAAAAGCAAGCGGAAAAACCCACTCTGGAAGCTAATCGGTATGTGCATGAGAGAAAACTGGGCGTGGGAGTGAGTTGATGAGCGAGAAAACCCACGACGTGGGTGTAGAGTATAAAAAGTAAGCGAGAAGACCCACGATGTGGTGATACCCGGGGCAGAGAAAAGCAAGTGGAAAACACACCCCGGAAGTTATCTAAGCAGAAAAGAGGATGAGACATGGAAATAAGGAATGTTATATTTGACTGCAATGGCACAATGATCTTTGATGGCAAATATCATGACATTGCGTGGCGGACATATGTGAGTAAGCTGGCTGGCAGGGAGCTTACAAAAGAAGAATTCCAACATCAGATACTCGGACATACGAACCGGGATATTTTCGAGTGGCTGCTTGGGAAGGGGGCTTTGTCCGAGGAGAAGATCATGCAGTTGACAGAGGAAAAAGAAGTCCTGTACAGAAGCATGTATCAGGAAGATCAGGACGCCTGCAGGCTGGTGAAGGGGTTACCAGAATTTCTGGATGAGTTGCAGCGAAGAAATATAAAATGCAATATTGCAACGGCATCTGGTCTATCGAATGTCGACTTTTATTTTGAACGGTTTGCACTTGCAAAATGGTTTGACAAATCAAAGCTTGCTTATGATGATGGGACGATGCGGGCGAAACCGGCACCCGATATGTATATTCGTGCGATGGAGCGCATCGGGGCGGAGCCATCGGAGACAATGGTGATAGAGGACAGTCCGTCCGGGGTGAAAGCCGCCGCTGCTGCGAACGTGGCGTGTATTGTGGGAATCTGCGGCGATTCCGATAAGAAGCTGCTGCAGGATACGGGAGTGTGCGATTATCTGATAGAAGATTATACACGAAATTATATTGGATATATAGAGCGGAATCTGTTAGAATAGGGGAGCGTATAAAGTTACAGTATTGCACGAATAAACGTAGGAAAGTAATTGGCATGCTATGGAACGATAAATATAGGTGAATACAATCAGGAGGATAAAAACATGCAGGTAACTATTTCAGATGCAATTCGTTATATTGGAGTGGATGATAAGGATATTGACTTGTTTGAGAGTCAGTATGTAGTACCGGAGGGCGTATCGTACAATTCGTATGTGATTTTAGATGAGAAGATTGCAGTTATGGATACGGTCGATGCCAGAGGCATGGAAGGCTGGGAGGATGAGCTGCTTCAGACGTTGAATGGAAAGAAGCCGGAGTATCTGATTATCTCGCATTTGGAACCAGATCATACAGGAAGTATCGGAAGAATGGTGGAGCTTTTCCCGGAGGTGAAGCTGGTTGCAAGTGCAAAGGCAATCGCGATGCTGCCACAGTTCTTCGAGGATAAATTAGATGCGCAGGAGAAAATTGCGGTCAAAGAGGGCGAAGAGTTGTCGCTTGGAACCCATACATTGGTGTTCTACATGGCACCGATGGTACACTGGCCGGAGGTTATGGTAACATACGAGAAGAGCGAGAAGGTGCTTTTCTCAGCAGATGGATTCGGTAAGTTTGGTGCGCTTTCCCTCACAGAAAATGAGGATTGGGCGTGTGAGGCAAGACGGTATTATTTCAATATCGTTGGTAAATATGGCATGCCGGTGCAGACACTTCTGAAGAAGGCAGCAGGACTTGATATCGAGATAATTTGTCCATTGCATGGTCCGGTATTGAAGGAAAATCTTGGATATTATATTGGATTTTACGATACATGGAGCAAGTATGAGCCGGAGAATAAGGGCGTGCTTGTTGCCTATGCATCCATTCACGGTAATACTGCGAAGGCAGCGGAGAAGCTTGCAGATATGCTTCGCGCAGAGGGCGTAGAGAAGGTTGTTGTCAGTGATCTGGCAAGAGAGGATATGGCGGAGGTGATTGAGGATGCATTTCGTTATGATCGGATGGTACTCTGTGCAGCAAGCTATGATGGCGGGGTATTCCCATGTATGCAGGATTTCCTGAATCATTTACAGTCAAAGGCATACCAGAAGCGTACCGTTGGTATCTTGGAGAATGGTAGCTGGGCACCATGTGCCGCCCGCACGATGAAGGCAATCCTTTCTACGATGAAGGATGTCACAATCGTGGAACCAACTGTTACGATCATGTCTACGATGAAGGAATCCGATTACCCGGTGATGGAAGCCTTAGTGAATGCAATCAAATAAGGAGAGTTTTAAGTGAAGAATTTGTACATAGCAGAGAAACCCAGCGTTGCCCGTGAGTTTGCAAAAGCGCTCGGCATGAAAGGGGCTGCGACTGCCGGTGCAAGGGACGGATACTTAGAGAACGAGGAAACAATCGTGACATGGTGTGTCGGACATCTGATTACGATGAGCTATCCGGAGGTCTATGATCCTGCTCTGAAGAAATGGAGCTTTGATACGATTCCATTTATACCGGAGGAATATAAATATGAGATTATCGATGCGTCAAGCAAACAGTTTCAGATAGTAAGCAAGCTGTTGAACCGCGAGGATGTTGGACGCATCTATGTCTGCACCGACTCCGGACGAGAAGGAGAATATATCTACCGTCTTGTCGAGCAGATGGCAGGCGTGGATAAAAGTAAAAAGGATCGGCGGCGTGTGTGGATTGATTCGCAGACGGAAGAAGAAATCATGCGAGGTATCCGGGAGGCAAAAGAACTTTCTGCCTACGATAACCTGAGTGATGCGGCGTATCTGCGGGCACAGGAAGATTACCTGATGGGAATCAATTTCTCGCGTGCGCTGTCGCTCAAATACAGCTACACAGTTCGGGATTATCTTGGCATGGATCGCTGCGTGATCGCGGTTGGACGTGTTATGACGTGTGTACTTGGCATGATCGTGAAGCGGGAGCGGGAGATTCGTCAGTTCGTGCCGACACCATTTTACCGGGTGCTTGCCAGCACAGAAGGGTTTGAGGCAGAGTGGAAAACTACGAAAGATTCCGCCTATCTGGATTCTCTGCTTTTATATAAAGAAAATGGATTCAAAAAAGAAGAGAGTGCCAAGCAACTGATTACAGAATTATCTGTGGATACGCCGATTGAGCTGATCGTGCAGAAGGTAGAGAAAAAGACAGAGAAGAAAGCACCGCCGATGCTATATAACTTAGCGGAGCTGCAAAATGACTGTTCACGGTTGTTTAAGATCAGCCCGACGGATACGTTGAATACTGTGCAGACACTCTATGAGCGGAAATTAGTGACATATCCAAGAACCGATGCCCGTGTGCTTTCCACAGCCGTTGCGAAGGAAATCGGGAAAAATATCGGTGGCTTGCAGAAATACGAACCGCTTGCACAGTATGCGCAGTATATTATGCAGCAGGGCGGATATAAGGGTGTTGCCAAATCCAAATACGTTAATGATAAGCAAATCACGGATCATTATGCGATTATTCCAACCGGACAGGGACTTGGAAATCTGAACGGATTAAATGATATTCAGCGGAAGGTGTATGACATTATTGCACGGCGCTTTTTGAGTATTTTCTTCCCAGCAGCAGAGTATGAGAAGGTCAGTCTGGTTCTGACAAGACAGATTCATACGGAGGTTGGCGAGAAAGAAGATGGAACCGAAAGCTTTTTTGCGAATTTCAAACGACTGAAAAATCCAGGGTATCTGACGATAGCAGGACTTCCGTCTGACAAAAAACAGGAAGAACAGAAGTTGACGGATGAGGAGTTGGCGAAGTTTGCATCTTTGAAGAAAGGTGATGCGATTCCGGTACAGGCATTCAATATCAAGGAAGGAGAGACATCTCCACCGAAGCGATATTCTTCGGGTACATTGATTCTGGCGATGGAAAATGCTGGACAGCTGATTGAAGATGAGGAACTTCGAAGTCAGATCAAGGGCAGCGGTATTGGAACGAGTGCGACGCGTGATAGTATTATCACGAAGCTTGTGACGAACAAATACATCGCGTTAAATAAGAAAACACAGATCGTGACACCGACATTTCTTGGAGAGATCATCTACGATGTATGCTTGAATTCCATTCAGAGTCTGCTCTGGGCGGAAATGACGGCATCGTGGGAGAAAGGGCTTTCCGGTGTTGCGGAGGGAACGATTTCGAAGGATGAATATACAGCCAAGATGAATAAATTTGTCTGTGATAACACGAATGCCGTGAAGCAGATACGAAATCAGAATCAGATCACGCGATTGTTTGACCGGACGAAGCCATTTTATGAGAAGGCAGGAACGAAGAAAACTACGAAAAAATCATAATATGGTTTGCGAATGTATGTAAGAGAAATGTTAGATGAATAAGAGATAGCAATGGAGGATAGAAAATGAAAAGTGTAAATGCAGTAACAATCAAGGAATTATATGATCTTTCCCATACAGAGGCAAAACCTTTGATGGAAAGCTATACCTATCCGTGGGAGGTGCTTCCACATATTGGAGAATTTATCGTAAAGCTTGGGGAGTCTCTTCCGAAGGAAGAGTATACCGAAGTAGCGGAGCATGTGTGGGTGCATAAGACAGCGAAAGTATTTGCATCGGCGTATCTGGCAGGACCGGCAATCATCGGCGCCGAGACAGAAGTGCGCCAGTGTGCGTTTGTCCGTGGAAATGCGCTGGTTGGAAAAGGCTGTGTGATCGGTAATTCCACAGAGTTGAAAAACGTGATCATCTTTGATAATGTGCAGGTGCCACATTATAATTATGTTGGTGATTCTATTTTGGGATTTAAATCGCATATGGGTGCTGGCTCGATTACATCGAATGTAAAGAGTGATAAGACACTCGTCCATGTGAAAGGAATTGATCCGGAGACAAATGAGAAGTTTGATCTGGAAACTGGTTTGAAGAAATTTGGAGCAATGCTTGGAAATCATGTAGAGGTTGGTTGTAATTCCGTATTAAATCCGGGTACAGTCATTGGCTCGAATAGTAATGTCTATCCGCTTTCCCCGGTACGTGGATTTGTACCGGCAGAAAGCATTTATAAGACGGGTGGCGTGATTGTAAAGAAACATGCGTAAGTAGTTATTTTGTGTCAATGCGGGCAGATTGTGCTGCCTGGCGGGCGGCTTCCAATAAGAGCAGTGTGGTGTATTGGTTGTCGCTTGCATATGTAACAGAGTCCAGATCACCTGTGATTTGCAACTGTTCATTGATGGCATCCACAGAAGGTGTTAAAAGTGGATACATGGCGGTGACGGTTTCGTTTGTGTTTGTTACTTCGATATGTGTGACTGCATGTTTGTCGATGGTCGTCTGTAATTCCAGTGTTGTGCCACCGAGATTTAACTGCGAGGTGTAGACACCTGGCTGGTATGTGGCGAAGGTTTCTGTTGAAATGCTTGTATCCGTGGTATCTTTTTCGTCCTCCTTCGGTGAGAACATATACCAGAGCAGCAGGATCAGCAGGATGCCGAGAACGATAAATATGCCAGTGTAGATGAGTTCTTTTGATTTTAAGACGATAATTTTCGTTTTGGATGACATAATAAAAAACTCCCTGTTCAGAATTAGTATAATATATTCTGAACAGGGAGTTTTTATTACTTTTCGATTTGGAAAATCAATTCCTACAGAGAGGAATATCCGTGGCTGTTGATGATACCCTGAATTGGAATGCCGGCTTTGCAGAGTGGACAGTCAGCCGCAGAATGTGTCTCGTAATTCGGAATATCCTCGGTACGGAAGATGGTGTTGATCTGTTCGCCGTGGATTTCGTCGGCCGCAGAGAAGATCGAAGATACACCAACGACTTCGCCACCATAGTATTCGATACATTCGAGCGCTGTCTGCAAGGTCTTTCCGGTTGTAGCAGTTGCTAATAATACAAGGACATGCTTGCCTTTGATCATGGAAAGATAGTTCTCACGGAATATAAGCTGTCCGCCAGAGTGCTGCTCTGGGGAAATGATGTATGCGGTATTGTGCAGATTTGCAGATAAAATACCTGTGTTAAGAAGTTCATCTGCGAGATAAGCACCGATCACATTTGTACTGTCCAGACAGACAATCGTATCAATGATCGTTGTAGCAGCGTAGCGGGTAGCCAGTACTTTGGCAGCGGCATGTGCTTCGCTCCGACGGCTCTTCAGGCTCGTCATATCAATATAGTAATTGATATGGGAAGAAGATGTTGCATAGTGACCAGGTGTCACATTCAGCGAGATTAAATTGCTGGATGTAGACTGCACCTTAAATGTATTTCTGTTATCCATAAATAGTACCCCTCCTGTGCGTTTTATGACATACTGATATTATAAATGCTATGCGGGATTTATGCAAGCAAAGTAGCATAATACACAAAAAATTCACCGTATATTTTCTCCGATTTTTGAGACACCGACATAGATCTGGGAGATTTTATACCATGTTGGAAAATCGACAATTCCACTTACAGGAAGGTTAAAAATAGACTGAAAGGCACGCACGGATTCTGCAGTTGCGGAACCGAAGATACCGTCGACTGTGACAGTCGGAATCGCCGGGTAATTCTGTGCGATACGGTTTAACTGCTCTTGAATCGTGATTACCGGTTCACCGGAGCTTCCAATCGTCAGATCGTAGCCTGGATAAGAGGACGGGATTCCGGAAACAATTTCCGCTTCATTGATATACATATCCGATCCATAATAGTAGTGGATGATATCAATCGCAGAAAAACCATCATCGCCAAGCGCTTTGGAACCCCACTGCGTCATCCAGTTTGGACAGGAGACGCGCTTGCCATCACAGTATTGGGTAAGAATCGGCTGCTTGACATTTGGGCGGGCAAGATAGCGGTTGTAAAGCCGGTCAGCAATCTGTGAGATATTCTCATAAATGGTTTTACCGTAGATCCATTTGTGATCGTAAGCGGTGGAGGATGTAATTGTGAAATTATAACCTTTGTTCCGGTACCATTCCGTATACACCCGGTTCAAAGTAAAGGACATGATCGCCAAGAGGTTTGCTTCAATCGTGCTTACTGGCCAGGTGGAGTAGATTTCACAGCAGGCGACATTTTTGATGTAGTCGATATACGGAACATAATAATCAGTGGCGGTGGAGTCGCCGGGGACACCGTCGTGTACGACGATCGTTTCTGGTACGACGACGCGTGAGAGGACGATCTCGCCACTTTCGGATAAAGGTTTGATTTCCGGCTCGGCGATTTTCGGTGGATAGTATTCCCATAGTGTGTGTCCGCCGATGACGATTGGGTTATAGACATAGTCGGGGGTCTGCTCGGAAGGCTGCAATACGATGGACTGCAATCCATTTTCGCCAGAGAAGATCTGGACGCCGGAGACAATCTCTTCCTGATAGCCGGGAGCGGAGATCTTTACATTGTATTCAGAATAGGGCTGGTTGTCAGTTGGCTCCATGCTGTATTCGAGCGGTGGAGCAGAAAGCTCGATATTTCCGGTCTGTCCGTTTTGGTCTGTGTTGACGGATTCTAAGATTCGGTTTGGCTCTCCTGTGTTTGCAATTTCAATAGTAGCAGAAGAAAGCGGAGAGTAACTGTCTGTGCCTGTGACTATGACATTTAGATTTCCTGTATCACTAGAATATTGATCCATATGAGATACCTTGATTTTTCGTCCATATAATATATGAAAAAGCGTGGAGAATTATGTAAATAAAAAAATTATACATGTTAAGAAAAAATACTTGACAAGCAGAGAAAAAGCATGTATGATGCAAAAGGTTTGTAAATGAAAAATACTTTACAGGTGATTCAGATGGAGAAGTTTGTACGTCAGTCATTGCTCTATGATTTTTATGGAGAGCTGTTGACGCAGACACAGAAAAGTATATACGAAGATGTTGTGATGAATGACCTGTCCTATTCGGAACTGGCAAGGGAATACGGAATCTCCAGACAAGGCGTATTTGATATGATGAAGCGCTGTGACAAGAAGCTGGAGGACTTTGAGAAAAAACTGAAATTAGTAGAAAAATTTGAGAATGCCAGAGAGAAGGTAGCCACGATACAGACTGAGATTCAGGCATTGCGGGAACGCAATGAGAACCCGACGCTGGACGGAGCGTTTGCGGATATTGACACGAATCTGACCGGGCTGCTGGATGATTTTTAAAAGTTCGATGTTTGGTTTTGTTTGGGAGGAGACGCATGGCGTTTGACAGTTTAACAGACAAATTGCAAAACGTGTTCCGGAAGCTGAGAAGCAAAGGAACGATTACGGAAGCGGATGTAAAGGAAGCGATGAAAGAAGTAAAGCGTGCGCTGTTGGAGGCGGATGTAAACTTCAAGGTCGTAAAACAGTTTATCAATTCGGTTAGTGAACGTGCGGTTGGAGAGGAAGTCTTGAAAGGATTAAATCCCGGACAGATGGTAATCAAGATCGTAAAAGAAGAGATGGACAAGTTGATGGGCTCAGAGACAACCGAGCTGAAGCTTCTTCCATCCAATGAAATCACGATTGTGATGATGTGTGGTCTGCAGGGTGCAGGTAAGACAACGACTGTTGCAAAGCTTGCAGGCAAGTTTAAAAACAAGGGTAAAAAGCCGTTGCTTGTTGCATGTGACGTTTATCGTCCGGCGGCAATCAAGCAGTTGGAGATTAACGGTGAAAAAGTCGGAGTTCCTGTATTTTCGATGGGAGATGGACATAAGCCGGTAAATATTGCGAAAGCAGCGATTGAGCATGCCGCAAAGAATGATATCAATTTAGTATTTTTGGATACCGCAGGCCGTCTGCATGTCGATGAAGACATGATGAACGAGCTGGCAGAGATCAAGGAAAATCTGAATGTGACATACACAATTCTGACTGTCGATGCGATGACTGGTCAGGATGCAGTCAATGTAGCGACATCATTTAATGATAAGATTGGCATTGATGGCGTGATTTTGACGAAGCTCGATGGTGATACCCGTGGCGGTGCCGCACTTTCCATCAAAGCGGTGACAGGAAAACCAATCCTGTATGCCGGAATGGGAGAGAAGCTCACGGATTTGGAGCAGTTCTATCCGGATCGTATGGCGAGCCGAATCCTCGGCATGGGCGATGTGGAGAGTCTGATCGAGAAAGCACAGTCAGCAATCGATGAGGAAAAGGCAAAGGAGATGGAAGAGAAGTTCAAGAAGGCTTCTTTCGATTTCAATGATTTCCTTGATCAGATGGAACAGATGGAAAAGATGGGTGGCATGAATGATATTTTGAAGATGCTGCCTGGATTTGGAAATAAAAAACAACTCCAGAATCTGGAGATTGATGACAATGCGATGAATATGCCAAAGGCAATTATCTTGTCGATGACGAAGCAGGAGCGCTCGCATCCGGAAATCATCAATCCGAGCCGGAAAAAGCGTATCGCAGATGGCGCAGGCGTTCCAATCAGTGAGGTAAACAAGCTGATCAAGCAGTTTGAACAGTCCAAGAAGATGATGAAGCAGATGTCAGGTATGATGGGTGGCAAACGCCGCGGCGGATTCAAGCTTCCGTTTGGATTCTAATTTTTGATAATAGTATAACTATTATATATAGACGAAAGATTTTTAAGGAGGTGAAATTTGACATGGCAGTTAAAATCAGATTAAGAAGAATGGGATATAAGAAGCATCCTTTTTATAGAGTTGTAGTAGCTGATTCCAGATCACCAAGAGATGGTAGATTCATCGATGAGATCGGAACATATGATCCAAATCAGGAGCCAGCATCTGTAAAGATCGACTCTGATGCAGCTAAGAAGTGGCTTGCAGATGGTGCTCAGCCTACTGAGACAGTTGCTAAGCTTTTGAAGCAGGCAGGTATCGAGAAGTAAGACTGATGTGCAAGGGAGGTGCAGGTTATGAAGGAATTAGTAGAACTGATTGCAAAATCCCTCGTTGATTATCCGGATGAAGTTGTTGTAAAAGAGACAATCGATGGAGATACCATAACAATCGAACTGAACGTTGCAGGAGATGATATGGGTAAGGTGATCGGCAAACAGGGCCGTATCGCTAAGTCAATTCGTACTGTTGTGAAGGCGGCTGCATCAAAGGGTGATAAAAAGGTAATTGTAGACATCAAATAATTCTTGGGTTCCCGGTGCCAGAAGGCATCGGGAATTATTACTTTATCGGAGGAATTTATGAACGAAGATATGTTTCGAATTGGCGTAATCACGTCGACACATGGATTAAAGGGCGAGGTCAAGGTATTCCCGACGACTGATGATCCAGCACGGTTTAAGAAGCTGAAAAATTGCTTTATCCGTACAAAAAGTGGCGATGTACCAGTAGAGAAAAAAACATGTAAATTCTTTAAGAGTATGGTGATTCTTTCTTTTTCGGAATTTAATGATATAAATGAGATAGAAAAATATAAGGGCTGCGAGCTGTATGTAACGCGGGAAAATGCGGTGCCACTTGAGGAAGACGAGTTTTATATTGCGGATGTGATTGATTCCGAAGTGTTTGAGGACAATGGCAAAAAGCTTGGAACGCTGGTGGATGTGATGCAGACAGGCGCGAACGATGTATTTGTTGTGCAGATGGAAAATGGCAAGGAAGTATTGCTTCCGGTTATCAAAGACTGTGTGCTGGATATCAATGCGGAAGAAAAGAAGGTAGTCGTTCACATGCTGAATGGACTGCTGGACTAATTTATCGGAGGCAGATATGAATTTTCATATTTTGACATTATTTCCGGAGATGGTACTTGGAGGTTTAAATGAGAGTATCACCGGAAAGGCAATTGAAAAAGGACTGATCAGTGTAAATGCGGTAAACATCCGCGATTTCGCAGGCAACCGGTATGGACATGTCGATGATTATACCTATGGCGGTGGTGCGGGCATGCTGATGCAGCCGGGACCAGTGTATGACGCATATCAGCATGTGCTTGCGCAGATTGCAGTGCGCAAGGCGAAGGATGGAACGCCTGCACAGGACAAGAAGGTGCGGGTGCTTTATATGACCCCACAGGGACAGCCATTTAAACAGTGCATGGCAGAAGAGTACGCGAAAGAGGAGGATCTCGTGCTTTTGTGTGGACATTACGAGGGCGTTGATGAGCGCGTGCTTGAAATGATCGTGACCGATTATGTGTCCATCGGTGATTTCGTGCTGACTGGCGGTGAGCTCCCGGCAATGATGATTGTCGATGCGACAAGTCGTCTTGTTCCGGGGGTACTTGGCTGTGATGAAAGTGCGGTGTATGAAAGCTTTGGTGATGGATTGCTGGAATATCCGCAGTACACCCGCCCGGAAGAATTTATGGGAAAGAAGGTACCAGAGATTTTGCTCTCCGGACACCACAAAAATATCGAAGAATGGCGGTATGAACAATCGATGAAGCGGACGAAGGAACGTCGTCCGGATCTGTATGCTGCTTATGTGGAGATACACAGGGAAGAATTGGAAAAGCGCAGACGGAAAAAAGAGGAAAGGGAACGCAGACGCCTCCGGCGGGAGCAACGCGCAAAAATGCAGACAAATGAATAACAATTGCTTGTTTTGTGCGGTGATATAGTATATAATTTTATTATCATAAAAAGAAACGGGAGAGAGGTTATGAAGAAAAAAATATATATGACAGTGCTTGCACTTGCATTTGCAGGCCTTTTGACTGGCTGTGGCAAGAAGGCAGAAGAGGATGCAGGAGTATCTGTAAAAGAGGATGTTGTGGAATTTGTGAATGAAGAGCTTCCGGCAGCAAAGACAGATCATGACAATGCAGTCAATATTTACAATGCATATTTTGCAGGTGGCAGTGACCGGGATCTTGATGCATTTAAGACATCCTTGCAGGATACTGCGATTCCGGCGATGGAAAATTGTATCACGATGATTTCCAATATTGAGGTTGCGACAGATGAAGTAAAGGCATTAAAGGATTCTTATCTTCAGAGTGTGCAGAAGGAATGCGAAGCTATGAAGATGGTTGTTTCGGCAATTGACGGAGAAAATGCAGACTATCTGACACAGGCAGACAGCTTGATTGCAGAGGCAGCTACACTTCGGAGTGACTACCAGACAAAACTTCAGGCAATTGCGAATGAGCAGGGAATTGTAGTAAATCAGTAATGGTAAGAAAGCTGTCGGTGAAACATCCGGCAGCTTTCCTGCGTTATATGAGGAATTTGCGTATGGAACAGACAGAACGTGAAAAGAAAGAACAGGCATATATCACACAGCTAAAGAAGAATATGAACCCGGAGGATGTTGCTGGATTGTATCATCTCTATCAGAAACTGACAGAGAAAAGCTATTTTCGGACAGATGTTGGGTTTGGTTTCCTGGCGGAGCTGCGTGATTATCTGGTGAAAAATGGTTACCAGATTGACGCTTATACAATGCCGCAGTCACAGGCAAATAAAAAGGTATCAGAAACGCACACAGATGCGCATTTGCGCAGGAAATATGAACGGCTGTGTGAGAAACAGGAACAGACGGAGAAGGAAGTGGAACGTTTGAATCTGCTTCGTATTCGGCTGACGATCGCGGTTGTCGCACTTGCGGTGGCTGTGATTGGTATGATATTTATTGCAGTGACAAATAAAAATGTTGGATACTTCCATGCTGAACAGAAAGTTCAGGATAAATACGCATACTGGGAGGAACAGTTGGATGCACGCGAGAAGGAATTGCAGGAGTGGGAAGAAGAGCTGAGTGAACAGGCAGAAAAAATCAATGACGCAAAGACACAAAATTGACAAAAATACATGCTATAATCGGGTACAATAAATGATAGAAAATGGTAGTTAGGAGGAACTGGGATGAATGATTTAAAAGTACTGGTCGTGGATGATGAGAGTCGTATGCGGAAACTGGTTCGTGATTTCCTTGTGAAAGACGGATATTCGGTTGTGGAGGCTGCGGACGGTGAAGAAGCGGTCGATGTATTTATGTCGGACAAGGACATCTCATTGATTATTCTGGATGTTATGATGCCGAAGCTGGATGGATATGGTGTTGCGGAGGAAGTACGGAAAATGTCCGATGTGCCGATTATCATGCTGACGGCAAAAAGTGATGAGAGAGATGAGCTGCGTGGATTTGATCTTGGAATAGATGAATATATCACGAAGCCATTTTCTCCAAGAATTCTAGTAGCAAGAGTGGAAGCGGTACTTCGTAGAACGCAGGCAGATGCGGAATCAAATGTGATCAGCGTAGACGGAATCGAGATGGATATTGCAGCCCATCAGGTAAAGGTGGACGGAGAACCAATCGAGCTTTCTTATAAGGAATTTGAACTGTTAAATTATTTCTTACAGAATCGTGGTGTGGCTTTGTCCAGAGAGAAGATTCTGAACAATGTCTGGAACTATGATTATTTTGGAGATGCCAGGACAATCGATACCCATGTAAAGAAGCTTCGCAGTAAGCTTGGAAGCAAGGGTGACTATATCAAGACGATTTGGGGTATGGGCTATAAGTTCGAGGGCTAAGACCCGGAATTCAATTCGGGTCAAGATATCCATGATGGTTGTTTTTTTCTCGGTATTTATAATTGCGGCATCCTGGCTGCTTTGCAGTTATGTACTTGGCGGTGTGTTCCGTTATAGTATAAAAAACAACCTGATCGCAACCTATAATTCCTGCAATGAGCTGTTTCAGGATGAGAGCGGAGATGCGTTTGAAAACGGCGATCTGTTTGGACAGATCAAGAATCCGCAGGACGCGGTTGTGATGATCGTGGATTCTGATAATGGAAAATTATATACGTCCATCAATGATGAAGGTCAGATGATGGAGGGCATGCGCAGCCTCATGAACAGTATCCGGAATGAGGATAGCGAAAGTCAGTTTGGCACGGGTGAATACATCATCCGAAGAAATCATGATACAGTAACGAATGCAGATTATTATGATCTGATCGGAAGACTGAACAATGGATATGAGGTGCTGCTTCGTACACCAATCGCGCGTGTGGAATCCGTTATGCAGGTTATGACACATCTGTTTATCTATATCTGTATTGGACTTATGGTATTTGGAACATCCTTTATGCTGCTGTTCAGTAATATTTTTGCGGCACCGATTAAGCGGATGTCCAAGGCTGCAAAACGGATGAGTGAGCTTGATTTCGATGTAAAGATTCCAGTTACAAGCAACGATGAGATCGGAGAACTTGGTAACAGTATGAATGAGATGTCTGAGAAACTGGAACAGACAATCTCAGAACTGAAGGCGGCCAATATCGAACTGGAGCGGGATATTGCAGAACGCCGTAAGATCGATGATATGCGAAAAGAATTTCTGTCTCATGTATCCCATGAGTTAAAGACTCCGATTGCTCTGATTCAGGGCTATGCAGAGGGGCTGAAGGATGATATGTGTGACGATAAGGAAAGCCGCGACTTCTATACGGATGTTATCATTGATGAGTCACATAAGATGAACACGATGGTAAAGCGTCTGCTTACGTTAAATGAGATTGAGTTCGGTGATACGAAGTTGAACATTGAACGGTTTGAACTGGTTGGCTTTGTCAATTCAATTTTGGCTTCGACCAAGATTTTAGCAGAAGAAAAAGGTGCAGAGATTATCTTTGAGGAAGAACCGCCAGTGTATGTATGGGCGGATGAGTATATGATCGAGGAGGTCTTCACGAACTATCTGACAAATGCAATCCATTATGTACGAAAAGATGGTGTGATCCGTATCTCATTTAAAACGATGGGCAACGATATCCGTGTCTGTGTTTACAATCAGGGTGACTGGATCGCCGAGGAAGATATCGGACGTGTGTTTGAGAAATTCTATAAGGCAGATAAGGCACGGACAAGAGAGTACGGTGGTAATGGAATCGGTCTTTCCATTGTTGCGGCGACGATGGAAGCACATGGAAAGAAATATGGCGTAGAAAATGTAGCGGACGGTGTGCTTTTTTACTTTGATTTGGATGCTAATGTGCTTGCCGATAAGTGAAATAAGTGGTAAAATTATCTTATCCTTGTGGGTAAAGAAACAGGCAGTGCATGTGATATGAGAAGATCGAGTATGAGAAAAAAGCAGGAAGCAAAACACACAAATAAAAAAATATGGAAACGGCGGCTGCTGGTAGGGCTGATTGCATGTAGCGTATTTGCGACGACCGGCTGTGGACAGGTGATTGACCTGACGGATGAGGAGAATCATCTGATCGCGGAATATGCGGCGGAGCTGTTGTTAAAATATGACCGGAATTATGATACCCGTTACAATCCTGATGAGCTGGAGGATACAACGGAGACTATGACAGAGACGGATGCAACGACCGAGGCGACGATGGAAGTGGTAGCGACAACCGAGGCAGCAACGACGGAGCAGGATGTCCCTGCGGGTGGACAGACGACACAGGCACAGCCGGAGACGGACGAAGCGGTTAAGGAAGACATCGGAGCAACTGTGGATTCGGATTTTGATATCGCTGCATTTGTCGGGGAGAGCCGGATCTCTGTCCGGTATGCATATTACATGGTGGTGGACAGTTATCCATCGTATGATCAGGATGGTATGTATATCGAGGTGCAGGCACCGGAAGGATATAAGCTGTTGGTATTGAAGTTCGAGGTGGAAAACAAGACGAACGAAGATCAGGCAGTTGATCTGTATAACAAGGATGTCAATTATAATATTGTCGTGGATAACAGCCGGACAACGAAACAGATGCTGACGATCTTGGCAGACGATCTGTATACCTATGACAAGACGATTCAGGCGAGCAGCCGGGAGGAAGCCGTGCTTTTGTATACGGTTTCTGATTCTGTGGCAAACAAATGGACGGACTTGAAATTACAGGTAAAATATGGCGGAACAAGTGCTGTGTTACAGCTTGAACAGTAAGAGCGGTCTTACATAGAGGGCTTGCATAAAGGAGGGTACATATGGATTCAAATATTTTATTGGAGAGCGGTACAAACGAACTTGAGGTTCTTGAGTTCATCATAAATGGCAATCATTATGGAATCAATGTAGAAAAGGTGCGGGAGATTCTTCCATATCAGGAGATTACACCGGTTCCAAATTCACACCCATGTATTGAAGGGATCTTTATGCCACGTGGGGATATCATTACAGTTATTGATCTGTTCCAGACGCTTGGATTCCCGAATCCGGACAAGCAGAATAACTTTTTGATCGTGACGAATTTTAATAACTTGAATATCGCATTTGATGTACAGTCCGTGCTTGGTATCAACCGTGTATCATGGAAGGATGTTGTGAAGCCGGATGCAACGGTCAGTGGTCCGGGAACCGGAATCGCGACAGGTATTATTAAGAATGCGGACAATCTGTTGATCATTCTTGATTTTGAGCGGATTGTGGAGGGTATCTGCCCGGAGACAAGTTTGAAGATCTCTCAGGTGACAGAGCTGGAAGACCGTGAGCGTAACAGCATTCCAATTCTGATCGCAGAGGATTCCATGATGCTCTGCAAGCTGATCGAGGATGCATTGCACAGAGCAGGTTATACGAAGCTTACGATCAAGAACAACGGACAGGAAGCATGGGATTATCTGTGCGAGCTTAAGAAGAACAATGGTGTGGAATATGGCGCAAAGTGTCTGATCACAGATATTGAGATGCCGCAGATGGATGGACATCATCTGATCAAGAAGATCCGTGAGACAGAAGGATTAAAGCAGATTCCGATTGTAATATTCTCATCTTTGATCAACGAGGATATGAAGCGGAAGGGTGATTTGCTTGGTGCAGATGCACAGATCAGTAAGCCGGAAATCGGACAGTTGGTTGGAATTCTGGATAATCTGGTTGCAAGTCAGATATACGGAACAAAATAAGTAATAATATGCCGGCAGGTTTCCTGTCGGCATCTGAAATTTATAGCATATGAGGTGAGAGAAATGGACTTGAAGAGTACCGGAAAGACAAAAGAAGAAATCAAAGAGATGTATAATAAATATTTTTATGAGACGTTTCAGCGCTTTGATTTCATAGCAGAAAAGGGCGAGGATGATTATGTGATCGACGAGACAGGCAAACGATATCTTGATTTTATGGCAGGTATCGCTGTAAACTCAGCCGGACACTGTAATAAGAAGGTTGTGGAAGCAATCACAGAGCAGGCACATCAGATGATGCACGCATCGAATTATTGCTATACAATCCCGATGGTTATGCTGGCACAGCGTATCTGTGATGCAATCGGTATGGAGAAGATTTATTTCCAGAATTCCGGTGCAGAGGCAAATGAGGTTATGATCAAGCTTGCCAGAAAATATGGAAAGGATAATTTCGGACCAAAACGTTATCATATTGTGACGGCGGAGAACAGCTTTCATGGACGGACACTTGCCACATTGGCAGCAACCGGACAGCCGGGTACAGCAATCCAGAGAAATTATGATCCGATGATTCCGGGATTTTCGTATGCAGAGTTTAACAATGTACAGTCGTTTGCCGATGCATGTACCGAGGATACGATCGCAATTATGGTCGAGCCGGTACAGGGTGAAGGCGGTGTCATTCCGGCAACGAAGGAGTTTTTACAGGGTTTGCGCAAATTGTGTGATGAGCGTAATATGCTGCTTCTGTTTGATGAGGTACAGACTGGCTGGGGAAGAACCGGAAGTCTGATGGCGTTTATGGGATATGACGTGAAACCAGATTGTGTCAGCCTGGCGAAAGCAATGGGCGGCGGTATGCCGATCGGAGCAATGTGTACGAGTGCAAAGCTTGCGCTTACATTTGGTCCGGGTGCACACGGAAGCACGTATGCCGGAAATCCGGTAGCGTGTGCAGCCAGCTATGCGCAGATCGGAGAGATCATGGATCAGAAGCTTCCAGAAAATGCAGACAAGATCGGTGCGTATTTCCGTGAAGAGCTGTTGAAGCTTCCATGTGTGAAAGAAGTACGTGGACGTGGACTTATGATCGGTGTAGAGTTTAACAAGGATATTGCGACTGACGTGAAGTACCAGTCAGCCGATGAAGGCTTGCTGATTACAGCGGTCAGACCGAATGTGATCCGTCTGGTTCCACCACTCAATATTACAGAGAAAGAATGTGATGAAGCATTTGCAATTTTACATAAGGTTGTATCAAAGTTGGTATAATGAAGGTAAAGTGTTTTTGACAGGAGGCTATGACAATGAGACGTAAAAATGCATGGACAACGTACAATAAAAAGCAGTTAGACGAGCTGGAGAAGCTTTGTAAGAATTATCTGAAGTTTTTGGATAAAGGAAAGACGGAACGTGAGTGTGTAAAGCAGATCGTAAAGCAGGCAGAAGAAAAAGGCTATGTGAATCTGGCAGACATCACAAAGGACAAGAAGTCGCTCAAGGCAGGTGATAAAGTATATAGCGTCTGCATGGACAAGACCGTTGCTTTGTTCCAGATCGGAAAGAAGAAGCTTGAAAAAGGTATGAATATCTTAGGTGCACATATTGATTCGCCTCGTATGGATGTCAAGCAGAATCCATTGTATGAGAGCGAAGAGTTTGCATATCTGGATACCCATTATTATGGTGGTATCAAGAAGTATCAGTGGGTAACATTGCCACTTGCATTGCATGGTGTGGTTGTAAAGAAAGATGGAACTGTGATCACTGTTAATGTCGGTGAGGATAAGAATGATCCTGTTTTCTGTGTGACCGATCTGTTGATTCATCTGGCTGGTGAACAGATGGAGAAAAAGGCAAACAAGGTAATCGAGGGAGAAAACCTGGATGTCCTCGTAGGCAGTAAGCCTTTGGAAGGAAAGGAAAAGGATGCAGTGAAAGAAGGTATCCTTGAGATTCTGAAAGAGAAATATGATATGACAGAAGAGGACTTCATGTCTGCAGAGATCGAGGTTGTTCCAGCCGGACATGCAAGGGAAGCAGGTCTGGATCACAGTATGGTTATGTCTTATGGACAGGATGACCGTGTCTGCGCATATACATCTCTGGCAGCGATGCTGGAAGTGGAGGAAGTAGAAAAGACAACTTGTTGTCTGCTTACAGACAAAGAGGAGATCGGAAGTGTCGGTGCGACAGGTATGCAGTCCCGTTTCTTCGAGAATTCTGTGGCAGAGCTGATGGATGCGATGGGAGAATTCAGCGAGTTATCGCTCCGTAGATGTCTGGCAAACTCCAGCATGCTTTCATCCGATGTAAATGCAGCGTATGATCCTTTATTTGCAAATGCATTTGAGAAAAATAATGCGTCTTATTTTGGACGTGGTGTTGTATTCAGCAAGTTTACCGGTTCCAGAGGAAAATCTGGAAGTAACGATGCAAATGCAGAGTACATTGCGCGTATTCGTAAGATGATGGATAAAAATGAGGTCTGCTTCCAGACGGCAGAACTTGGAAAGGTCGATGTCGGTGGTGGCGGAACGATTGCCTATATCCTGTCATTGTATGGCATGGAAGTGATCGACTGTGGAGTTGCAGTTTTAAATATGCATGCACCTTGGGAAATCACATCCAAGGCAGATATTTACGAGGCGTACAAGTGCTATAAAGTCTTCTTAAAAGAAGCATAAAAAAATGAAAGATAAAGATTGATACCAATATGATAAAGAATAAGTGGAACAATCATAAATTGGCAGCAGAAAGTATGGCATTCCTTATGGTATGCCTTTTTCTGCTGCTTTCTTTTTGGAATCCGATTATGACGTATGCAAAGGATTCTTTTCTGGCAGGATATATGCAGTCCGTATACAATCAGAAATCCGGTATCGGAAGCAATGAGGTAAACTGTCTGTATCAGTCATCGTCTGGTTATATATGGGCAGGCACGGATGGCGGACTTTATCGTTCCAATGGTTCCGGATTTCAGAGTATTGATCTGTGGGATACCGATCGTACGGATCTGTACTCGATCAACTGTATCATGCAGGATCAGGATGGACGGATGTGGATTGGCACGGACAACTATGGATTGTTTTACATAGAGGATGGACAGACACATCATCTGCAGGAAGAGTATTACAATGGAAATAAAACGATACTGGCAATCACAGAAGGACAGGACGGGACAATCTATGTGGCATGTACAAGTGGATTGTTCGTGATCGCGCAGGCAGATCAGGACAAACGTTCTGATACGTCGGCGTATTGCCTTGCTGCGTATTCGGATGCAGTGCTTGCAAATATGGAATTCCGTGGGCTGACTGCAAAGGAGGACGAGATCTGGGGACTTGCCACAGGTGGAAAGATCTATGTATTTAACAACGAAGGCGTGTTGCACGAGATTACAGAACAGGAAGAATCTGGAGAAGAATGGAACACGATCCAGAAGTGTCAGGATTCTGTTTATGTAGGAAGCAGCGGCAGAGAAGTCCGGGCGTACCGGACGGCAACGAGCAAGCGGACACTGGTAGCAGGTGTCGAAGGCATCAACAATTTCATGCAGGATGCAGAGGGCAGACTGTGGGTGTGTGCGGATAACGGTTATGGTTATTTTGATAAGCAGTCAAACTTTGTCCGGATCAGTGACAGCCAGATTGACACGTATATCTCGGATATGATTCAGGATTACGAAGGAAATTACTGGATTGCATCTTCCCGTCTGGGTCTGCTGCTTTTGACGAAGAGTAAATTCTCTGATTATAATATGGCAAGTGGCATGGCTGAGAGCATGGTCAATGCTGTATATGAATATCGTGGAAAAAAATACATTGCAACGGATGACGGACTCTATATTTACAATGCAAAGGAAGAGCAGGAAGTCAATGAATTGACAGAGCTTCTGAAGAATGTCAGTGTGCGGCATATCACGGCGGATGATTCTGGTACATTGTGGATATCCACCAATCGAAAATATGGTGTTGTGAAATATCAGGCAGACGGAACGATCACGGTGTACGGACGGTCGGATGGATTGCCGGGTATGGCAGTGAATTGTACGCTGCCGTTGTCGGATGGCAGGCTCGCGGTTGCCACGACAGAAGGACTTGCGATTCTGGATGAGACCGGAAAAGTGGAACAGGTTTATCGTAGCGGAGAGGAGATTGCCGAGGTCAATATATTATCCCTGTTTGAGACACAGGAGGGCGATATACTGGCAGGTACCGATGGCGAAGGAATCTATGAATTGGAAGCCGGAAAGGATACATTGCTGCATTACAGCACCGAGGATGGTCTGAATTCGGATGTTGTATCCTGTTTTGCACAGGGAGAACAGGGCGTCTGGATCGGTACAGACAGTGGTTTGTGCTTCTACAACGAAGCGTTTCGTATGATCAGCAGCGTAGAATATTCAAACAGTGTATATGATATTGAGATTGCGCGTGGGTCTGTCTGGCTGATTGGTTCGATGGGCGTGCTTCGTTCTTCGGAGGATGAGCTGCTTGGAAGTAACGGAATATCCGGTCGGTATTTTGCAACAGGAGATGGTCTGACAAAGACAATCAATACGACCGGAAATGCTTGTATTGATACAAAAGGGAAGCTGTATATCTGCTGTAATGAGGGTATTTCGGTCTTAGATACAGA
Source organism: Butyricicoccaceae bacterium (assembly GCA_963659815.1). Classification (GTDB taxonomy): domain Bacteria; phylum Bacillota; class Clostridia; order Lachnospirales; family Lachnospiraceae; genus Coprococcus_C. Next base: position 36,635 of record CAVKUW010000112.1, read on the forward strand.
ACATATCTGGTACAACGAAGTGCAGCCGATCATCAAGGTGACACGGATTGATATTGACGGAACTTCTTATGAGTTTGATGATCTGAACGATGGTCTTGTGATCAAAAGTGATGCATCGAAGGTGACGATTGATTTTGCAGTCTTTTCCTATACAAACCGGTCGAATATCAAGGTGGAATACCGGTTGGAAGGGTTTGAGTCCAATCCGACTGAACTGCATGGTGATGATGTGTTGCAGGCAGTTTACACGAATCTGGACGGTGGTGTTTACACATTTACTGTGAACGCGTATAATGGCGACGGAACTGCATGTGCAGAGCCACTTTCGTTCGTGATTGAAAAGGAGAAGAGTGTCTTTGAAAGTCCGATGGCACGTATTATCCTGATTTTCAGTCTGGTAATCGTATTTTTGCTTCTGGTGCTCACAGTGATCCGTGTCAGACGGATGCTGAAATCCAAGACTTCTGCGTTAGAACAGTTGTCGAGAGAGCATGAAGAAGCGGTCAAGACAAGTACCGCGAAGAACGATTACTTAGCAAATATGAGTAACGAGATCAAGACACCAATCCATGCGATGATGGTGAAGGCAGATGAACTTCTGCATATGGTGGATAAGGATTCTCCATATCGAAAGGATATTCGGGGAATCTATGATATCGGAAATGATATTCTGGCGAGTGTCGATGATATTATATTGCTTGCCAAGCTGGAATCTGGACGTTTTGAGCTGGAGGAGAGCAATTATGCGATCTCTGATCTGGTAGCAGATATGTCGGGGCTTGCATTGCAGGAGCTGGCAGATAAGGATAAGTCTGTAAAGTTCTTTGTGGAGCTTGGCGAAAATGTAACGGACAATTTGATTGGCGATGTCGACAAGATACGAAATATTCTTGTGCGCTTGCTGGACAATGCGATCCGCTATACGAAGCAGGGAAGTATTACCTTGTCTGTGGACAGCTATGAGTATACCGATCATGCACATCAGGATATGTTAAATATCGTATTTACGATCGCGGATACGGGTATCGGAATTCAGGAAGAGCGTCTGGATAATATATTTGATCTGTATGAGAGTGGAGACAGCATGAAAAACAGTACCCATCCGGGACATGGCGTTGGACTTGCAATTGCGAAGGGCTACGCGGATATTCTGGATGCGGAGTTATCTGTGGAAAGTGTATATGGCGCTGGTTCGACCTTTGTTTTGTCATTGAACCAGAAGCCGGCTGTAAAGCTGAGCAGTGGGCAGGTTGTATCGAAAATCGAGGATACCGTATCTAAGGAGGATGCGGAGAAGCTGTGGCTGCCAGAGGTATCCGCACTGCTGGTCGATGATGATGAGGTCAGCATTGAGGTCAGCCGTAAGGTGCTTACATCCTTTGATATGAAGCTCGATGTTGCGACATCGGGACTCAGTGCAATCGATATGGTATTGAATCATGAGTATGATGTTGTATTTATGGATCTGTCGATGCCAATCATGAATGGTATTGATGCAATGAAGGAAATCCGGGAACTGGATGATATCAAGTATGCGATATTACCGATTATCGCGCTTGATCCAGACGCCATCGAGGGAAACCGTGGCAGCCATATATCGGCTGGCTTTACAGATAGTATGGTAAAACCGATTGAACCACGACGGGTAGCAGCCATATTGAAGGATTGTCTCCCAGAGGATAAGTTGCAGGAGCGTTCAGATGATATCCGGCTTTTGATCGAGGGTTCGCGGTTCCGGGAAGGACTGCTTCGCCTGCAGGAATCACTGGATGTGGAAGAGGCCATTCAGCGTATCGGTGGAAGCATCGAAGTATATAATAAGCTGATACAGGCATTTTATTCACAGAACAAAGATGTGGCAAACACACTGGCAGAGAAATCAACGCGGGATATCCGGGCATTTAAGACGAAAATCCATTCGATTCGAACGTTGTCGAATAGCATTGGCGCATACGAGCTGGCAAGATATGCAGCAAGAATGGAGACATCGATCAATGTTGGAAAACGTGATCAGTTGCGGCAGAATCTGCGTGGATTTACCGATGAACTTGTATATCTGCTTTTGATCTTGGAAGATTATGAGCGGTTTGTCGATGAGGTATCCGGTATGACGGATGAAGAGTATGCGGCAAAGATGGCGCAGCAAAGTGAACAGGAAGCTGTCGTGGAAAATGAAGATGCTGAACAGGCAGAATCCGACGAAGATGGACAGATACCAGAGGATCTGACGGTGATTTCAATCGCTTTGCTTGATAAAATGGCGGAATTTGCTAAGACAGGGAATTTTGAACAGGTACAAATGCACTTGGAACGCCTGAAAAGCTATGGCTATGATGGAGATAATCTGGAATTTTTACAGGCACTTTCTGAGGCAACCGCATCAGAAAATGCAGATATGGTCACAGAGCTTGTGAACACATACCGGGATTTGAAACTGTAAATAAAAAGGGGATGAAAAAATGGAGCATGAACAATTTGATGAGGCTTTGATGCAGTGTATCCATACACTTCGTGCGGGAAGTGATATGGATCACGCAATTCAAAATCTGCTGGAAATCATTGCGGAATTTCACGATGCAGATCGTGCGTACATTTTCGAGTTTGCAGAAGATGAAATTCATATGGATAACACCTATGAATATTGTAAGACTGGAATCACACCAGAGAAAGATATGCTGCAGAACCTTGAGATATCCACGATCGACCGGTGGTTGGTTTTATTTGAGGAGCAGGGAGAGGTGTACTTAAATTCCAGAGATGGAGAACTGGATGAAAACTCTGAGGAGTACCGGCTGCTTAAAATACAGGGCGTAGAGAGTCTGATGGTGGCACCGCTTTATTCTGAGACGAAGCTGATCGGATTTATCGGTGTGGATAATCCGAACGAAAACACTTATACACTGTCATTGCTCCGGTCTGTTGCTTCGCTGATCGTAAATGATATTCAGAAGCGAATCACACTGGAACAGCGTGTAATCAATGCGCTGGCACGTATATATATTTCCATGTATCTGGTGAATATTCCGGCGGATACACAGAAAGAATTTAACAGTAACAGTGATGTGCGAAAATATGTCAAGCAGACGGAGCATGCATTTGAAAAGGTATACCAGCGGGCAGATGCTACAATGTATACCTGCAAGAAAGTAACAGGAAACAGTTATGATTTTTATACAGGGAGGAACCCCGCATGAATATAGAATTATCTGGGAAAAAGAAAACAGTTGCTGATGGAATCACCGTTGCAGAACTGATTGCGCAGGAGCAGTTAGAGGCGCCAGAGCATGTGAAGGTGGCAGTGAATGATGATTTTGTGGAACGCGAACAATTCGCAGATACCAGATTGCACGACGGCGATGTGGTAGAATTTCTGACATTTATGGGTGGCGGATGCAGATAACGGCAAAAGTACGGACATAAAAGGGGTAACAGTTTTGATTCGAAGCGTGTTATCTGGATTTTAGCTCGGAGGATAAGGACATGTACGATATTTCACCAGAAGAATTAAAGGATTATAAGGCATATACGATTGTGGATATCCGGGACAGTATGTCGTATGCATATGGACATCTGCCGGATGCGATTTCCGTACCACAGGCAGAGCTTTCCACGTATATTGATGCGTGGAAAGATGCAGGCAAGATACTGATCTACTGCAAACGTGGAGAGGCAAGTCTGGATGCGGTGCTGATGCTGCGGGAACAGGGTGTGGAAGCCTATAACTTAGACGGCGGCTATATGGCGTGGCTGATGCTTGCCATGCAGGAACCGGCAGATCAACCGGATACGGATTTTGCGAAGGATGTGGAAGAGAGCATACGGAAGCGGTTCCGCAAGAAGATCTGGTGCAAGTTCACGAAGGCAATCAATGAATATGAGCTTGTGAAGCCGGGCGATAACATTGCGGTCTGTATCTCCGGAGGCAAGGATTCCATGCTGATGGCGAAGCTTTTTCAGGAGCTGAAGCGGCACAACAAGTTTCCGTTTGAAGTGCAGTTTCTTGTGATGGATCCGGGCTACAGTCCGGAGAACCGACAGGTGATCGAGACGAATGCAAAGAACTTAAATATTCCGATCACGATATTCGAATCGGATATATTCGAGTCCGTCTTTCACGTGGAGAAATCGCCATGTTATCTGTGTGCACGTATGCGGCGTGGACACCTGTACAGTCAGGCAAAAGCACTTGGCTGCAACAAGATCGCACTGGGACATCACTACGATGATGTGATCGAGACGATCCTGATGGGAATGTTATATGGAGCGCAGGTGCAGACGATGATGCCGAAGCTTCACAGCACGAATTTCGAGGGCATGGAGCTGATTCGTCCGCTGTATCTCGTGCGTGAGGATGATATTAAGGCGTGGCGGGATGCAAACCATCTGCATTTTATCCAGTGTGCCTGTAAATTCACGGATACATGCTCGTCGTGTGATAAGGATGGACAGAGCAATTCCAAACGTCTGGAGGTAAAGAAGCTGATTCATGAGCTTGCGAAGACGAATCCATTTGTGGAAGGAAACATCTTCAAGAGTGTGGAGAATGTGAGTCTAAGCACTGTAATCGCATACAAGCAGAATGGTGTGAAGCATCATTTCTTAGATGATTATGATAAGAAATGAAAATATTCATGCTGTTCAATCCTGGAAATATGCACATAAATAATGACGGAATATGCAATTTCAGAATTATAAAATACGCAATGGACAGTTGTGGAAAAATACGAATATATTTCGCAATTGTCTGAAGATACAAGAGAAAAAGGAGACGAGAAAATGACAACAATGATGCAGCTGGCAGAGGAGATCATAAAGGGAAGAAGAATCACAAAGGACGATGATCTGTCTATATTCTTGACCTGTGATTTGGATGAGCTGCGTGCAGGCGCAGATAAGATCCGGGAATATTTCATTGGTGAGGATGTAGACCTGTGCTCGATCATCAATGGTCGAAGCGGCAGATGTCCGGAGGATTGTAAGTTCTGTGCACAATCTGCGCACAATCATACAAACTGTGAGGTGTATGATTTCTTGGACGAGGAGAAGATCATGGAGGCATGCCGTTTCAATGAAGAGCATGGGGTACACCGGTTCTCAATCGTAACAAGTGGCCGTGCGCTGACCGGAGAAGAGTTCGAGAAAGCCATCCACGCATTTGAGCGGATGCATAAGGAATGTAAAATCGATCTCTGCGCGTCTATGGGATTTCTGACACCAGAGCAGCTGCACCGTCTGCATGAGGCAGGTGTGACAAGTTACCATCATAATATCGAAACTTCGAGAAGAAACTTCCCGAATATCTGTACCACACATACTTACGATCAGAAGATCGAAACTTTGAAGGCAGTTAAGTCAGAGGGCATGTGTCCTTGCTCTGGCGGTATCATCGGTATGGGTGAGACATGGGATGATCGTCTGAGTATGGCAGTCGATCTGGCAGAAGCAGGCGTGGAGTCTATCCCAATCAATGCGCTGATGCCGATCAAGGGAACACCGTTCGAAGATCGTGAGTCTCTGACCGAGGATGATATCCTTCGTACGATCGCATTCTTCCGTTACATCAACCCAGAGGCAAATATCCGTTTGGCGGCCGGACGTGCACTTCTGACAAACGATGGCGAGATCGCATTCCAGTCCGGTGCATCTGCAACGATTACAGGCGATATGCTGACAACCGTTGCCTGCGCCACAATCGCAAGTGATAAGGAAATGTTGGCAAAGCTTGGCAGAAATGCAACACCAGCGTATGTAAATGAGAAGTAATTGAGAAAACATATCAAATAAATCTATTGACAAATACCCCCTACCGGTATACATTATATACCCGTAGGGGGTATTTGATTTATGGAAGAAAATAAAGAAGAGAAGAATTGTCCTTGTTGTTCTGGGAAACATAAAGAACGACAGGAAAAAGAAAAAAAGGATTTGATGAACCGTTTGAAACGGATCGAAGGACAGGTGCGTGGCATCGAGAACATGCTGGAGAAGGATGCATATTGTACGGATGTATTGATTCAGGTTTCTGCGGTTACATCGGCACTCAACAGCTTCAATAAGGTACTGCTTGCCAACCACGTAAAAACCTGCGTGGCAGACAACATCCGCCAAGGAAACGACGAAGTGATCGACGAGCTGGTAACACTTTTACAAAAGTTGATGAAGTAAAGATGTAAATATAAGCAAATCAGAAATAATTGTGAAATTGCTGAGTGCGTGTATATCATATATTTTCATATTGATTCATGAAAATATACGATATGTTGAAAGCTTAGAAGTTCTTAATGTTCTGTATGTAATATAGCCATGTTTGAACACGATGTTCAAACAAACCGCCACTGAGCCATGGATGGCGAATTGACGGTGGTGGCGTATTTTATGAATATGTAAAACAGAACATTTTAGAACTTCTTAGGTTCAATACATTGTATATGGCATGAACCAATATGGAAATATATGTGAAAGATATAATAGCAATTTCACAATTAGGAAAGGAGATGTATATTACATGGAACAATATAAAGTGAAGGGTATGAGCTGCGCCGCCTGTAGCGCCCGTGTCGAGAAAGCAGTCTCTGCGGTGGATGGCGTGACAACCTGTACCGTGAGCCTGCTCACCAATTCGATGAGCGTGGAAGGAACGGCAGATGCAGCGACAATCATTCAGGCGGTCGAGAAAGCCGGCTATAAAGCATCGAAGATGAAAGCCGGAAAACAATCCGGCGGTGCGGAGGATGATGCCGATGCACTGAAAGACACCGAGACACCATTGATGCGGAAACGTCTGATTGCGTCGGTAGTTCTGCTGCTCCCGCTCATGTATGTGTCAATGGGACATATGATGTGGAACTGGCCACTGCCGCCGTTCTTCGAGGGCAATCACGTAGCGATGGGACTTGTACAGCTTTTGTTCACAATCGCAATCATGGTTGTAAACCAGAAGTTCTTCGTAAATGGTTTCAAAGGACTCATACACCGGGCACCGAATATGGATACGCTCGTGGCACTTGGTTCTGCAGCGTCGTTTATCTACAGTGTATATGCGCTGTTTGCGATGACCGATGCAGTTGTCAAGGGACAGGACGAAATGGTTATGCATTACATGCATGAGTTTTACTTTGAATCTGCAGCGATGATCCTAACACTCATCACAGTCGGAAAGATGCTCGAAGCAAAGTCGAAGGGTAAGACGACCGACGCGTTAAAGGGTTTGATGAAGCTGGCACCGAAGACTGCTGTCTTGGTGAAGGATGGTGTGGAGCAGACCGTACCGATCGAGCAGCTCCATATTGGAGATCTGTTTGCAGTCCGTCCGGGCGAAAATATTCCGGTGGATGGATTTGTCAAGGAAGGAAGCAGTGCAGTCAATGAATCTGCACTGACTGGAGAGAGTATCCCGGTGGACAAGAATCCGGGTGATCCGGTATCCGCAGCGACACTCAATCAGTCCGGATATCTGCTCTGTGAGGCAACCCGTGTCGGTGAAGATACGACACTGTCGCAGATCATTCATATGGTAAGTGATGCGGCAGCGACGAAAGCTCCGATCGCAAAGGTAGCAGATAAGGTATCCGGTGTATTCGTGCCGATCGTTATCAGTATCGCCATTGTGACATTTGTGATCTGGATGCTTGTTGGCAGACCGGTAGGATATTCGCTCGCAAGAGCCATTTCGGTTTTGGTTATCAGTTGTCCGTGTGCACTTGGACTTGCAACGCCGGTTGCCATCATGGTAGGAAATGGTGTGGGTGCAAAGCATGGAATCTTATTTAAGACAGCCGTTTCATTAGAGGAAACAGGAAAGGTACAGATCGTGGCACTCGATAAGACCGGTACGATCACGAAGGGCGAACCACGTGTGACGGATATCTATCCGGTTGGCTGTGAGGAATCCTATCTGATGCATGCCGCATATGCGCTGGAGCAGAAAAGTGAGCATCCGCTTGCGAAGGCAATCATCGCATGGGGCGATGCGAACAACCAGACAGAAGCAGGTGTCGAGGAGTTTCAGGCAGTTTCCGGAAATGGCCTGATGGGCGTCCGCAATGGAAAGCATCTACAGGGTGGAAACTGGAAGTATATTTCCGGTCAGATCAAGATTGAAAAAGAGGAAGAACAGGCAATTCAAAAGCAAGCAGATGTCTATGCAACCGAAGGAAAGACGCCATTATTCTTTGCGGAGGATGGCAAGATCCTAGGTATGGTGGCAGTTGCCGATGTGATGAAAGAGGATAGCCCGGAAGCAATCGCAGAGCTTAAAAATATGGGTATCCATGTTGTGATGCTGACCGGTGATAACGAGCAGACAGCTCAGGCAATCGGTAAGCAGGCAGGTGTCGATGAAGTAATCGCAGGCGTGCTTCCGGATGGAAAAGAGGCTGTGATCGCAGATCTGCAGAAGAAAGGAAAGGTTGCGATGGTTGGCGATGGCGTGAACGACGCTCCGGCACTGACACGTGCAGATATGGGTATCGCAATCGGAGCCGGAACGGATATTGCCATCGACACGGCGGATGTCGTGCTGATGAAGAGCCGGTTATCTGATGTGCCGGCAGCAATCCGGTTGAGCCGTGCGACCTTGAGGAATATCCACGAGAATCTATTCTGGGCATTTATTTACAATATTATAGGAATCCCGCTTGCCGCAGGTGCGTGGGTTCATTTATTTGGCTGGACATTGAATCCGATGTTCGGCGCAGCAGCGATGAGTCTGTCAAGCTTCTGTGTTGTGACCAATGCGCTTCGTCTGAATCTGTTCAAATTCGGAAAGAAGAAGCAGGAGACAGCATAGAAGAGGTTGACATTCTATATAAATTCATGTAGTTTAAGGAGGAAAACAAAATGGAACAGATTATTGCAAAGATTGATGGTATGATGTGCGGTATGTGCGAGTCACATATGAACGACATGGTAAGAAATAATTTCAAGGTGAAGAAAGTCAGCTCTTCCCATGCGAAGAAGGAGACCGTGATCGTAGCTGAGGAAGGCTTCGATGATGCAAAATTCACAGAAGAAGTCGAGAAGCTTGGCTACAAGGTACTTGGCATCGAGCACAAGCCTTATGAGAAGAAAGGGTTATTTCACAGAAAATAACAACTAGCAGATGAACGCAGGAAAGAAACTAAGAAAGTTCATATTCTTAAATGTATTTGCGATGATGGGCATGTCGTGCTACATCCTCGCAGATACATTTTTTATCTCCGTGGCAAATGGAACCCTCGGTATTGCGGCGTTGAATCTGACGTTGCCAATCTATGGGTTGTTATTTGCCATTGGTTCTTTAATCGGAATTGGTTCAGCGACGCGGTATTCGCTCTGCAAGATGACCGACAATGAGACATCGAGGCTGTATTTCTCAAATGCCGTGATGTTCGCGGTTCTGATCGGAATCGGATTTACACTGCTTGGAAACTTCTTCCCGGCAGAGATTCTGAAGCTGATGGGAGCGGATGCAGATATCCTGTCGATCGGCACGGATTATCTGCGGATCGCAATGCTGTTTTCGCCATTTTTTATTGCGAACTATACATTTACCGCATTTGTAAGAAATGATAACGCGCCGAATATTGCGATGGCGGCAACGTTACTTAGCAGCCTGTTCAATATCGTGTTTGATTATGTATTTATGTTCCCGATGCATATGGGGATGCGTGGTGCGGCATTTGCAACCGGCGTGTCACCGATCATCAGCATCGGTATCTGCATGATCCATTATCTCTCGAAGAAAAATACGATCGTGTTCAAATGGCATCTGCCGAGCTTCAAGCTGCTTGCTTCCGCGGCAAGCCTTGGTGTGGTGGCATTTGTCGGTGAGATCGCGAACAGTATCACAACGCTTGTATTTAATTTTATTCTGCTTGCGTTATCCGGAAATAACGCAGTTGCCGCATATGGTGTGATCGCGAACATTGCACTCGTCGGAACGGCAATCTTTAATGGTGTATCGCAGGGCTTACAGCCGCTTGCGAGCACGTCTTACGGACATGGTGACAAAGAGGATGTCAAGAAGATCTTGCAGCAGTCACTGGTGATTGCAGTCATCCTGTCGATCGTGCTTGTATCTGCGGTATGGGTGTTCGCACAGGGACTGGTTGGAATCTTCAACAGTGCCCAGTCGGCAGAGTTAGCGAAGCTTGCCGTGCCGGGACTCCGGATTTATTTCTTGGGATTCTTAGTGGCGGCAGTGAACATCGTGCTGGCGGGATTCTTCAGCGCGACCGGACAGGCGCTTGCATCTTCTCTGATTGCGGTATCGCGCGGTATTGTTGTGATCAGTCTGATGGCATTCGTGTTGTCGAAGCTTTTGGGTGTGACCGGTGTCTGGATGGCATTCCCGATCACAGAGGTCGTGACATTTGGAATCGCGATGGTGATTCAGGGTGTGAGTAAAAGGAAAGAATAGGAGTGGCGTATGACATTACAGCAGCTACGATATGCAGTGACAATTGCAGATATGAAGTCGATGAACAAGGCGGCGACCGAGCTTTTTGTGTCACAGCCGGCATTATCGAATACAATTCATGATTTAGAGGAAGAATTACAGATAGAGATCTTTCTGCGGACGAACCGCGGTATCGTCGTGACGACGGAGGGCGAAGAGTTCTTAAGCTATGCCAGACAGATGGTGGAGCTGCAGCAGATGATGGAGGAAAAATACCTCGGCGCTGCGGAACACAAGCGGAAGTTCAGCGTATCCATGCAGCATTATTCTTTCGCAGTGGAAGCATTCATCAAGCTGGCACGGAATTTCTCGCTTGACGAGTACGAGCTTGCCGTGCACGAGACGAAGACCGGTGAGGTGATCGAGAATGTCAAGAACTTCCGAAGCGAGCTTGGCATCCTGTATCTGAACAGCTTCAACCAGAAAGCACTGCAGAAGGTATTTGATGCAAATGAACTGGAGTTTAAGTCGCTGTTTGACTGTGCAGTTTATGTGTATTTGGCAAGTGGACATCCGCTTGCAGGGAAGGAGTCCATTTCCTTCTCGGATTTAGAGCCATATCCGTGTCTGTCGTTTGAACAGGGCAACAAGAATTCCTTCTATTTTGCGGAGGAGGTCTTGAGCAACCTCGAATACAAGCAGACGATCAAGGCGGACGATCGTGCAACGATGCTCAATCTGATGACCGGGTTAAATGGCTATACGCTTTGCTCCGGTATTATCTGCGAGGAGTTAAATGGAGACGGCTATACGGCGGTGCCGTTTGCTGGCGAGGAGACGATGACGATCGGGTATCTGAAACGGAAGGGAATCCCGCTCAGCCATCTTGGAAGCCGCTATATTGAGATCTTGAAGCAGTACGAGAAACGCTGCAAATGAAATTTATTCTCATTATAAATGCGGGCGGTTTCGTTGACTTTTGAAACATGTCTTATTATAATTTTTCATGGACAAAAGTAAAGAATTAAGGAGGCATTCATAGCAATGAGTGAGTTAATTTATTTAGATAATGCAGCGACAACGAAAGTTGCACCGGAAGTATATGAAGCAATGAATCCGTATTTCGAAGAGTATTATGGAAATGCGGCAAGTGTATACCGCTTCGCTGGCGAGAGCAAGAAAGCGGTTGAGAAGGCAAGAGGCGATATCGCTGAGTTCTTAGGTGCCAATCCCAATGAGATTTATTTCACAGGCGGCGGAAGCGAGTCTGATAACTGGGCATTGAAGGGACTTGCATTTTCTCTTCGCAACAAGGGTAAGCACATCATCACATCAGCTATCGAGCATCATGCAATCCTGCATACATGCGAGTATCTTGAGAAGCTTGGCTACGAGATCACATATGTTGGTGTGGATGAGAACGGTATCCTGAAGCTTGACGAGCTGGAGAAGGCAATCCGTGAGGATACAATCCTGGTTTCCGTTATGTTTGCAAATAACGAGATCGGAAGCATCCAGCCAATCAAGGAGATCGGTGAGATCGCGAAGAAGCATAAGATCCTGTTCCATACAGATGCGGTACAGGCATACGGACATGTGCCAATCAATGTAGATGAATATCATATCGACCTTCTGTCAGCCAGTGGTCATAAGATCAACGGACCGAAGGGAATCGGTATTTTATATGTAAGAAATGGTGTGAAGATCGAATCCTTCGTCCATGGTGGCGCACAGGAGCGTGGAAAGCGTGCCGGTACACACAATACACCGGGTATCGTAGGCTTTGGCCGTGCGACAACATTTGCAAAAGAGAAGATGGAAGAGCGTACAAAGAAGGAAGTTGAGCTGCGTGATTATCTGATCAAGCGTGTCTTAGATGAGGTTCCATATACGAAGTTAAACGGCGACAAGGTAAAGCGTCTGCCGAACAACGTAAACTTCAGCTTCCAGTTCATCGAGGGCGAGTCACTTCTGATCATGCTCGACCAGAAGGGCATCTGTGCATCCAGTGGTTCTGCATGTACATCCGGATCACTTGATCCATCGCATGTATTGCTTGCCATCGGTCTGCCACATGAGATTGCACACGGATCACTTCGTCTGACATTGTCCGATGAGACAACCAAGGAAGAAATCGACTATACAGTGGAGGCAATCAAGACAGTTGTAGAGCGTCTGCGCAGCATGTCACCACTTTATGAAGACTTCGTAAAGAAGAACAAGCAGTAAGCCCATACAAAGGATACCAATCATATTAGGAGGTAATGACGATGAGTCAGATTATAGATTACAGTGAAGAGGTTATGGAACACTTCACAAACCCAAGAAACGTAGGAGAAATCGAGAACGCCAGTGGTGTCGGTACCGTCGGAAATGCGAAGTGTGGCGATATCATGCGTATTTATCTCGATGTCGATGACAATCAGATCATCCGTGACTGCAAGTTCAAGACATTTGGCTGTGGTGCGGCTGTTGCAACAAGCAGTATGGCAACCGAGATGATCAAAGGCAAATCCATTCAGGATGCATTGAAGCTTACAAACAAGGCAGTTATGGAGGCGCTTGGCGGATTGCCACCAGTTAAGGTACACTGTTCTCTGCTCGCAGAGGAAGCTGTTCATGCAGCACTCTGGGACTATGCACAGAAGCATAACATCACGATCGAAGGCTTGAAGCCACCAGTGAATGATATTGACGAGACCGAAGCATTCTATGAGATGCCGGGTGCAAATGATTAGAAAATCACACAGACAGTGACAGTGGGAGGAAATCCGTGGTTTATACAAGTATGACAATCAAGGCAATGAAGCTTGCCTATCATGCACATGAGGGACAAGTGGACAGAAGCGGGGTGCCGTATATCTTTCATCCGATTCATCTGGCAGAACAGATGGATGAGGAGGTAAGCTGTACGGTGGCGCTTCTCCATGATGTCGTGGAAGATACGGAAGTCACACTTGCAGAGTTAGAACAGGAATTTCCTCCGGCTGTAACGGAAGCTGTGCGTCTCCTGACACACGACAAATCGATTGATTATTATGATTATGTTCGGAATCTGAAACCGAATGCGGTTGCAAAGAAGGTAAAGCTGGCAGATCTCGCGCATAATTCTGATGAGATCCGCTCGAAAGCGGCCGGCTGCTCCGAAAAGCAGATTCTGCATTGGAGAGAGAAGTACAGCCGGGCAAAAGAAATATTGTTATCCGAATAAATCAATTATTCGTCGTTCTATTTGACATGGGAACATGATTCCCGGATGACAAGCGGACATGGAATCTTAGCTTTGAGTGGTGTCTTGATGCTGAGATTCGAAGCATCATAGACAAGATTTGCACCATGTTGTCCCATATCATACGATGGGGCATGAATGGTCGTAAGTGGAGGGGTTATGAATGTACTGGACTCTTCATCGTTGAATCCGACGATGGAGATATCCTGTGGAATTTCATAACCTCTTTCTTTGATTGCTTTCATAGCACCGAGTGCAATCGCATCGTTCGCTGCGAACACAGCCGTCGGCAGATTGCCGCTGTCAAGCAGATCGATCATCATATCATAGCCGGACTGCGCGGTGAAGCTGCCTTCCCGTACATAGGTCTCGGCGTCCATTTCCCGGTGTTCCATATATTTTTTATAAGCAACGGTTCTTGCATCGATGAGCCGCTCGCCATCTCCGACATATTCACAACCGGCAAGCAGGGCAATCTTTGTGTGACCAAGTCCGGTCAGGTAGTCCATGACATCGTAGACAGCACGTTCAAAATCAAGTGTCAGAGATGTGATATCATATCCGTCGACTGGCATATCCAGAAATACAATGTTGCTACAGATATCCAGAAATGAATCAATCTCTTTTTTCGAGAATTTTCCAAGACAGATCAATCCGTTGACAGAGGAAAGCTGCGCCAGACCATCCGGCTCATTTGGGAAGATACGCACGACGCGGATGGCATTCTTCATACAGAAATCTTCCACACCCTGTCTGACGCGGAGATAGTAGCTGTCCTTTAATTCCTGTTCTGCCGTATACCAGAGGACAATCCCCATCGTAAATGCGGGTTTTGCCATCGCCCTTGCACGGGAGGACTTGGTATAGTTCAATTTTTTCGCAATCGCAAGTACATGTTCCCTTGTTTCAGGAGCGACGCTTAAAGTAGCATCATTATTTAAAATTCTGGATACGGCGCCTGCCGATACACCAGCTTCTTTTGCTATATCACGAATGGTAGCCATAGAAAACTCCTTTCAAATGTTTACTAAACACAATATACCACATATTGATTGATAAAGTCTACATATATTTTAAAAATATTTACAGTAAACTTTAGTAAATGTATTGACACATTTACTAAACAAGTGATATATTCAATGTAACAAGAAAGAACCGTTATGATCATGTTTAGAATCGGTTCTGATGATTTAACGAAATGTATAGGCATTACATATTATAAAAGGAGGAACGATATGATACAGACAACAGAATTAAAGAAGAATTTACAGGCAGGTGCATACGATGATGTATTGCTTGATATTTATGTAGATGCGGATGTGCTCCCATACCAGAAGAACCGTTATGTGGCAGCTATCGAGACATATGAGAAATTATACGGAGCGGATGCAGTCGAGATCTACAGTGCACCGGGTAGAAGTGAGGTTGGCGGAAATCACACGGATCATCAGCACGGCGAGGTACTTGCGACATCCATCAACTTAGATGCAATCGCAATCGTGAAGAAGCTTCCAGACATGCAGATCCGTCTGGTATCGGATGGCTACGATGAGATCGTGATCAACGGAAATGATCTGACATTAAAGGAAGAGGAGAAGGAATCAACAACCGCTCTGATCAAGGGTGTGCTTGCTGGCGCAAAAGAGCGTGGCTATGCAGTTGGCGGATTCCAGGCATATATTACAAGTGACGTTTTAATCGGTGCTGGACTTTCTTCATCGGCAGCATTTGAGACGGTAATCGGAACGCTTCTTTCTTATCTGTATAACGATGGCGGCATTGATGCAATCACAATCGCAATCATAGGACAGTATGCAGAAAATGTGTATTTCGGAAAGCCTTGCGGACTGATGGATCAGATGGCATGCTCCGTCGGAAATCTTGTGCATATTGATTTTGCAGATGTGAAGAATCCGAAGGTAGAAAAAGTAGAGTTCGATATGAACGCATACGGATACAGCCTTTGCATCACAGATACGAAGGGCTCTCATGCAGACCTGACTGCAGATTATGCAGCGATTCCAACAGAGATGAAAGCAGTAGCATCGTATTTCGGCAAGGAAGTTCTGCTTGGACTTACAATCGAGGATATCCTGAGTCACGCACAGGAGCTGCGCGAGAAGTTTGGTGATCGTGCCGTACTGCGTGCCCTGCATTTCTTATGTGAGGATGTGCGGGTAGAAGAGGAAGTAGATGCGTTAAAGGCATGCGATATCGATGCATTCTTGCAGAAGGTAAAGGAATCCGGCGATTCTTCATTCAAGTATCTGCAGAATGTCTACACAAGCCATGATGTGATGCACCAGAATATGTCGCTGGCGTTGGCAGTCAGTGAGATCGCGCTTGCAGGTGGAGCTGGCGTTGCCCGCGTACATGGTGGTGGATTTGCTGGAACCATTCAGGCATTTGTGAAGAATGATGCTGTTGATAAATACCGTGCAGCGATGGATCGTTTATTTGGCGCAGATTCATGTAAGGTGCTGAAGATCCGCAAGTATGGCGGTATGAAGGTGCTGGCGTAGGTTTATTATAGAAGACGAAGAATGGAGGAATCACTATGATTACAGATCTGATTCGTGAATTAGTGATATATGGTAAGAACAATGGGTTGATCTGCGAGGCAGATGAGGTATATGCGACGAACCGCCTGCTGGAGTTGTTCGACGTGATGGAGTATGAGGAGAATCCAGAGATTACAGAGCCAAGAGCTGTTTGTGAGATTCTGGAGGACATGATGAAATATGCGCATGAACATGGCATCATGAAGGAAGATACCATAACTGCAAAGGACTTGTTTGATACGAAGATTATGGGTTGCATTACGCCACCACCAAGCGTGGTACGGGCAGAATTTGCAAAGCGTTATGCGGAAAATCCGAAGGAAGCAACCGATTATTATTATCATTTCAGTCAGGCAACCAATTATATCCGGAAGGATCGTATCGCGAAGGATGAAAAATGGGTGACAGACACCGAATATGGTCCGATCGACATCACGATCAATCTGTCCAAGCCAGAGAAAGATCCGCGAGATATCGCAAAGGCTGGACAGGCGAAGAAATCCGGGTATCCGGCTTGTCTGCTCTGCAAGGAAAATGAAGGCTACGCAGGACATTTCTCACACCCGGCAAGACAGAATCACCGTGTGATCCCGATCAAGCTGGACGGACAGAACTATTATTTGCAGTATTCTCCTTATGTATATTATAACGAACATTGTATCATCTTCAATGAGCAGCATATCCCAATGAAGATTGATTATGCGGTGTTCCGCAAGCTTCTGGATTTTGTCAGACAGTACCCACATTATATGGCTGGTTCCAATGCAGACCTTCCGATCGTTGGCGGTTCGATCCTGAGCCATGACCATTTTCAGGGTGGTGGTTATGTATTCGCGATGGCAAAAGCAGATTATGAGCGTAAGTTCGTGATTCCGGGATTTGAGAGTGTCACAGCGGGTATCGTGAAATGGCCGATGTCAGTCATCCGTCTGCAGGGCGATGATATGGAAGTGATGGCGAAAGCTGCCGACCATATTCTCACAAGCTGGAGAGCGTACACGGATGCGGATGCATTTATCTTCAGTGAGACAGACGGCGTCCCACACAATACGATCACACCGATTGCACGGATGCATGGCGATAAGCTCGAATTGGATCTTGTACTCCGAAACAATATTACAACCGAGGAATGTCCGTGGGGCGTTTATCATCCATCGGCAGACCTGCATCATATTAAGAAGGAAAATATCGGCTTGATCGAGGTTATGGGACTTGCGGTACTTCCAGCACGTCTGAAGGGCGAGATGGCAGAATTATCCAAGGCGATATTAGCAGGTGAGGATATCCGCAAGAATGCACTCATTGAGAAGCATGCAGACTGGGTAGATTCATGGATTGGCAATTATGAGATTACCGTGGAGAATATCACAGAGATTCTGCACGACGAGATCAGCAAGGTATTCGTAAAGGTGCTTGAATGTGCGGGCGTGTATAAGCGGACAGAAGAGGGACAGACAGCGTTTATGCGGTTTGTGGACTCTTTGTAGAATATAATTATCTATTAAAAAAATCTAGTCAAAGGTACAGGTACCAATGGCTAGATTTTTTTGTAGTTATTTTTTATTCTGAATTACTTAGATTTCGTGGCACCACATTTGGTACATTTGTAGCCAGTGACTTCTTCTTTGTAGTAGCCTGTTTTATCAACAACTGTTTTGGTTTCAGTTTTTGCTGGTACATGGGTATACCCTGAAATTACACTTACAGTAGTTCCTCTTAGCGATGCTGCACCATCTTGGCAAGTTAGGCAATGCGTAATAGCACTTTCCTCAGAAGTACCAAGATCGGTACCGCAACCAGTGCATACATAATGTAAAACATTCTCTGTGATAGGTACATCCTTAGCTTCCTCGACAACTACCGTCTCTGTATGTTCCACAGGATCTACCCAAACCTGCTTTGTCACCTTTTCCCATTTATGATCACACTCATTAGAATTATTGTTTCGATTAGAATTAT
>CAVKUW010000113.1:0-43491 GCA_963659815.1 Butyricicoccaceae bacterium
AAATGATCGGAGGCGAGAGCATGGGAAACTGGTTTGAGAATATGGAGCCAATGAACATACAGGAAGAGCGTGCGAAGACGAAGAAGGCGGAGGAAGAACTCAGTAAAGCGAAGGAAGAACGGGATAAAGCAGAAAAAACACTGATGGATCTTATGAAAAAAGTGTATGGAACAAAAGAGAATGTAATAAAAAATCTCGTAGAATCCTATGATAAATCAGAGGAAGAAGCAGAATATTTGATACAGAAGTATTGGTAAACAAAAAAGCAACTCTTTAAAGAGTTGCTTTTTGCTATATATAAAATTATAAATTATCTTTCACATACTGTTTGACAAGCTTCTCAATCAGATAGAACTGGGATGGACCTGCATCAAGCACAACCTTGTGGAAAGCCTGCTCGTCGAACTTGTTGCCAAGGGCGGATTCTGCATAGTCACGAAGCTCCTGAAAGGACTGCCAGCCCATGACATACATCTGGTAGTTGACTGGTTCGGCGATAACGTAATCCATGATGCTTTCGGCTCCATCAGAATTGAAACCATTGTCGGAGAGGTACTTCTGTGTTGCTTCCAGATCCCAGCCCTCATAGTTGACACCGATTTCGACACGGGCGCTGACAAGCAGGTTCAATTCAGAATTGATCCGTTCGAAATCTGCATAACTGTCATCCGGATAATCTTTGTACATATCGTAGCTCATCATCTCAACATAGGTAGCCCAGCCTTCGGTGTAGCCGTTAAAGTTAAGCAACGTGCGGATTGGCTCCGGGTTCGTGCTCAAGTAGTAGGTGAACTGATACATATGTCCGGGGATTCCTTCGTGCGCAAGGGTGGACCACAGATCACCGGCGCCGTCACTGCCCATATTCAGGTAGATGGAGTTTTCGTCGTAGGCATCAATTGGTGTTGTCACATAGAATGCCGGACTGACGATATCTTCCAAGGATTCATGGACATTTTCAACGGTGTAATGCACGTCAGGCATGGCAGGGAAGCGATCGGCAAAAGCATCCTTAAAGTAGTTGATCGTCTCCAGCGGATCGTTATCCGCATATAAGCTGTCACTGGAATCGTTAAAGTACTGCTCATAAGCAGAATAGTTGGCAAGCGCGGTTGTCTGGTATTCATACATGACATCATCGATTGCATTGTCCAGCCAGTCGATGACTTCCTCCGGCGTTTTGTCAGTGCCAACCTTATCCTTTAACAGATATGCGTAATATTCTTTTCCGTGTTCAAACCCGGCAAGTCCCAGATCGTTTTGACCATCATCCTTGTGTGCATTAAAGAAGTTAATTACATTCTTGTAGCAAGGAATGACGGAATTGATAACCGTATCGTGATTCTGGGTAATGTAGTCCTGAATCTGTTCTTCACTCAAGCCCTCGACACCGCGAACCTTATCTTCAAAGGTTGCAATCAGAAGATTCTCTTCCGGGGTTGCAATGAATTCTTCGCACTGGCGAACAACCTCGCTGGCGGAATGCTCGTTCATGAAAAGTCCTTTGTCAATCTTTGTCTGTTCAAAGTCCAGATATTTTCCATAATAATCGGATAACTGTCCAAGCAATGCCAGATAGTCCTGAACGTCCCCTTCGTTGTAGAATTTGTATTCAGACATGTTGATCGGCATGTTTGTCTGCAAGCCGCTTGTGTAGGCAAATGGTTCGTACAAATATGTGTAATCATAGGATTCCAGATTCAGATCCAGATAATCCTTGATGACGTCATAGGTGTATTTCTGCGATCCGGTCAGGAGATCGTAGTCAAAGCTTTGTAGTTCTGTGATTTCATCTTCGGTTTCTTTTTTGTCATTTGCAATGGCGTCCTCGGAGATTTCCACATCGCCAAAGGTTGCAGTTGGAACATCCAGATCGTAGTCGGCTGGATTGGCAACGGTATAGTGAAGCGTGACGGTATCGCTAGTGACGCTCTCCTTAAAGTTGTCCATCAGGTAAGTATGAAACCGTTCCTGCTCGGCTTTTGCTTCTTCTCCGGTTGGATCAGGCAGTGCATAGGCACAATCTTCCAGGGAGGAGGCATCGATCGGAGATGCTTCCGGCTCTGTATTTCCTGCGGCAATCGCGTCCTCCACAGAATCCTCTAAGGATGAAGATGCTGCGTTCCAGCTGCTGTTACTGTCACCACATGCGGTCAGCATGACGGACATCGCACAGACAAGGGCGAGTGCAGTCGCTTTCTTGTAAAGTTTTTTCCACATATAATATATAACCTCCGTTTTCCTGTATCTTATAGTATAGTATCTGCTTTAATTGGATAGACATACAAAATAATCATACTCGAAATAATCAAAATCTGCAATCGTCCGATGCAGATTTCACATAAAATGCACAGAAATACATTTGTCGAAGGAACAGGAAAAATGGCTAAATAAAGTGTACGAAAGCTGGTTTCATGTAAGTATATTTATGTTAAGGTAAGAACGGAAAAATGTTTACATTTATAAGGAGAGATGGGAATTATGACAATCAAGGAAGCTGCAAAAAAACTGCATGTAGAAACACATGTACTTCGATATTGGGAGGATGAATTAAAACTGGACATTAAGCGGAATGCGCAGGGACACCGGTATTATGATGATCGTGATATTCGGCTATTTGAGAGCGTGAAGGCGATGAAGGAAGAAGGGCTGATGCTCAAGGACATCCGAAATGCGATCATTCGTGCAAAACGTGCAAAATCTGAAGAGGATGCTTTGGATTCGACAGAAGAAAAAAATGAGGGGAATGCGCAGACCATCGATTGCGCAAAAATAGCACAGGAAGAAACAGACAACGAGGATAAACCATGCAAACCGGAAGCGAACATCAAGCACACATCGTCGGTGGAGCTCCGCCCCGTACATACCCGGATGGATGAGGATAAGGATTCGATGTTAGAACGTATGCAGAAGATGGTGGGGGATGAGGACAAGGTTGTTGACTTCAAGCAGGCACAACTGCAAAGTGTTATGAATCGTGTGATCGCAACTGCCCTGCGGGAAAACAAGGATATTATCACGACATCCATTAAAGAGGAAGTGACCGCGGATGTGATGCGGCAGTTTGATGCGGTTATGCGGGAGAAAGAGGAACGCGAGGAAGCACGGTACCGGAGACTGGACACGGTGCTGCGGGAAATCCAGCAGGCAAATGCGGAGGTGGCAGCGACAAAAACGAAAAAAGGGATCTTCAAAAAACACCGATAGGATTGAAAACTTTCTGTGTCCGCTGGTTGCAAAAAGATGGCAACTCTTGTATAATTCCTTTTAGTTGTGTGTAAATATAGCTAAGATATAGGAAGTATATCGGAAATGGACAGGAATTATGAAGTTAGAGATTTTATACGAGGATGCATATCTGCTTGCCTGTGTAAAGCCGTATGGTGTGTTGTCACAGGGCGACAAGGGCAACGATGAAGATATGATTACGAAAATCAAGCATTACCTGTATGACAAAGCGGAATCGGAGCAGGCGGAAGAGCCGTATGTGGCTGCGATTCACCGGCTGGATCGTCCCGTAGGGGGTGTGATGGTATTTGCAAAGACGCCAGAGGTAGCGGCAAAGCTTTCAGATATGCAGCAGGATGGTGAGATCGCCAAATATTATCAGGCGGTCATAACCGGAGAACTTCCGGATTTTGAAGGCGAGATGGTAGACTATCTTCTGCGGGATGGAAAAACGAACACAACGAAAGTCGTGAAAAAAGGCGAAAAGGGTGCCAAGCGCGCAGAGCTATATTATGAGGTGCTCGATGTCATGGATACGGACGACGGAACGCTCAGCTATGTGTTGATTGAACTTGTCACAGGCAGACATCATCAGATTCGGGCGCAGTTTGCGAGCCGGGGCTGTGGTATCTGGGGTGATACGAAATATAACCCGAAATTCGCGAAGACAAAACGCAAATATAAACAGATCGGTTTATTCTCCTCACGGATGGAATTTAAGCATCCGATCACTGGAGAGGAAATCGTGATCAAAAAAGAACCTGAGGGCGAAGCATTCGCGGTACTCGATTTGGATGAATTTGAATAGAGTGGAAATAGAAAGGACAAGAGAAATGGCAAAGGACAAGAAGTTAGTAGAGCATATTACAGCGATGGATGAGGATTTCGCACAGTGGTATACGGATGTAGTTCGTAAAGCAGAGCTGTGTGATTACACAAGCGTAAAGGGATGTATGGTTATCAAGCCGGCGGGCTATGCCATCTGGGAGCTGATCCAGAAGAACCTCGATGAGCGTTTCAAGGCAACAGGCGTAGAGAATGTATACCTTCCAATGTTTATTCCAGAGAGTCTGCTGGAGAAGGAGAAGGATCACGTCGAAGGATTCGCACCAGAGGTTGCATGGGTCACACATGGTGGATTGAATGAACTGCAGGAACGTCTGTGTGTCAGACCAACATCTGAGACATTGTTCTGTGATTTTTATTCTAAGGAAATTGAGAGCTACCGTGATCTTCCAAAGGTATATAACCAGTGGTGTTCCGTTGTTCGTTGGGAGAAGGAGACAAGACCATTCCTTCGTTCAAGAGAGTTCTTGTGGCAGGAAGGTCATACTGCACATGCAACAGCAGAAGAGGCTGAGGCAAGAACGATCCGGATGTTGAATGTCTATGCTGATTTCTGTGAGGAAGTACTTGCAATCCCGGTTATCAAGGGACGTAAGACAGATAAGGAGAAGTTTGCAGGTGCAGAGGCAACTTATACGATTGAGTCTCTGATGCACGATGGTAAGGCATTACAGTCTGGAACAAGCCACAACTTTGGCGATGGATTTGCCAGAGCGTTTGGCATCCAGTATACAGATAAAGACAATAAGCTTCAGTATGTACATCAGACATCCTGGGGTATGACAACGAGAATGATTGGCGCTATCATCATGGTACATGGTGATGACAGCGGACTGGTGCTTCCTCCAAAGGTAGCTCCAACACAGATCATGATCGTTCCGATCATGCAGAAAAAAGAGGGTGTACTCGAGAAGGCAGAAGAGCTTCGCAGCGTGCTCGCATCCAACTTCCGTGTGAAAGTTGATGATTCCGATAAGAGCCCTGGATTCAAGTTCGCCGAGCAGGAAGTAAAGGGTATTCCACTTCGTGTTGAGGTTGGACCGAAGGATATCGAGGCAGGACAGGCAGTTGTTGTCCGCCGTGATACAAGAGAAAAGACAATCGTGCCATTTGACAAGCTGGCAGAGACTTGTGAGGCATTGCTTGCACAGATGCATGATGATATGTATGCAAAGGCAAAGGCACATCGTGATGCGAATACGCATGTCGCTACAAACTGGGATGAGTTCACAGATATTCTGGAGAAGAAGCAGGGATTCATCAAGGCTATGTGGTGTGGCGAGGAAGCCTGCGAGACAGCCATCAAGGACGAGACAGGTGCAACAACGAGATGTATCCCGTTTGTACAGGAGAAGCTTGGTGATGTATGTGTACATTGTGGCAAGCCTGCGAAACACATGGTTTATTTTGGAAAGGCATACTAAAAATAAAAATCAGAACATTTACCCTGCTGACATCAGCGGGGTAGTTGTTTATTTGGGTGAAATACATGAAAATAGAAATTCCGACAGGGGCGGCATATATTTTACAACAATTAAATAAGCATGGGTATGAGGCATATATTGTTGGCGGTTGCGTGCGGGACAGCCTGCTCGGCAAGCAGCCGAATGACTGGGATATCACGACCTCGGCGAAACCGGAGGAGGTCAAGGCAATTTTCCGCCGCACGATCGATACGGGAATCCAGCATGGAACGGTGACGGTCTTAGTGGATCGTGAGATTTTGGACGATGGAAGTGGATCGCCTGCCAGTCATACCGATTATGCATTTGAGGTGACGACATACCGGGTGGATGGTGTTTATACCGACCACCGTCGACCGGAATCGGTGTGCTTTACAGCGAGTCTTGAAGAAGATCTGAAACGACGGGATTTTACGATCAATGCGATGGCATATAATCCGGAGCAGGGCGTGATTGATATCTTCGGTGGACAGGAAGATCTGGAGAAAGGAATCATCCGCTGTGTGGGTGAGGCATCCGAACGGTTTGACGAGGATGCACTTCGTATCCTGCGGGCTGTCCGGTTTGCGGCACAGCTTGATTTTGTGATCGAGGAAGCGACGCGGACGGCAATGCGGGAACAGGCAAAGTTCCTGCGGGATATCAGTGCAGAACGGATTTGTACAGAGCTTACGAAGATGATCGTGTCGAAGCATCCGGAACGGCTGGAAGAAGCGTACGAGCTGGGACTCACCGGCATATTTCTGCCGGAATTTGACCGGATGATGCAGACGCCACAGAATAACCCTTATCATCTGTATGATGTCGGTCGTCATACGTTGCAGGTTATGCGGGCAGTGTCGGCAACACCGGTTCTTCGTTATGCAGCGTTGCTGCATGATGTCGGAAAACCAGAGTGTAAGACGACAGACGAAGCGGGCGTCGATCATTTCTATGGACATCAGGAACTCTCTGCGAAGATGGCGCGCACGATCCTGCGCCGGTTAAAGCTTGATAATGATACGATCGATCAGGTTTGCAGACTGGTGAAAAATCACGATTATGGTCTCTCTGGCGATGGACCGGGGATGAAGAGCTTCCGTCGGTTTGTGGCGCAGCTTGGCGCAGAACATTTTGCCGATTTTCTGGAGATTCGAAAGGGCGATATGGCAGGCCAGAGTGATTATTATCTGGAACAGCGCAGACAGGTGATTGCACATATGGAAGCGATGTATGCGGAGATTATAGAACAGAAGCAGTGTCTGAAGTTGTCGGAGCTTGCAATCGGCGGAAAGGATCTCATTGCGATCGGCGTGAAACCGGGACCGGATATGGGGCGTATTTTGAAGGCGCTGCTGGATCGGGTGCTTGAAGAGCCGGAATTAAATACAAGTGAACAATTATTGGCGATTGTAAAGGAATCGTATCTATAGATGCGGACAATCAATCGGAATGAATCCGCCCTTCCCGGCATACAATTAACAAGACTGATGTTGGGAGGGGATTTTTTGTGGCTGAAAAAATGTCGGAAGTATTCGAGATGTACGATGTGAGATTGGATCACATAGGACGGGGACGGGGAGCGATGCTGCTGCAGACGGACAAGGGGGTACGTCAGATCAGGGCGACAACAGCAGGAGAAAAACGGCTGCAGGCAGAGTATGAATTCAAAGAGCATATGTATCTGGCTGGGTTTCCGCATATTGACCGGCTTGTGAAAAATGTGGAGGACGAACTGATCACGTATGATCGTTATGGAAATCCGTTTGTGATGCGGATGTATTTTGACGGCCGCGAGATGGGTGTCAGCAACAAAAATGAAATCATGCTTGCGGTCGATAATCTGGTTGCACTGCACCGTGCAGGCAGGACGGTCTGGCAGGAGGTTGACCGTGACATGCAGATCCGTGAGAAGAATGATGTCAAGCGACGGAACCGGGAAATGAAGAGGGTACATAATTATATTGCGAAGCAGAGTCCGAAACGGGAGTTTGAAGCTTTGTTTATGCAGGCATTTCCGTATTTTTATGAGCAGGGGCTGCGCTGTGAACAGGCAGAGGCGGGGATGATAGGTGAATCCGAACATATGGGATATTGTCATGGCATCTACAACCATCATAGTGTCCTTGTATGTGGGACAGCCGATGCACGCTATATTGCAACCATCAATTTTGAGAAATATCATATCGGGAATCAGTTGCAGGATCTGTATTATTTTATCCGGAAGACGGTGGAAAAAAATGGATATGCCTATGCGCTGCTCACAGCAATCTTAGAACGGTATCAGCAGGGAATCCCATTGCAACAGACGGACGTCGCATATATTGGTGGACTCTATCGGTATCCTGAAAAATTCTACAAGCTCTCGAATCAATATATGAATGGCTCCAAGACACGTATTTCCCCGAAAATGGTCGAGAAATTGAACCGGATCATGGAAGAGGAAGAGAAGAAGCAGACATTACTTGAAAAATTATCTTCCTATAATATCTCGAAAAAATGAATATATAATCTTCACATTTGCAAAATAATCTTGTATAATACAGAAGTTAAGGTGGTTTTATGGATAAGCGGAAGATACAATATGGAATCGTTGTGTTGATGCTTGCGTTCGTGTTCGTAGGCTGCGGGCAGAAAAAGAAGAATGATGTCAAGGTCTATGAGAACACGGAGGAAGTCACGGTAGAGCATGAAGAGGCTTCTATGACGGCAATCATAACGAGCATGGACATGGAGAATAATCAGATGCATTTTGTATCGGTGCTGGATGGTACAGATATAACATTGCAGTATCATGGCGGTGTGCGCGTGACGGATACGAAGGGCGCGGATATCGGCATTGACAATGTTGCCTGTGGAAATGTCGTGGATATCGTGTATTATGTGGACACAGAGAAGCTGGTCAGCATTGCGAAGAACGCGAAGGTGAAGACGTATACACAGATCAAGAAGTTTCTGTACCGGCAGGATGAACATACCGCTGTTTATAATGGAAATCGTTTCCCGGTATCGGATTATGCACAGGTATTTGATGGGGATCAGGCGCTTTCTCTCGTGGATGTAAATACGGAGGATGAGGTGACGCTGTCCTTGTGGAATGGTAGTCTGGTGTCCGTGATCATTACGAAGGGGCACGGGTATGTCCGGCTGTTAAATCAGGGGACATATGTTGGCGGATTTGTAGAGATTGGAAAAGATGTGATTGTTCCGGTTACTGCCGATATGCTGGTAGCAGTCGGGGAAGGCGATTATACACTTCGTATCAGTAAAAATGGATATTCCGGAGAGAAGAGTATCCGTGTGACAAAGGATCGCGAGTTAAATGTAGATATCTCAGATATTGCAATTCCATCCGGAACGGTAACGTTTGCTGTGACGCCGGAGGATGTGAATGAAGTCATCAAGGTTGATGACGAGGTGATTGCGAACCGGACGTATACCGGGTTGTATGGCGATCATGAATTGAGCATTACAGCGGATGGCTATGACAGCTTCCGTGGCAGCTTTAAGATTACAGAGACGATGAAAACCTTGCGCGTAACCTTGCAGCAGGAAACGACCGAAGAGACAACGGAGGAAACGACTGAGGCAACGACGCAGGAGGGACAGACAACTGCATCCGGGCAGACTATGACGCAGACGACTGCAACGACACAGGGATCACAGACGACCACTGCGACGACGCAGAGCGGGCAGACGACGGAGTCCGCGGAGCAGGGCAATAAAATTACGATTAAAAAACCGGAAGGTGTGGGCGTATATTTCGACGGCGATTATGTCGGAATCGCACCGGTGTCGATTAGGAAGACAGCGGGAACACATACGATCACGCTATACAAAGCCGGTTATTTGATAAAAAGTTATACAATACAAGCCGAGGATAACGGCAAAGACGATGAATATAGCTACGCGGATCTGATATCCGTGCTGGACTAAATAGTAGGAGGAACATCATGGACATGGATTACAAAAAGGTTTATGAAGAATGGCTGACCAACCCATTTTTCGATGAGGCGACAAGACAAGAGCTGGCAGCAATTAAGGATGACGATAAAGAGATCAAAGAGCGTTTCTACATGGATCTCGAATTCGGAACCGCTGGATTGCGTGGCATTATTGGTGCCGGAACAAACCGCATGAATAATTATATCGTTGCAAAGGCAACACAGGGACTTGCGAATTATATCAAGCAGCGTAAGAAGCAGGCGAAGGGTGTTGCAATTGCGTATGATTCCAGACACTGTTCACCGGAGTTTGCAGATGTAGCAGCATTGTGTCTGGCAGCAAACGGTATCAAGGCATATGTGTTTGAGTCTCTTCGCCCAACACCGGAGCTTTCTTTTGCAGTTCGTTACCTTGGCTGCGTGGCAGGTATTAACGTAACAGCCAGCCACAACCCACCAGAGTACAACGGATACAAGGTATATTGGGAGGATGGTGCACAGATCACACCTCCACACGACGCAGGTATTATGCGTGAGGTAAAGGCAATCTCTGTACAGGATGCGATTACAATGCCAAAGCAGGAAGCAATCCATGAAGGTTTATATGAAGTCATCGGCAAGGAAATCGATGATGCATATATGGCAGAACTGAAGAAACTTGTGCTGCATCAGGAGTGCATCGACAAATACGGAAAAGAATTAAAGATTGTATATACACCATTGCATGGAACAGGAAATATCCCAGCCAGAAGAATTCTTCGTGAACTTGGCTTTGAGAATGTATATGTTGTTCCGGAGCAGGAATTGCCAGACGGCGATTTCCCAACTGTAAGCTATCCAAACCCGGAGGCAGCAGAGGCATTCGAGCTTGCGCTTGCACTTGCAAAGCAACATGATGCAGATCTGGTTCTCGCAACCGATCCGGATGCAGACCGTCTGGGTGTGTATGTGAAGGATAAGGATGGAGAATATCACTGTCTGACCGGAAATATGTCAGGAAGTCTGCTTGCAGAATATGAGCTTAGCCAGATTAAGGCAACAAAGGGACTGCCTGCGGATGGCGCGCTGATCAAGTCCATCGTTACAACAAACCTTGTAAATGAGATGGCAAAGAGCTACGGTGTGAAGCTCGTAGAAGTTCTGACAGGATTCAAGTTCATCGGACAGAAGATGTTAGAGTTCGAGACAAAGCATAACGGCACATACCTCTTCGGATTTGAGGAGAGCTACGGATGTCTGATCGGTACACATGCCAGAGATAAGGATGCAATCGTAGCAACGATGGCACTCTGTGAGGCAGCCGCATATTATCGTTCACAGGGCAAGACTCTGTGGGATGCCATGATCGATATTTATGAGAAGTATGGTTACCATGTAGATGCGATCCATACACTGACATTAAAGGGTATCGAAGGCCTGGAGAAGATCAAGAGTATCATGGATCAGTTGAAGTCTCATACACCAAAGGAGATTGCAGGCTTAGAAGTACTCTGGGCACGTAATTACGACAATGATACAGCGACAAACATGAAGAATAAGGCGGTTGTTCCAACCGGACTTCCGAAGTCGAATGTTGTATATTACGAGCTGGAAGGCGGCGTTTGGCTTTGCGTTCGTCCATCTGGTACAGAGCCAAAGATCAAGTTCTACTATGGTGTCATTGGTAAGGATTTCGATGATGCACAGAAGAAGTCAGAGGAATTTGGTGAAGCAGTCAATAAGATGATTGAATACATGATGTAAGAGTATGAAAGCGATTTCGGGAACCCGAAGGGTGAAGAAATCGCTTTTCTTATAGTGAAAGAAAAACGAAAGGAAGATGACATGCTGCAACTGAAAAACATAGTAAAAGACTATGGAGAGGGAGAT
Source organism: Butyricicoccaceae bacterium (assembly GCA_963659815.1). Classification (GTDB taxonomy): domain Bacteria; phylum Bacillota; class Clostridia; order Lachnospirales; family Lachnospiraceae; genus Coprococcus_C. The sequence goes on from CAVKUW010000113.1 coordinate 11,330, forward strand.
TCAAAGGTACAGGCATTAAAGGGCGTCAGTATCAATTTTCGGGCGAATGAGTTTGTCTCCATTCTTGGCCATTCCGGCTGTGGAAAGACAACACTCTTGAATATCGTGGGAGGGCTCGATCAGTACACCGATGGCGACCTGATCATCAAAGGAAAATCAACGAAAAAATATAAGGATAAGGACTGGGATACTTACCGGAATCACAGTGTCGGCTTTGTATTCCAGAGCTACAATCTGATCATGCACCAGACCGTGCTGCAGAATGTGGAGCTGGCTCTGACCTTATCGGGTGTCTCGAAGAGTGAGCGCAGACGCCGGGCGAAGGAAGTGTTAGAGAAGGTTGGACTGGGCGATCAGATTCATAAGAAGCCGAATCAGATGTCAGGTGGACAGATGCAGCGAGTAGCGATTGCGCGTGCGCTGATCAATGATCCGGAGATTCTGCTTGCGGATGAACCGACCGGTGCACTTGATACAGAGACAAGCGTGCAGATCATGGATCTTCTGAAGGAGATTGCAAAAGACCGTCTCGTTATTATGGTTACCCATAACCCAGAGCTTGCAGAGCAGTACAGTACACGAATTGTTAAGCTGTTGGATGGTGAGATTACAGATGATAGCATGCCGTATTCCGATGAGGAAGCAGCGAAGGAAACGTATGAGGAATTAAGCAAGAAGGACTTAAAGCATAAGCGGATGTCGTATTTTACAGCGTTGAATCTGTCCTTCAACAACCTGCTTACAAAGAAGGGACGAACCCTGCTTACCGCATTTGCAGGCAGTATCGGTATTATCGGAATCGCGCTGATTTTATCGTTGTCCGATGGATTCCGGAATTATATCAAGAGCGTGGAGGAAGATACTCTTTCTACCTACCCGCTGGAGATCACGGATGAGTCCATTGACATGTCCGCAATGATGGGAATTATGCTCGGCACCGAGATGAAGAGTGAAGAAGAGCATGATATGGACAAGGTGTATTCAAACAACTTTGTCGGTAATTATATGAAGAATATGCTTGGTGAAGTCAAGGTTAACGACATGGTATCCTTCAAGGATTATATCGAGGAAGGTGACGGTCAGAAGATGAAGGACTACACCAGCGATATCATGTACACCTATGGCATTACGATTAACGCTTACAAAAGTGATGTAGAGAAAGAAGTCTATCAGGTCAATCCAAGTTCCGTCTTTGACAGTATCGGATTTGGTTCGATGTCAGAGATGGATAACCTGGGTATGACAGGGACGCAGAGTACGACGAATGTCTGGTCCGAGATGATCAGCAACCAGGAGTTGCTCGAGAACCAGTATGATGTTGTAGCCGGACGCTGGCCGGAGAATTACGATGAAGTCGTGATGGTCGTGACGAAGGATAACGAGATCAGCGATTATGAGTTGTATTCGCTTGGCATCCGGGATGTCAGCGAGATGCAGGAGATGATGCGTGCGGCATTGAAGGGTGAGACGAAGACGTATCCAAACACCTCGTACACCTATGATGACCTGCTGAGTCTCACCTATAAGGTAATTCCATCTTCCGATTTTTACGAATACGATGATTCAGAGAAATGTTATGTGGATAAGAGCGATGATGCTGATTACCTGAAAGATAAGATCAAAAATGGTCTGGATATCAAGGTGGTTGGTATCGTCCGTCCGAATGAGGATGCAACAGTACATTCGATCACAACAACGATTGGTTATACGCATGCACTGGTGGAGAAGCTGATGAATCTGTCGAGAGACAGCGAAGTTGGCAAGGCGCAGCTGGATGATCCGGATAAGAATGTATTTACCGGATTTGAATTTGGTGCAGATCTGAACGAGGAGGCACAGAAGGAAGCTGAGCAGCAGGCGCAGGATGCAATGAGCGAGATGGGAATCGCAGACATGACAGAGGATCAGCTGTATGAATATATGGCGAGCCTTCCGGCAGATCAGTTGAAGCAGTTTATGCAGACGATGACGGAACAGACGCAGAGTGTGTCAAACAGCATGTCGCTGTCCGATCTGAAATCCGCTGAGAATGCGACCTATGATGACAACCTTGTCACACTTGGTATTGCTTATGAGAATGATCCGAAGGTCATCCGCATCTATCCGATCGATTTTGAGTCGAAGGAAAAAATCATTGATGTGATCGAAGAATATAACGCCATGGTGAAAGCAAACGGCGAGGATGAGAGGGAAATCTCCTACACAGATATGGTAGGAACGATGATGTCTTCCATCAGTACGATCATCAATGCGGTTTCGTATGTGTTGATGGCATTTGTGGCAATCTCGCTCGTGGTAAGCTCGATCATGATTGGTATCATCACATATATTTCCGTATTGGAGCGGACGAAGGAGATTGGTGTGTTGCGAAGCATCGGTGCATCGAAGAAGGATATCTCGCGTGTATTTAACGCGGAGACGATTATCATTGGTTTCGTGGCAGGTTTGATCGGTATTGGAGTTACCGTGCTCCTGAACATCCCAATCAATGCAGTGATTCATCATCTGGCAGGTCTGACCGGTGTTGCAAAGCTTCCGGTTGCGGGTGGTGTGCTCTTGGTTGCGATCAGCGTTGTACTGACGATGATCGGCGGACTGATTCCGTCGCGTGTAGCATCAAAGAAGGATCCGGTTGAAGCATTGCGGAGTGAGTAAACAGTTATTCGAAAAGACGTGTTACAGGAGGATTTCAAATATGAGAACATTTGAAGATATAAAGATTGCGGTTGCAGGAACCGGCTACGTCGGATTGTCACTTGCAACCCTGTTGTCCCGGAAGCATACGGTGACAGCGGTGGATATTGTCCCGGAGAAGGTGGAGAAGATCAATCATAAGATTTCTCCGATTCAGGACGATTATATTGAGAAGTATCTGGCAGAGAAGGAGTTGCATCTGACAGCAACCTTAGATGGAGAGACAGCATATCGCGATGCGGATTTTGTCATCATTGCTGCGCCGACAAACTACGACAGTCAGAAGAACTTCTTCGATACCACAGCGGTGGAAGCCGTGATTGAACTTGTGCTGAAGGTGAATCCGGAAGCATTTATGGTAATCAAATCGACCATACCGGTTGGTTATACGGAGTCAGTAAGAAAGAAATATCAGACAAGCCGGATTCTGTTTTCTCCGGAATTCCTGCGGGAGTCCAAGGCGCTGTATGACAATTTGTATCCAAGCCGTATTATCATTGGTACAGATAAGTCGGATGCAGAAGTAGATGCGGCGGCGCATACTTTTGCACGGTTGTTGCAGGAGGGCGCAGAAAAGGAAAATATTGATACGTTGTTTATGGGATTTACCGAGGCAGAGGCGGTCAAGCTTTTTGCAAACACGTATCTCGCTCTGCGGGTATCGTATTTTAATGAGCTGGATACCTATGCGGAAATGAAGGGGCTTGACACACAGGCAATCATTGATGGTGTGTGCCTGGATCCGAGAATCGGAACACAGTATAACAATCCGAGCTTCGGTTATGGTGGGTACTGCCTGCCAAAGGATACGAAGCAGCTGCTTGCGAATTATGACAGTGTGCCACAGAATATGATGACAGCGATCGTGGAGAGCAACCGGACGCGGAAAGATTTTATTGCGGGTCGCGTGCTTGAAAAAGCCGGTTATTACAGCTATGGCGCGAACAATGAATGGAATGCTGAAAGTGAGAAAAAAGTTACGATTGGTGTCTATCGACTCACGATGAAATCAAATTCGGATAATTTCCGTCAGAGTTCGATTCAAGGCGTGATGAAACGTGTGAAAGCGAAGGGGGCAAGTGTAATCGTATATGAGCCGACACTGCCGGATGGAACGACATTTTTTGGCTCAAAGGTCGTAAATGATCTGACTGAATTTAAGAGACAAAGTGATGCAATTCTTGCAAACCGTTACAGCACGGAGCTGGACGATGTGCAGGAAAAGGTATATACAAGAGATGTATTTCGAAGAGATTAAGGAGAGGGTATGGAACAACAATTTTCAAAAAAGTGCAGGTATGGTGTTCTTCTTATCATATGTATCGCAGGTATGGTTATTTTCAACCGTTCACTGGTATTTGTATCTTCGGAAATGAGCGTGCATAAATTGATCGTGATAGCACTGAATGTGTTTGTGATCGGTGCTTTGCCGGTTGCGTTTACATTCATACCGCTTCTGGCACGCGTGACAGATGCATTTTTACGATGGGTATGGAATGGAATTCAATATCTGCGGGCGAATTGGAAGAAGCTTGTCAAATATCTGGTGCTGGCAGTCGTGGGCTGGTGTCTGGCGTGGGTGCTGGAAAAATTGGTAATCTGTAAGTCGCTGCACGAAGCAGCAAATGACAGCCGGCGTGTGTTTGTGTTTGCAATTTTGCTGCTTGGAATCGCCACGTATGGATTCCGCAATCGTGCCGGTAGAAAACCGGAGAAGTTTTTTGCCATTGTAGCTTTGATACTGGGAGGAACTTTGATTCGGGTGTCTCCTGCTACGTTAGGTATTATGGTGGATGATGAAACGCATTATGCCCGAGTGCTGGCGGAGGCGAATCTGTTTGATGGAAGTCGTCTGGATGTGGAAGATAAAATGATGGCAGAATTTGCAGAGTCTGTCTATAACAAGCTGGCGTATGACAGGGAATCCAGACAGGCATATTATGCAGAACTGAATGCGCTGTATGAGGAAAAACATGTTGTAAGTCCGAATGTCCGGCTGCATGGAATATGGTCATTATCCTATGTTCCACTGGCACTTGGAACAATCGTAGGGCAGGGACTGTCGCTTTCGTTTGTACATGTATTTATGTTGGCGAAGTTCTTTAATTTGATTTTCTATGTGTTGCTGATTTATTGGGCGATAAAGAAGATATCTTATGGAAAAGTGCTTCTGGCAACCTTTGGTGTGATACCGACGACACTTTTTATGGCTTCGAATTATTCCTATGATCCGTGGCTGATCGGGTTCGTTACGTTAGCGTATGCATACTTTTTCTATGAGATTCAAAATCCGGATAAAAAGCTGGAAACAAAAAATGCGATTTTGATGATTGTTTTTTTGATGCTTGGTTGTATGCCAAAGGCGGTCTACTGCGTGCTGGCACTGCCGTTTTTGTTTATGCCAAAGGCAAAGTTCAAGGATAAGAAACAGAGACTCTGGTATTATATGCCGGTAATTGTGGCAGGTGTCGCTTTGCTAGGAACATTTTTACTTCCGGCATTGATGCATGGCGTTGGAGAGGGAGATTCCCGTGGAGGGGAAGGCATTAACGCCAATGCACAGCTTGCTTATGTTCTTGCAAATCCGGCAGAATATGCACAGGTGTTACTACAGTTTTTGAAGGAGTTCTTCTCTATTCGGAATATGCAGACCTATCTGCAAAGATATTTCTATTTTGGATATGGAGAGTTTTATGGCTTGGCATGGGTGACTCTGGTTGTCGTTGCATTTCTGGATAAACGCAGCACGAAGGGCATGACAGTCGCAGTCCGGATATCCTGTGTGTTTGCAAGTCTGCTTGCAGCCGTGGCGTGTGCAACAGTGATGTATCTCGTGTACACACCAGTTGCGTCCGATCAGATACTTGGATGTCAGGGAAGATATCTGTTGCCGGTGCTGATACCATTTTTGGTTGCGATTGCACCGGATAAGATAGAAAACCGGATGAATCCGCATGCATTTACGATGGTTCCGGTATTGATGTTATCCGCGACTTTCCTGTATAATATATATACAATGTGTGTAGCACTTTACTAGGGAGAATATAGCAAATATAAAAAGGAGACAGGGAATGAAACAGTATGATTATTTAGTGGTAGGTGCCGGACTTTACGGTGCGGTATTTGCGCAGCAGGCAAAGGAAAAAGGAAAAACGGTGCTTGTGATTGACAAGCGTCCGCATATCGCCGGAAACGTGTACACAGAGGATGTAGAGGGCATCCACGTACACAAATATGGTGCACATATCTTCCACACAAACAACAAGCGGGTGTGGGACTATATTACGAAGTTTGCAGAGTTTAACCGGTTCACGAATTCACCGGTTGCAAACTACAAGGGCGAGCTTTACAGTCTGCCATTTAACATGTACACATTCAACAAGATGTGGGGCGTGGTAACACCGGAAGAGGCAGCGGCAAAGATTGAAGAGCAGAAAAAGGTAGCCGGTATCACGGAGCCAAAGAATCTGGAAGAGCAGGCAATCAGTCTGGTTGGAACAGATATCTATGAGAAGCTGGTAAAGGGTTATACGGAAAAGCAGTGGGGACGCCCATGTACAGAGCTTCCAGCGTTTATCATCAAGCGTCTGCCAGTCCGCCTGACCTTTGACAACAATTATTTCAATGCGTTGTATCAAGGTATTCCGATGGGCGGCTATACGAAGATGGTGGAGAATCTTCTGGCTGGCATCGAAGTAAAGGTTTCTACGGATTATTTTGCAAACAAAGCAGAATATGATGCGATGGCAGAGAAGGTTGTCTATACAGGTGCCATTGATGCTTATTTTGATTATAAGCTTGGCGCACTTGAATATCGTTCTGTTCGGTTTGAGACAGAGCTTTTAGACAAGCCAAACTTCCAGGGAAATGCGGCAGTGAACTACACAGATGCCGAGACACCTTGGACCCGTATCATCGAGCATAAATGGTTCGAGTTTGGCAAGGATGACGCAGGCAATGATCTGCCAAAGACAGTTGTATCCCGTGAATACTCATCCGAGTGGAAGGTCGGCGATGAGCCATATTATCCGGTAAACGATGAGAAAAACGGCGCATTGTATCAGCAGTACAAGGAGCTTGGCGAGCAGGAAGCGCATGTGATCTTCGGCGGACGTCTTGGCGAGTACAAGTATTATGATATGGATGCGGTAATTGCATCGGCGCTTGCGATGAGTGAGAAAGAGCTGGGCAAATAACAGCAGGAAATTTGGTAGCAATAAAAAGAACGGCTGGAAACAGATATGTGTTCCAGCCGTTCTTTTTCACTTACTGCTATCGCAACAATTCCAGAATCGTATTTACCATCAGATCGTTCTGCATAGGATTCATGATTGAAAACCGTACAAAATGCGAATCCAGACCGTGGAAATTCTCGCAGTTTCGAAGGACGATGCCTTTCAGATTGCAATGTGCTAACAGGGATTTTGCGGTGACGTCTTCTTTCAGAATCTGCATCAGCACAAAGTTTGCACTTGGCTTAAATAACCGCAGGTTTTTATTTGTATTCATTGCCGAGTAGATCAGGTTGCGCTCGGTAAAGATGCGGGAATGAGATTCACGTATGTAGGATTTATCTTCCAACATCGCCGTACATGCGGCAGCAGTCAGACAGGAGATGCTGTTTGGTGTGGCGGTCATATTGATGATCGTCATGTTTGTCTCGTTGTTCATGATCGCATATGCAAGCCGTAGTCCTGGTACAGAGAAGAACTTGGACACACTGCGGAGAATAATCAGATTCTCGTAGGTGTTTACAAGGGAAATCGCTGTCCGGCTCTGGTAGTTCTCTGTAAATTCAATATACATTTCATCTATCAGAAGAGAAATCCCATACTCGCTGCATGCGGCTGCAAGCTTTTCAATATCTTCCTTGGAGATGACCTGAGAGGTCGGATTGTTTGGGTTGCCAAGGATTACCATATCGTATGCATCCGACAAATGGGCGATAAAATCATCCATATCCAGCTTATAATCCTGATTGATATCCAGTTCATAAAAATCGGTTTCACAGCCGTATACGGATAATACATGCTCATAATCCATTGCAGATGGGATTGGAAGCAGGACTTTCTTCGGCGCAAGCAGTGCAACAAACAACCGCAGCAGGTCAGAACTGCCGCTGCTAAGTACCAGATGTTCCGGAGAACAGCTGGCATACGAAGCGAGAGCATTTTTCAAAGGTTCATAATACGAATCCGGATAGCGGCCAACTGATTCAATGTTTTCCATAATTGCGCGTGTGACACTTTCCGGGATACCAAGCGGATTACAATTTATGTCATATCGGACAGTTTCATACTGTTCGATGCGAAGTGGTCCGTTACTCATATTTTCCTCCTAATAATTAGAAACCAAACCATTTATATCCCTGTCTTGAAAAAAGAAAGGGGGTTTGTTATAATGTGATATGTGTTAAAAGGGGATAGTGGGTGAACTATACCCTCATACCGATAATTATACCTATTAAATAGACGAATGACAAGTAGGTTTTCAGTGCAAAGCCAAGAAATAAAGGAGATACCATGAAGGCGATAGTAGAACATTACGCAAAGGGCGAATTTCAGGTAGACCGACCTGAGGTAGCGATATCAGAAAAGTTTTTAAAACTGAATATAGAATCGGGAACTTTGTACGAGGGCGTCTTCACGGTGAGCAGTACGAACGATTACGTCATCAAAGCGATGGTGTATGACAGCCGCTATATGCTGCGGTTTAACCAGCATACGTTTATTGCGAAAAATTTTGATGTCGGGTTCACCTTTGATGCAACTTGTCTGGAAGCAGGTAAAAATTACAAAGGACATATCAGTGTTATCACGGACGGTGGCGAATTTAAGATCCTGTATGATATTGACATTACGACACCATATGTAAAATACGGAGATCAGAAGATTGATGATCTCTTCAAATTTGCGACACTCGCCGAGAGTAACTGGGCAGAGGCGGCGCGTGTGTTTGTACGTGACGATTTCAAGCGGACATTCATCAACCGTGATCCGGTAATCAAGCAGATTTACAACAGTCTGATGGAAAGCCAGTCGGTCAATCAGGCTTTGGAGGAGTTCCTTGTCTATGTACATAAGAAACGTGCACTGACACTGTCGGTATCCAAGGCGAAGATCAATCTGGAATTCCCGGAGGAGCTTTCCAAGATTTCGATTAACATCAGCAAAAACACATGGGGCTACAGTAGCTCGACGGTACGCTCCACGGAGGATTTCATTATCCCGGCAAGAAAGGTGATCACAAGTGCCGATTTCTATGGCAATCTGTATGCCTTGGACGTACTGATATCACCGGAAAATATTCCGGATGGCGTGACATCCGGCAGAATCATTATCGAGAATGTCTATCAGACGATCGAGATTGAGATCAGCCTGTCCAAGCCGACAGAAAAAGAAATCAAGGTGTCCAAGCCGGGCAGCAAGACACATCTGATCAAGTCGAATCAGGTGCGACTGATTACCACGTATATGGATTACCGTATGGGAAGAATCCAACTGCGGGAGTATATCAGCACAACATTGTTTGTGTTTAACAATCTGGCAAGGTATGTGCCGGAGGAGGATCTGTACCGACTGGGAACGATGCATATGAACATTATGCAGGGTGAGACAGAAAAGGTTGAGCAGGAGTTCTTGCGAATCGAAGCGGATGTGGATAATTCCGGAATGAATAACAAGCAGAACTGTTATTATGCTTATCTGAAAGCGATGGTAAGCAAGGACAGACGCGCGACCGAACAGGCGAAAGAGCTGATTCGCAGAAATTACCGCACGGAAGAGGATAAGATATTTTATTTCTGGCTTCTGTTGTTTGTCGATGAAACATATAGCAACGATCAGACTGCATTATATCGAGAGATCAAAAATCTGTATGAGCATGGGTATAACAGTCCGCTTATGTATATGGAGCTGTGCGAGGTTTTAAACAATAATCCGCTGCTGCTCAAGCATATTACAGATCTTGAAGTCACAACAATCCGTTGGGGATTGCGTCATCAGTATTTGTCTGGCGAGGTAATTGAGGCATTTATCCAGCTCGCGGCATCGTTCCGGCAGTTTGATGCGAAGATATTTGAGATTATGGACAGCATTTACTCAAAGAAAAAGAGTGATGAAGTGCTGTCAAGCATCTGTTCGATGCTGATCAGTGCGGGAAAGCTGGACAATAAGTATCATCGGTTTTATCGGGATGCGGTTGAACGTAATCTGAAATTTATCGGACTGAATGAGTGCTTTGTCAAGAGTATGAATTTCTCCAGATACGATCTGATACCACAGTCAGTTTTAATGTATCTGAATTATAAGAATACACTTTCAGAAAAAGAGCTTGCGTACCTGTATGCGAATGTAATTTACAACAAGTCCCAGCACATGAAGGTGTACCATGAATATGCGACGACGATGCAGGATTTCATGGAGAATATGATCATCAGCGGTAAGGTCAGCGATGATCTGACCGTGCTTTATGATGAATTCCTGGAACCGGAGACGGTCAGCCCGCTCTATGCGAGCAAGCTGATCAATATTATCTTCCGCCGGAAGCTTGTCTGCTTTAATAAGGGCGTGCGTGCCGTAATCGTCACACATCAGGAGTTAGAGGAAGTACAGCGTGTGCCAATCGTAAACGGCGAGGCATATGTGGAGATTCTGTCGAATACGGCTTCTATCATCTTTGAGGATAGCGCGGGTAACCGCTATGCGGGATCTATTCCGTACCGGCTGGAGCGTATCGTAGACGAGAATGCCTATATGGATATCTGCTGTAAATACAGTCCGCGGGATTACCGGGTGCTGCTGCACAACTATGAGCAGCTCGGTGACTTCACATTCAAGAAGGCAATCGAGGTCAATGCCGCACGAGATATCGTTAACTGCGATGAGATTTCCTATGATTACAAGCAACAGGCATATCTGAATATTATTGAATATTATCATGAGAATCTGGATAATGAGGTGCTTACAAAGTATCTCGAAAAACTGGATATCGAATACTTAAATCACGCAAATGCGCGTGTGATGATCGCTTACATGGTCGATATGAACATGTTCGACAAGGCATTTCAGGCGGTGAAGCTGTATGGCTTCGATGAAATCGACAGTGAGGAGCTGTATCGTCTGGCGGATTATGGTGTGGAGGACAGCAATGGCTTTTTAAATGAGGATCTGCTTTCCATCTGTATCCACCTGTACAAATCCGGTAAGGTCAACGAGCGAATTTTAGTATACATTATCAACCATTACAAGGGTGATTTGGAGGAACTGGCAGGTATCTTCAAGACGGTGCGTAACCGTGTCAGAGATATTTCCCTGCTGGCGGAAAATACATTGGCACAGATGATGTTCGCGATGGGAAATGTCGAGTACATCTATGATATCTTTACAGCGTATTATGCAGGCAGAAACCGGGGACTGGTTGTAAAGGCGTTCCTGCGGTTTGCATGTTATAACTATCTGATCAAGGATGCACAGATTCCGAGTGGCGTCTTTGACTGTCTGTATCAGGAGATCCAGAAGGGCAATATTGAGGATGAGATTTCCCGTATGTCCATGCTGCATCACTTCTCGAAGTTGGATCGGTATACGGGTGAGCAGAAGACATGGATCAAGGATGCGGTTGGCAAGTTTATGGATGCAGGTAAGCTGCTTCCGTTCTACAAGAGCTTCCAGTCCTTTATCAAGCTGCCACAGGATGTCATACTCAAGACTTATCTGATCTACAAGAGCGAGCCGGGCAAACAGGTAACAGTGAAGTATGCATTTGATACTGGTTCCAGACAGAATCTGATCTACAAGACAGAGCTTCTTGACGAGATGATTCCGGGTATGTATGTGAAGGAATATGTTGTGTTCCACGGCGAGCGTCTTGTCTATGAGATCTCGGATGATAAGCAGGGTACTTCCTATGTGGTAGAGAGTGAATCACTGAAGTCCAAGGCATTTAACCGCAAAGACCGGAACCGTTTTGAGATTATCAACAGCATGCTTGTCAATCAGGAAATGCGGGAAGATAATGAGCTGTTAGAGACATTGGATGTATATCTGAATACGGTACATCTGTTTGAAGAGAATTTGAGTATACTGTAATAGAAGAATAAGTACGAAAGGAAAAAGACATGTCAGAGGCGTATTATATAGGCATGGATCTGTGTTCGGATTCCACGCAGATTAGTTTTTATAACGACATCTCGCGGGAGCCGGAGACAGTCAACCAATTAAATAACAAAGAAACATATATGATGCCAAACATCCTTTTCTTCGGTCTGGAGACCGGGGAGTGGTATGTTGGTTCCGAAGCTTCCGAGGCACGTTTCAAGGAACAGGGCATCGTGTTGGATGAGCTTTTTCAGAATGCGCGCAGTGAGGAGACAGTTGAGGTTCATAATACGCGCTACGGTTATCGCAAGCTGTTTCTGATGATGCTTAAGATGCATGTCGATTCTTTCCTGTATCGTTATGAAGGTGCGACGGTAAAGAAGCTTGTCATTACGATTCCAGAATACAACAAGGATTTGTTCCGTGTGCTCTCGACATTTTACAAAGAGCTTGGTGTCGAGAAGGAACAGGTGGAGATCACGAGCCATCTCGACAGTGGTCTGTATTACATTTTCAATCAGGATGAAAGCCTGCGCACGAACAGTGTGGGACTGTTTGACTACAATACCGATGGTCTGCATTATTACAGAATTGATATCTCACATGGACACGAACTGAACACGATCAGCGTCACACATGAGGATTATTCTGAGAATTTCAATCTGGCAGCCTTCGGCGGCGACAATATCCTGATGGATATTACATTTGCAAAGATCGTGGCAAACGAGACAAAGAAAACATACATTTCTTCCATTTACCTGACCGGACTTGGTTTTTCCGAGAAATGGCTGAACAAATCACGCGAGCTTCTGACACAGGGCAGACGTGTGTTTGCCGGACAGAATATCTATACCAAGGGTGCCTGCTATAAGGCTGTCGGCGGTGAATATGGAGAATTCTATAAGAAGTATTTTGTAGAGACAAAGGAGAATGTGATCTTTGATGTCGGCATCTCTTCGGAGGACGAGGAGGATCGGTTTATCCCGATCGCCATGGGCGGCAGACAGTGGTACAACATCCACGGAAAGATCAGTATTATATTGGATGATACAGAGTCCCTGACTTTGGTATACCGGAACCGGAAGACCGGGGAAGAAGAGCGGGAGGTCGTGAAGCTGCACGGAATCCCGAAACGTCCGAACAAGACGTCCAAGTTCTCTGTGGAAGTGGAATTTGAGAATCCACATCATGGCGCATTTATCATTAAGGATGTTGGATTTGGAAAATTATTCCCGACCACGAACAAGATTTATCGTAAGGAGTTTGATGTTTAATGTCAAAAATTATCTTATGTACAAAAAAGGAAGCATCGCATCCATTTATTTTTCTGAATACGAAGGTGGAAATCAACACCTACGAGGAGCTGTGCTTTTATATCTACAATAATACCGTGCTGATTTCGAAGTCTTCTCTGTCTGAGAAGCTGTTTGACTGGATCCGGGATGAGCTGGATATGCCGGAGCTGGCGGCAAAGCTGGTGGCACTTTCAAACAAGGCGACATTTGCACAGGATCTGCTGGTTGAGATCTTGAATGCCGGAGATTACTATACACCGGATGAGATTGCAACCTATGTGGAAGCATGGCAGAAATATCGCCGGCTGACATCAAGCCAGCGCAAGAAATTAAAGGCGGACAGTTATCTTGGTTACCGCAGATACATCAAGGCGGCATCCATTTACGATGAAATTCTGGACAATCAGCAGGATATCACAGACAAGGTATTTCTGGGAAATGTCTATCACAACCGTGGCGTGGCGGCTGCCAATAACATGGATGTGGAGGACGCAAAACGCTATTTTATGAAAGCGTATGAATTAAATGGCAACGAGGAAAGCCTGCGCAGTTACCTGATCGTATTTTCGGCAGGGAACGACGCAACGACACTGAAGCAGGAAATGCGGAAGTTCGACCTCGATGAAGATAATTTTGAGAATCTGATGATTGAGATCGGAGATTCCAACGAGGATGTCCGGGAGATGACGATCTTCTCCATGTTACAGCGTGCAGTATACAACCGTATGAATAAGGACATGATTGATTACGACAAGCGAATGGATATTATACTTGGACAATTGAAGGATGAATTCAGAGAGCAGGCGATTTGATGGGAATGTTTCAGAAGATCAAGGCATACTTGAATGAAGATGATGCCGAATATGACGCCTTGATTGAAGAACAGGAACGCATGCGGGAAGAACGCAGAAAGCGCAGGAATCAGTCAAGGGCAGAACGAAATAAGGAAAAAGCAAAGCGGGCTGCGGAGAAGGCTGTGCTCAAGGAACGCGTCGATCCGGAGATCCGGCGGGAAGTCAAAGAGACGGTGTCGTCGAACCGCGAGCGGAAGACCGTCGGTGATTTCTGTGAACAGTTGGTCGATACGAAATATCACATGGAGGATATGAAGCAGGAGTACAAGCTTGTGACGGATTATCTGGTTGATATCCAGCGGATCGAGGAGCTGCCGGTAAATCTCGCAGAGGATATCGTTGAAACTGCAAAGGAGATTGAACGACTGGATGGCAACCGCAGCAAATACCAGCAGTCGGAGAATCTGCTTACGACTGAGCAGTATCGTACGATGCAGCGGCTGGGGGATGACATTCCGGATACGATCAAGAACTTAAATGATATGGAGATGCGGGATTCCATGTTGAAAAACGACATGGGGTATCTCGAAGGAGAAAAAGAAGATCTGAAATATGCACGTGTCGAGGATACCGACAATGCATACAGGATTCGGAGCGCTCTGATCGTGGTGCTGGTGTTGTTCCTTTTGATCAGCATTACCCTGTTTACGGTGGCGCTGCTTGCGAAGAAGGATGTGACATTGCCGGCGGCGATCGAAGGAACAGTCGCGGTGATCTGTTTTGTCGTGTGCTACATCCAGTACGCCAATATCAACCGGCGCGTACAGGAGAATGACGCGAAGCTGCAACGTGCCATATCGTTACTGAATAAAGTCAAAGCAAAATATGTCAATAATACAAATACATTAGATTATATCTATGAAAAATACGGCGTCAATTCCGGTAAGGAGCTGATGTATCGCTGGGATCTGTACAACCAGATGCAGCGCGATGCAAAGAAGTATTCACAGGCAAGCGAGAGCTATTATCTTGCATGTGACAGGCTGGTAAAACAGCTTTCCGATGTCGGTGTGACCGATCCGATGGTCTGGAAGAATCAGACAAATGCACTGATCGATCGGCGGGAGATGGTCGAGATTAAGCATGGTCTGAATGTACGTCGACAGAAGATCCGTGAGAAGATGGCAAGCTGTGAGAAGATCCGGCAGAATGCCACGGCGGCGTTAAAAGCAAGCATGGCTGCGAATCCGGGCATTGAAAGTTATATCCGGGAGCTGCTCGCAACCTACAATCTGGAATTGTGATTCCGGATCACAGATACAAAATAAGAGAAGTTTGATTGTGTATCTTGATACACGACATCATTCATATATGGAGGAAGAAAGACATGGCTAAGGAATTAGAGAAGAACTACAACCCGGCGGAGATTGAACCGCGTCTGTATGACAAATGGGTTGCAAACAAATATTTTCACGCGGAGGTAGATCGGAGCAAAAAGCCGTTTACCATTGTGATGCCACCACCAAACATTACCGGACAGCTGCATATGGGACATGCGCTCGATAACACGATGCAGGATATTCTGATCCGTTTCAAGCGTATGCAAGGCTACAATGCACTGTGGCAGCCGGGAACCGACCATGCCGCAATCGCGACAGAGGTGAAGGTTATCGAGGCACTCAAGAAGGAAGGCATCGACAAGGAAGACCTTGGACGTGAGAAGTTCTTGGAGCGTGTCTGGGACTGGCGTAGAGAGTACGGCGGCAAGATCGTCAACCAGTTGAAGAAAATGGGGTCTTCTGCAGACTGGGATCGTGAGCGTTTCACGATGGATGAAGGAAATAACAAGGCGGTCACAGAGGTCTTCTGCAAGCTGTATGAAAAAGGATATATGTATCGTGGTTCCCGTATTGTAAACTGGTGTCCGGTTTGTGAGACATCCATTTCCGATGCTGAGGTTGTACACGAGGAGCAGGATGGCTTCTTCTGGCACATCAATTATCCGGTTGTCGGCGAGGAAAGAAGATTCGTAGAGATCGCAACGACACGTCCGGAGACATTGCTTGGCGATACTGCTGTTGCAGTAAATCCAGAGGATGAGCGATACAAGGATATCGTTGGCAAGATGTTAAAACTGCCACTCACGGACCGTGAGATTCCGGTGATTGCCGATGAGTATGTAGATAAAGATTTTGGAACCGGTTGTGTAAAGATCACACCGGCACATGATCCGAACGATTTCGAGGTTGGAAAGCGTCATAATCTCGAAGAGATCAATATTATGAATGATGATGCTACAATCAACAAGCTTGGCGGTAAGTACGCAGGTATGGATCGTTACGAGGCAAGAAAGGCAATGGTTGCTGATCTTGATGCACTTGGACTTCTTGTGAAGGTGGTACCACACAAGCATATGGTAGGTACACATGACCGTTGTAAGACAACCGTAGAGCCGCTTGTAAAGCCACAGTGGTTCGTCAAGATGAGTGAGATGGCAAAGCCGGCGAAGGAAGCAGTTGTAAGCGGCAAGCTGAAGCTGATTCCAGAGCGTATGGACAAGACATATTACAACTGGCTGGATAATATCCGTGACTGGTGTGTATCCAGACAGCTCTGGTGGGGGCATCGTATCCCGGCATATTACTGTCAGGACTGTGGTGAGACGATCGTATCGAAGGAGACTGTCTGCACCTGTCCAAAATGTGGAAGCAACAATGTAAAGCAGGACGAGGATACACTCGATACATGGTTCTCATCTGCACTCTGGCCATTCTCTACACTTGGCTGGCCGGACAAGACGGAAGATCTGGATTACTTCTTCCCGACAGATGTACTTGTAACCGGATACGACATTATCTTCTTCTGGGTAATCCGTATGGTATTCTCATCCATCGAGCAGACAGGCAAGCTTCCATTCCACACGGTACTCTTCCACGGTCTGGTCAGAGACGATCAGGGACGTAAGATGAGTAAATCCCTTGGAAATGGTATTGATCCGCTGGAGGTAATCGACAAGTATGGTGCCGATGCGCTCCGGTTCACATTGATTACCGGAAATGCACCGGGTAACGACATGCGTTTCTACTGGGAGAGAGTCGAAGCAAGCCGTAACTTTGCAAATAAGATCTGGAACGCATCCAGATTTATCATGATGAATATTGAGAAGGCAGATATCACAGGTATTGATGCTGCCATGACAGCCGATGTCGATGCAGCGATGAAGCAGTATGGTTTCACACTCGCAGACAAGTGGATCTTATCTAAGATGAACGATCTGGTTCAGGAAGTAACAGACAACATGGAGAAGTTCGAGCTTGGTATCGCAGTATCAAAGCTTTACGATTTCCTGTGGGAGGAGTTCTGTGATTGGTATATCGAGATGGTAAAACCAAGACTCTGGGATGATGCGGACAAGACAAAGGCAGCAGCACTCTGGACATTGAAGACGGTTCTTACAACTGGTCTGAAGCTGTTGCATCCATATATGCCATTTGTAACAGAGGAGATCTTCTGTACACTGACCGACGAGGAATCTATCATGATCTCTAAGTGGCCAGAATATGACAAGGCATTTGATTTCAAGGCAGATGAAGCTGCTGTGGATAAGATCAAGGAAGCGGTACGTGGTATCCGGAATGTGCGTACAGAGATGAACGTAGCACCGAGCAGAAAGGCAAGCGTCTATGTTGTATCTCCGAAGGAAGACATCCGTGCGATCTTCGAAGCAAGTAAGAATTTCTTCGCGATGCTTGGCTATGCAAGTGACGTGCAGGTACAGGCAGATAAGAGCGGAATTGCAGATGATGCGGTATCCGTTGTGATCCATGATGCAGCAATCTACATTCCATTTGCAGAGCTTGTAGATATCGAGAAGGAAATCGAGCGCCTGACGAAGGAGCAGACCAAGTTAGAGGCAGAGATTAAGCGTGCGTCTGGTATGCTTGCAAATCCAAAGTTCGTCGATAAGGCACCTGCAGCAAAGGTTGAGGAAGAGCGTACAAAGCTGCAGAAGTATACAGAGACATTAGAGCAGGTAAAGGAAAGACTTGCGAATATTGCAAAATAGTCACTGGGAGAGGCTGTTTGAGACAGCAACAGGTGAGGATCGATGAATAACGAAAAGGTCTTAAAAAAGAAAATACAACAATATCTGCTGATGCCATTGGCACTGACTGTGCTTCTGGTTGGGATGGTGATCGTGCTGTATGTACACGACAAAAAGAGCGGTGCGATTGCCGCTGCGGCAGTTTTTATCTTCGTTGTATGTGAGATTATATTTTTCATTGTAATGAAGGCGGCGATCATGCCGGTTGTCTTCCGGTTTGCGTTGGAACAGGGGCAGATACAGAAGGAGCTTCTGAAGGAGCTGGATATTCCGTATGCGTTGCTGGATACGGATGGTAAGATTCTGTGGGGCAATGCAAAGTTTATCGAGGAGATCGGCGTTGGTTCTAAAAAGCGGATTCGCAAGAACATTGCGACATTCTTCCCGGCGGTGGATGCGGAGGCGTTATCGTCTGAGGAAATGCAGATGGATCTGGAATATAACGACCGTGTCTATCGGGCATTGCTGCGCCGTATCGATTTTTCCGAGGCGTTAGTAGATTCGGATGAGGGTGCGATGGTTGATCATCAGGCAGATGCCATGATTACTTTGTATTTGTATGATGAAACAGAGCTTCGGATCTACAAGAAGGAAAATGAGGATCAGAAGCTTGTCGCAGGACTTCTGTATATTGATAATTACGATGAGGTTATGGAGAATACGGAGGAGGTTCGTCATTCGCTGGTGGAAGCACTGGTTGACCGACGAATCAACATGTATCTTTCCACGATCGATGCGATTGGAAAGAAGCTGGAGAAGGATAAATATTTCTTCGTATTCCGGCAGCAGTATCTGCCACAGCTTCGTGAGACGAAGTTTGCGATTCTGGACGAGGTAAAGAGTATCAATGTCGGAAATGAGATTCCAGTTACATTAAGTATCGGTGTCGGTGCCGGAACAGACAGCTTTGCACAGGCGTATGAGCGGGCGCGTACCGCAATTGGACTGGCACTTGGACGAGGCGGCGATCAGGCAGTTGTCAAATATGGTGATAAGACGACGTATTTTGGTGGAAAGAGTGCAGGAACTGAGAAGTCCGCAACCGTTAAGGCGCGTGTTAAGGCACAGGCATTCCAGGAGCTTCTGACAAGTAAAGACAGTGTTATTATCATGGCACACAAACGACCGGATGCGGATGCATTTGGTTCGGCGGTGGGTGTGTATCGTCTGGTTAAGACGTTAAATAAAAAGGCATATATCGTAGTGAATGAGGTAACTTCAGCCATCCGCCCAATCATCAGCGGATTTATGGGGAACAGCGTCTACGGCGATGATATGATCATCAACAGTGAACAGGCAATCAGCCGGGTAACTCCGAATACATTGGTTGTCGTAACGGATGTGAATAAACCGAGCATGACCGAGTGCGAAGAACTGCTTAGTCTGGCAAAGTCTATCGTGGTATTTGACCACCACAGACAGTCCGACGAAGTGATCGAGAATGCGACGCTTTCGTATATCGAGCCATATGCAAGTTCGGCATGTGAGATGATCGCGGAGATCCTGCAGTACATCGAGGGCAAGGTGAAGCTTCGTCCGATCGAGGCAGATGCCATGTATGCGGGTATTGTGATTGATACAGATAATTTCCTGACCAAGACGGGTGTGCGTACATTTGATGCAGCATCATATCTGCGCCGGAGTGGTGCGGATGTCGTCCGTGTCAGAAAGATGTTCCGAAGCGATATGTACACGTACCGTCAGTTGGCAGAGGGTGTCATCAATTCGGAGATTTATATGGATCATTTTGCGATTTCCACGGTTGATCCGAAGGAATCCGATGCGCCGACGGTAGTTGCAGCGAAGGTTGCGAACGACCTGCTCAACATCGAAGGTATCCGCGCGTCGTTTGTCACGACGGAGAAGGATGGCACGGTTTATATGAGTGCACGGTCGGTCGATGATGTGAACGTGCAGATTATCATGGAAAAAATGGGTGGCGGCGGTCATGCAAATATTGCCGGAGCCCAGTTTACAAATAGTACAAATGAATTGGTATTGATTCAATTAAAGACGCTTTTAGATGAGATGTATCGGGAAGGCGATATTTAAGAATTAAGGAGGAACCAGACATGAAAGTTATTTTATTGCAGGACGTAAAAAGCCTCGGAAAAAAAGATCAGATTGTAGATGTATCCGATGGATACGCAAGAAATATGCTGCTTCCGAAGAAGCTTGGTATGGAAGCAACCTCGAAGAACCTGAATGATTTGAAGCTGAAGAAAGCACATGAGGATAAGGTTGCCGCAGAGGTGCTGGCAGATGCACAGGCACTCGCCGCACAGATCGAGAAGGAGAGCATCACACTTTCCATCAAGATGGGTGAAAACGGAAGAACCTTTGGTTCGATTTCTTCTAAGGAAATTGCAGAGGCAATCAAGTCACAGCTTGGACATGACATTGACAAAAAGAAGATCGTTATGAAGGATGCTATCAAGGCACCGGGTACACGTACCGTTGGAATCAAGCTGCACACAAAGGTAACTGCGGAGCTTACAGTGAAGATTGAGGAAGCTTAAATTAGTGGGCTTGCGGAATGACGCAGGCTTAGAAAGATTAGAGTAGTTTTTATGGATGAAAATACGATAAGACGCGTACAACCGCATAATGAAAAGGCAGAGCAGGGAATCGTAGGAACGATGCTTGTAAACCGGGATGCGATTTCCGATCTGGTGGATATGCTGACAGGAGAAGATTTCTACAATAAGCAGTACGGAATCCTCTTCGATAACATGGTCGAACTGTATTCAGAGGGAGCAAGTGTAGATCCGATCACGTTGGTAGAACGGCTGCGGATGAAGGATATCCCGGAAGAAGTGGCAAACACGGTGACGCTGGCACAGTTGGTACAGTCTGCTCCATTATATGCTCCGGTGAAGGACTATGCGAAGATCGTCAAGGATAAGGCGGCACTCCGGCAGTTGATCAAGCTTTGCGAGAATACCGAGAAGGATGGGTATCAGTCGCAGGAGCCGGTAGAAGTAATCATGGAGCGCGCAGAACAGAGTATCTTCAAGCTTGTGCAGAACCGGAATGGTTCTGAGGATACAGTGCCGATCCGCGAGATCGTGATGAATGTCATTCGCGAGATGGAGGAAGCGGCAAGAAGCGATGGTAAGGTTACCGGTGTTCCGACAGGATTCCGGGATCTGGATAATATGTTGACTGGTATGCATGCCGGAGAGCTTTTGCTGGTGGCAGCCAGACCTGCGATGGGTAAGACAGCATTTGTCTTAAATATCGCACATCATCTGGCGGTTATGAAGCATATTCCGGTTGGATTTTTCTCGTTGGAGATGAGTAAGGAACAGTTGGCAAGCCGTATTCTGGCAGTTGATGCAATGGTCGATTCCAAGAGTATGAAGGTCGGCGATTTGTCAGATGATGACTGGGATAAGGTGATTGAGAGTACAGAGGCAGTTGCCAATTCACCGTTATACATAGAGGAAAATTCATCGGTTACAATCTCAGAGCTTCGTTCAATCGCAAGAAAATGGAAGCAGAGTTATGGAGTGCAGGTTATCATGATCGACTACCTGCAGTTGATGAGCCCAAGCCGTGCCGTGGAAAGCCGGCAGCAGTTTATCGCGGAGGTTTCCCGTGCATTGAAGAACTTGGCGAAGGAACTGAAGATTCCAATTATTGCATTGTCGCAGCTTTCCCGTGCGGTAGATGCAAGACCGGACCACAAGCCAGTGCTTTCGGATTTGCGAGAGTCTGGATCTATCGAGCAGGATGCCGATGTGGTTATGTTTATTTATCGAGACGAATATTACAATCCAGAGACAACGACAAAACCGCAGACCGCGGAGATTATCATTGCCAAGCAGCGTAGTGGTGAGACGGGCAGCGTTGATCTTCGCTGGATTGGAAAATATACGAAGTTTGCAGATCCGGAGAAGCACTATAAAGGGTAATCTGTGGCGAGAAGCAGGGAGGCAAAAAACAGATGGGGAATCGATATAAGAGAATGGTGACACTTGGCATGATCAGTTTCACGGCGCTTCTGGCGTGGGGATACTGCATGCTTGCATATCGTTCACAGGCAGTCTATGTTGCAGTGATCTCGCTTGTGCTGGTTGGCAGCATTTATGCGTTGCTTTTGTCTGTTATCGACATCAAGGTGGCGAAGGAACAGGCAATGCAGGAATATGTGACAAAGACCTTGCAGGAATATACGAAAAAAGAGGATACAGATATCCTGAATGATATGGAACGTCTGGCAAAGGCTTCCTATGTGCAGCAGAGAAAGACAAACACTTATCTGTCTGCACAGGCAGAGCAGTTGGATGAGGCGTTGAAAAAGACGATCAAGATTCTGATTAACTATGATCGGAAGAAGGAAGAGGAAGCAGCACAGCAGGCGGAGCAGATGCAGAAGGAACTGGAAATGCAGGCTGCATTGCAGGCACAGAAGACACCAGATCATACTGCGCTGGTGTTGGAGGAGTTTGGCAAGCTGGCAGGCGATGTACAGGCAGTGGTTGCCCAGTTACAGCAAGTGACAGCGCAGCTTACCGCACTGCGTGAGGCAGTGGATGCCATCGAGATGCCGAAATATGTGGAAGCAGCACCGGTAGAGGTTGCATCGACAGCAGTTACCGCGGATGTGGAAGAACGAGTGTCGGAAGATGAACAGCCAATGGAAGCTCCGCAGACAGTAGAGGCCGAAAATATCGTAGAAGCGGTCGAGCCAGAAGTGGCATCGATGGTTGAGAATACGACAAAGATTGATGTGCTAGAGTCACAGATCCCCGGTGGAATTGAGAATGATACAGCCGATGAGGCAGAGCTAGAAATCGCAGATGATTCTCTGACTCAGTCAGATGATACACAAGTAGACGTTGAGGTTGCATTTAATACGGAGGACTTCTTCTCGCAGTTTGGTGGCAGTGCAGATAAGGAATTAAAAGAAGAGGCAGAATTTAAGGAAGAAGCTGCGAATACAGGCATGTTAGATCAGAGCATGATCGACGTGCTGCTTGGCAATCTGCAGGCAGATAAGCAGGTTAAGGATGTGAAGAATGCAGATGTGATCCCATTCCCACAACAGGAACAAGCAGATTTATCTGCAGAGGAAGCACATGCGGAGGAAGTTGCAGAAGCCGTACATGAGGCAGAGCAAGACATTACAGATACAATGATGAGTGTGGATGCAGAACCGGCACCGGCAATGCCGGTGGACGATAATCCAAACCGGACGCTGTCACCGGAGGAGATTGCCGCGTTATTTGCATCAATGCAGTAACAGATAGAGAAGAAATCATTGCAAAAGTATCAGGGGTGGGTATTTTTGAAATTCTTTTATAGGGGGAATTACATGGAGAGAACAAAAGCAATCGTCAAATTCTTCTCGCAGGAACCGATCGAGAATGTGATGGTGATGATGAAATACATGCCCGAACGCGTGATTTTTCTCGGACATAAAGATAACATGATCACGAAGCAAATCCGGGATATCGAACAGTTCCGCGACCACAAATGTCCGGATGTGGAGTTGGAGTTCTTAGAGGTTCCAAAGGACGACCTCGATAGCATCATTGGGACGCTGGCGGGTATTATCCGGGAATATCCGGGAATTCGTTTTGCCCTGACGGGAGGCAGTGAGATGCTTCTGATCGCGCTTGGATGTATTTCCGCACGGATGGAGGTTAGCAAGCTGCGTATCGATCCATTTACCGGAAAGGAAATCGATGTCCGTGGTTCCAAGGTAATCACATCGGATTACCATTTTAATATCAGTATTGCGGAAGATATCATGCTGCATGGTGGTTTGCTTACAAAGGAGACGGGAAGCATCTCGGAATGGAAATTTACAGATCAGTTCCGGGAGGATATCCGGATTATGTGGGATCTGTGCCGCAGATATCGGGGAGATTGGAACAAGCACTGTGGTGTGATTGATGAGCTTCGCAAGAACACGCCGAATCAGCGGGAGGGCTGGAGCGAATTGTATATCAATCAGCTTGGAGATGCCATCCGCCTGTTGCGGGATCTGTATGAGATTGGCATGATCAAGGATTATGAGGAACACGGAAAGAAAGTGCTGTTCCGATTTAAGAATAATCAGATTAAGAAGATTATCGCAAAGGCAGGAAACATGCTGGAACTGCATGTCTACGAGGTAGCGACGCGGGAAGGATATCTGTTCTCGGATGCTGTAATCGGTGCGCATATTGATTGGGATGGTGAAGTGCACGATACGATGAATCCTGGCTATGATACGATGAATGAGATCGATGTGATCCTGATGAAGCAGGTATGCCCGATCTTTATCTCCTGCAAGAGTGGCAAGGCTGGTGGCAGTGCGCTACATGAGCTGGAGACCGTATCGCGAAAGTTTGGCGGCAAATATGCCAGAAAGGCACTTGTCCTAGCACGTGCCTGTGACAACACAACCGGCACGATGTTCTTCAAGCAGCGTGCGAGGGACATGCATATCTGGATTATCGATGATGTATTTCGGATGAGTGATGAGCAGCTGCTTAATAAATTAAAGAGGATATAGAAGCAAAACCAGAAGGTGTGGGAAGAATCCTATCTTCTGGTTTTTATTTAATTCAAAAAATTTTTTCTTGTAATCCCGCTATTTTACGTGACTTTTCTAAATGTTCCAAACTTACGCTTTACAATTCTGTATTATGTGTGCTATGGTTTAAGTGTTGTCGAGAATCGTTGTTCTGGCGTAGTTCGGTAAACAGTCTATTAGTTTATTAAAATCTAATTATCTGATTTTTAATCCAATTGACGTATTTTAAATTTATTAGTAACCACTGGCAATCAGAGAAAGGGATATTATGAGTAAAAATGAAAACAACAAGGGTGAAGGAATTCGTATCGGACAGGTTCGGGATGTAAACAATCGACAGGTATTTAAAAATCATACATTATGCGCTCAGTTTCTTCGGGATTATGCAGGTCTGGATATTCTGAAAAATGTACAGCCGGAGGACATTGAAGATGTAACAGAAAAATATCAGGCATATCTGGGCGTGGAGTTTGAGCCGGATACTGTGAAGAAAATTCATTTACAAGGACTAAATGAAAATATACCGCTTTATATGGTTTCACTTATTGAACATAAAAGTGATGTCGATTATAATGTGAGTATGCAGTTATTACGGTATATGGTATGTATCTGGGACGATTATGCAAAGACAATGGAGAAGGAACGCTGGGGAATCCGCAGAATAAAGGATTTCGATATCCACCGATATTCCCAATTGTGTATTACGAGGGCATTGGGGAATGGACGGCCTCTATGAATGTAAGGGAACGTATCTTTATGAATGAGGTGTTTGCATCGTATATTCTGGAATTTACATATCGCCTGGTGAATGTACATCAGTATACGAACGAAGAACTGCTGATTCATGAGGATGAAATGTCGCTGTTGATGATGATTAACCGGATACAGACACCACAGGATTTCACAGATTTTATTAATACAAATCAGGGAGAAATATGTGGAATAGTAGAACGGGCATCAGAGAATATTGTTCAGATTATAGTGAATGCATTATGGGCATTATTTATGAAGATGCAGGTATCCGTTCCCGAGGCGACAGATTGTATAAGAAAAGTAATTGGAGGCGGTAGCATGGGAAACTGGTTTGAGAATATGGAACCGATGGATATACAGGCTGAACGGGCGAATACAAAGCGGGAAAAAGAAAGAGCGCAGCAGGCAGAGGCAGAGAGAGAACAGGCAGAGGAAATGTTACGGGAGACAGTCGAGAGGAATATAAAATCAAACATCAAATTAATTCAGGAATTCTCTGGCACAAAGCAGATGGCAGTAGAAAAACTGGTGGAATTACAGGGAGTGTCGCGTAACGATGCTGAGAAAATGGTTGAAAAGTATTGGTGCTGATATACATATAGAAAAAAAGGATCCCCGGCAACCGAGATCAGTTTGCCGGGGATTTGTGCATAATAATTGAAAATTACATCTTTAACAGATTATCATTATCAAAGTAATCAATCTTCATAGAGCGGCGGACATCTTCGAGTGTCTTGATTGCTGTCTCTCTGGCTCTCTTGCTGCCAGCCTTCAGGATGTCATAGACATCTGGAAGCTTCTGCTCCCACATCTTACGACGCTCACGGATTGGAGCAAGCTCTGCCTGAAGTACATTGTTCAGGAACTTCTTTACCTTTACATCGCCAAGACCACCACGTGTGTAATGCTCCTTCAGCTCGTCCATACCAGAATACTCTGGAAGGAACTCTGCGAAATACTCTGGCTTGCTGAATGCATCGAGGTAGATAAATACCGGGTTGCCTTCCACCTGTCCCGGATCTTCGACACGCAGATGGTTCGGATCGGTGAACATCGACATAACCTTCTTCTTGATATCCTCTGGCTCCTCTGCAAGATAGATGCAGTTGCCAAGAGACTTACTCATCTTTGCCTTACCATCGATACCTGGCAGACGCAGACATGCGCTGTTTTCTGGAAGCACGATCTTCGGATCCGTCAGTGTCTCGCCGTATACTGTATTGAATTTGTGTACGATTTCCTTACACTGCTCGATCATCGGCATCTGATCTTCACCAACCGGTACGTGGGTTGCACGGAATGCTGTGATATCGGCTGCCTGGCTGATCGGATAGCAGAAGAAACCAACCGGGATGCTTGCTTCAAAGTTACGCATCTGGATTTCAGCCTTTACAGTTGGGTTACGCTGTACACGGGAAACGGTAACAAGGTTCATATAATAGAATGTAAGCTCAGTCAGTTCCGGAATCATAGACTGGATGAAGATTGTTGCCTTCTCCGGGTCAAGTCCGCATGCGAGGTAATCGAGTGCAACCTGCATGATATTCTGACGTACCTTCTCCGGGTGCTCTGCGTTATCTGTGAGTGCCTGTGCGTCCGCGATCATGATGTAGATCTCATCATAGACACCGGAATTCTGTAACTTTACACGCTCTTTCAAAGAGCCTACATAATGTCCAACATGCAAACGTCCTGTCGGACGATCGCCGGTTAAAATAATCTGTTTCATAGTAGAAGTCCTCTCTTATAAAATATCACACCTTATAGAATACTCATTTTGCGTTGGAAGGTCAAGCAAAATTGCGAAAAAGGAGCAGGAATCTTACTTGTCTATTGACTTGTAAATAGGTATAATAAGATAGAATTGGTACGATGAGATATAAGATAGCAGAGATGATAGCGAAGACTGCAGGGGGTGTTGAGTGTGGGTATTTATGTTAATCCAGGAAATGAAGCGTTTGCTCAGGCTGTATGTTCGGAAATATATATTGATAAAAGTATGTTGATTTCTGTTACAAATGAGTGGAAGGGGACGTTGCAGAAGAATATCTGTGTAAGCAGACCGCGTCGTTTTGGAAAGTCGATTGCAGCCAATATGCTGGTTGCATACTATAGCAGGGGATGCGATTCAGGAGAACTGTTTCGGGAATTAAGGATTTCAAAGCACGGCAGTTTTATGGAGAATCTGAATCAGTATAACGTGATCCACTTAAATATGCAGCGGTTCCTGAATCGCGAAGAGAGTGTACATGATATGCTGGACACCATTTCGGAAAAAGTGGTTCGGGAATTGAAACGTGCTTATCCTGACATTTCTTATTATGAAGATTATCTGGTGTCGGTGCTGGAGGAAATATATCAGGAGAAGAAGGAGAAATTTATATTTATCATTGACGAATGGGATTGCGTATTCCGGGTTATGCAAAAGAACGTGGATGCGCAGAAGGAGTATTTGGATTTTCTAAGGGATATGTTGAAGGATCAGCCGTATGTCGAGCTGGCATATATGACCGGAATTCTCCCGATAAAAAAATATGGTGAACATTCGGCATTGAATATGTTTGATGAGTATTCTATGACGAATCAGGGGAAACTTGCGGAATACACAGGCTTTACGGAACAGGAAGTAGAGACAATCTGTGGGCAGTATCATATGCCGTTTGATGAAATGCGCCGGTGGTATGATGGCTATCAGCTGCAGGGAATATCGGTCTATAATCCAAAGTCGGTGGTGACATCTGCATTGCGGCAGGTGTTTGACAATTACTGGACGCAGACAGAGACATATGAAGCGTTGAAAAAATATATCCAGCTTGATCAGTATGGCTTGAAGGATACTGTCGCGCATCTGATTGCGGGGGATAAGGTTCCCGTGAATCCGGCAAAATTCCAGAACGACATGACAACATTTGATAGTGCGGACGATGTGCTTACGTTGCTGGTACATCTAGGGTATCTGACCTATGATTTCTATGAGAAAAAGGTTTGGATTCCGAACAGCGAGGTGCAGCAGGAGTTTATCAATTCGATTGAGGATGGTGGATTTGAACCGGTTATGGATGCCATACGTAAGTCTGAGGATTTGCTTGAGGCAACGCTGGACATGCAGGCCGGTGTGGTCGCAGAATCTATTGAACAGGCACATCAGGAAAACACATCGCTAATAAAATATAATGATGAAAATTCATTGGCATGTGTTCTTTCACTGGCGTATTATTCTGCCAGAAAAAAATATGTGATGTATCGGGAACTGGCAGGCGGGAAAGGTTTTGCAGATCTGGTATTTGTGCCACGAAAAAACTGTCAGGATCCGGCGCTCATTGTGGAACTAAAATGGAACGAATCAGAGGAAACAGCAATCAGGCAGATATTAGAGAAGCGATATGTGGAATGTTTGAAGGATTATAATGGTACGGTGCTTCTGGTGGGAATCACTTATGATAAGAAAAGTAAGCGGCATGCCTGCAGGATTGAGAAGATTGATAAATAGATTATGACAGGGGGTAGCAATGGCAACCATCAGTTTATGTATGATCGTGAAAAATGAAGAGCAGGTTCTGGCGCGGTGCTTAGACAGCGTCGCTGACCTGATGGACGAGATTATCATTGTGGATACAGGCTCTACCGACCGCACGAAGGAGATCGCGGCACGCTATACCGATCAGATCTATGATTTTACGTGGATTGGCGATTTCTCAGCGGCGCGGAATTTCTCATTCTCCAAGGCGACAATGGAATACATCTATGCGCCGGATGCGGACGAGGTGCTTGATGCGGAGAACCGGGCGCGTTTTCGGGATCTGAAGAACTGTCTGCTCCCGGAGATCGAGATCGTGCAGATGTGGTATGTGACAGAAGCGTTCAATACAGTTATGAATGTGAAACGGGAGCTTCGCCCGAAGCTCTTTAAGCGTCTTCGGACGTTTACATGGATCGATCCGGTGCATGAGACAGTGCGGTTAGATCCGGTTGTGTTCGACAGCGATATTGAGATCCGGCACAAGCCGTTAGCGGTGCACGGTGGCAGGGATTTCGAGATCTGCGAACGGATGTATGCGCGGGATGGCGAGTTGTCGCCGAAGCTTCGGAAGATGTATGCGAAGGAGCTGCTAAAATGTGGAGAATTGACGGATTTTGAGCGGGCGTGCGGATTTTTCACCGGAGAGTGGGAGAAAGATCCGATGGCGGAAGCTGGCAGGGAGGCTGCCTGTGTGCTGGCACATCTGGCAAGACTGCAGGGAAATGGTGCGGAGCTCATGAAATACGCACTCCGGGATATGTTAGATACGCCGTGTGCGGAGATCTGCTATGAACTAGGCTGCTATTATAAAGATAGCATGGATTATGACGAGGCGATCGTCTGGTATCAGAATGCCGTTTCCGAGACGGAATGCATCCTGGATGTAGAGGCAGGTGGAAAGAAGAGCCTGCAGGGGATCGTAGATTGTTATGAGGCGTTGCTTGCACCAGAGAAGAAATCGGCACAACCAAATGAGATTGTGGAAGTCTATGAGCAGCAGCTTGCGACGTACCGGGAGACACTTGAAAACTGGCAGATGCAGGACAGGTAAAATAAAAAGCACCACAAAAAAACCAATGAATCGGAAGATTGTGGTGCTTTTGAAGATTTAGTTCATTAAAATTAAACTTAAGCTTCAGTGTTTTTAATCAGTATATTGATGATGTTTACATTTTTCAGATAAACCTGTTTCATTTCATTAAGGTGATTTTTTCCATTTTCAGTAATGTGGTAATATACACGTTTTGCTTTTGGCGTTTTTTGTACGACTTGCTGCGTTACATCACCCTGATCAGTTAAACGCGTTAAGACAGGATACATGGATGCTTCCATGAGCGAGAACTTACCTTCACTTCGTTTCTTGATTTCCTGAGCCAGTTGATATCCATACATAGGTTCTTCACTTAATAGAGTCAATATAATAATTTCAACAGAAGCACGTTTAAGATTTGTAATAATGGTACTCATAATTATCTACCCTTGTTCTTTAATACTCCTATTATAATGTCTATTGACGTGAAATGTCAATATATCAAAAAATGCATAAATACATTATATACGGAAGTTTTTTCGCGGATATTTGGACAAAAATCACGATAATATTCACGCAGGATCCGCAGAACAGAAGGGCTGCTGTTCTGAAGCCGGCGTTCTTTTGCGCCTTTTCCATAAATGAGAATCACACCGTCAGTCAGATGAATATTGCAAGGTTGTAGGGCACAACGTCCGGAGATTCGCATCCCGCTTGCAAACAGGAGTTCAATTACTGCCGCATCCCGCAGGGCATTTCGGCGTTGGTAGGGGGTGCGTGCGGACGCACGTTGGGCGTAGATCGTTTCCAACAATCGTTCCACGATTTGCAGTGGAATTGTTTTCGGCAGTTTTACCAGTTCCCGAAAATGAATCTGCAGACGATTGAAAGGGTTTTGAACGAAGTAGTCTTTGTATTTCAGAAAATGATAAAAGGCTTTCAGAGATGCAATCTTTCGTTTGACGGTTTTGGGTTTGTATGTCTGATGTAGCAAAGAAATATAAGATTCCAAAGCAGATGCATCTACATCTGTCAGTGTGGATGAAATGGGTGGAAAACTGGCGCAGATCAATACGATATGCTTTGCGCGTTTTTTCATCCAGTCGTTTTTGCGCATGGCAAAAACTAAGATACTCATCAATCAGTACGTTTAAACTTTTCATTTGTAAACTCTCCTCATATTGTTTTTTCCCGTTATAAGCGAAAATGAATGTGTGAAACACAATATGAGAATAAAAAACCAGCGCACCATTAGGCTGGCACACTGGTTTTTAGAAAAGGTTATGAGATATTTCCGTTTTTATCGCAAGAAAGCTTTATTGATCCTGATACAGAATTATATTTAGTACCATTCTGATAATAGTCTACAGTATAGTATCCGGTTGCCAAGGCACCTGATTTCCCAGAAATAGCACGGGAGAATGACCAGCTATTGTTCTTGATTGTCTTTGAGTGTGAAACACTGGTACATGTTGCTGTTGAACCATTATAAGAAAATGTTGCTGTTATAGAAAATACCGCAACGGTAGTTCCTGCTCCATTAGTTATGGTAGCGGTTTTTGTAGAAGTTTTTGCGGATCTGCTACTTCTTGCACTGGAAGCGAGCGGCGTTACCACTGTAGTAACAGTTACCGTACAACCATTTTCGGTGTATACTTCGGTAGTAGTTGTGGATTCCTGTGCATGTGCGATTGGTGTAAATCCAGTAAAGATAAGTAAAAATGCTACTACCAGCGCACATAACTTTTTAATTGATGTGTTCTTCATAATAATTTCCTTTTGTAATTATTTGTCTGAGTTTAAATCGTTGGTATAACTGTCGTAGACAATTGTTTCCTGAGATACCGTAACAGTTATTCGAGTATTATAGAAAACATTCATAGCTTGTTTTGCAAGCCAGCAAAACAATATTGTGAGAATGATCGCAACGACAAGAATAACGCGATGGATTCTTCGGGCAGTATAAATGTTTTTGTACAACTGTTCTGTAGAAAGAAGCAGTGCGTATTCCTCGGTTTGCTGCTTTGGGGTTCCAAGTCTTTCCGTAAGTTCCGGATATGAAATCTCTGGGTTCTCCAGAACTGCTTTCTCCAGAATATCTTCCAAGTCTGACAAGTACTCTTTCTTGGAGGAAAAACATAACGGTATCTCACGTTTGGCCTGTCGATAATATTTGCGCGTTGCGTTATTCTTTTGTTTCTTCATACTTTCTCCTTTATCCCATCGCTTACATAACCTTAGTTAGTCACACATGTGTGATGGAAATGAGTCTCAATATCTAGTATATTGTACGATTTACGATGATATACGTCAATACTTTTAACAAATATACGTTGACAAAATA
>CAVKUW010000114.1:0-35145 GCA_963659815.1 Butyricicoccaceae bacterium
AGGTACTATAGAGGGGCTTTTGACCCCAACATCATTATATAGGAAAAGGAAAGAATATTCAATCATGAAAGCTCATTTTTTGCATTTGCCCGGCAGTTGCTTTTTAGCTGGAGATTGTGTATAATAATTAATAAATTATGACTTCTTGACAGAAGAGAAGAGTTACATGAAGGAGAGGCGTTATGTTTGGAGTTTATTTTGGAAAATATCTCGAAGATGTCGGTGTGTTGACACATGAGCAATATACGGCAATCGTAGAGGCGAGTCGTACAGCACGTGTGAAGATGGGATTGCTTGCAGTCAGCGAAGGACTGATGACGAAGGAACAGGCAGATGAAGTCAATCAGCTGCAGGCAATGAAGGATGCCCGATTCGGAGATATTGCTGTGGAGAAGGGTTATCTGACAGACGAGCAGGTTGGGAAGCTTCTGAAAAAACAGGGTGATTCCTATCTTTTATTCGTACAGGCACTTGTAGAGCGCAGGCTGCTTACTTTGGAGGATATTCAGAAGTATCTGAATCATTATAAAAAGTCAGAGCGATATACAGCACTTGAAATCGATGCGTTGAAGAGTTCGGATATTGACAAGATCATTCAGATCTTTTTAAAGGACAACCAGGTTCCGGCAGCCGTGAAGGATTATCTTGCATTGCTCGCCAGAAATATGGTTCGTTTTGTCGATAACAAGATTCGTTTTGAGCGGATTGAGCGTATCCATACATATACAAGCAAGTACATTGCAAGCCAGTGCTTTACCGGCGATTACAATTTGTTTATTGGTATCTGTAATGTTGGAACAAAGCCGATTGCAACCGAGTTTGCGAAGGAAGAGTTCGAAGTGATCGATGAGGACAGTCTCGATGCAGTCTGTGAGTTCATCAATGTATGTAACGGATTGTTTGCTTCGAAGGAATCTCTCGAGGGCGTGCATATTGATATGCTTCCACCGGAGATGTATACCGATATCACAAACATCAGTTCAGAGGGTATGATGTTCCTGCTTCCATGTTATGTGCATGGAGAGCGTGCAGACATTGTGATCTGTATGGAGACAAAGTGGAATATCAGCTAATACAGGAAAGAATAAGATAAATAAGGAGAATAATTGATCATGGCAAATATATTGATTGTAGATGATTCCAGAACATCCCGTAAAATCTTAAGAGGACTTTTGGAAGCAAACGGATATGTAGTTGTTGGTGAGGCGAAAAATGGACAGGAAGGATATGATATGTACGCACAGTACAAACCAGATCTTGTAACCATGGATATTACAATGCCAGTGATGTCTGGTGTCGACAGCCTGAAGAAAATCAAGGCTGATTTCCCAGACGCAAAGGTTGTTATGGTATCCGCAGCCGGTCAGCAGCACAATATGTTAGAGGCAGTACAGAGTGGTGCCGCAGAGTTTATTGCAAAGCCATTTGATGTAGAGACGATCAAGAACGTATTAAAGACCGTACTCGAAGGTTAAATATAAATAAAAACAAGTATGAAATGGTCGTATATACTCGATACGTATATATGACCATTTGTGTTGTTTGAATCAAGTTAATGGAGTCGTTATAAATGATAGAGACAGTTGTATCCGTAGATCTGATGGTGGAAGAAGAACTGAAGGTGAAGAAAAATCATCTGGCACCGGATTTTCCTACGGGAGAAGAAAAGAGAATCTGTATCGTATCCGGATTGTACGGGGATGAGCTGCAGGGACAGTATATCTGCTACGAGGTAATTCGCCGGATCAAGCTGGAGTATGAAAACCTGACCGGAATTGTGGATGTATATCCGGCATTAAATCCGATGGGACTGGATTCGAAAACAAGAGAGATTCCGGGTTCCGGTATTGACATGAATTCCATATTTCCAGGATCAAAGCTAGGTGCATTGGGGGAATATACGGCGTCCTGCATTTTCGATGATATCAAGGGTGCGGATGTGTGTATTGATCTGCATGCAAGTAACCTGTATGTACATGAGGTACCGCAGGTGCGTATGAATGATGACCGGGTGGATGAACTGATGCCGATCGCTAAATGTCTGAATGTCGACATGATCTGGATTCATCCAAGTAATTCTGTATTAAATGGCAGTCTTGCGTATTCCTTAAATGAAGTTGGCGTGCGCTCGGTTGTGATCGAGTCCGGCGTAGCCTATCGGATCAATCAGCAGTATTGCAATGCAATCGTGGACGGTTTGTTTGCACTGATGAAGGAGATGGGAATCTGGAAGGGAAACACGGTGACTCCAAAGAAGGTTCCGATCACAAACGATAGGGATATCCGGTATATCAATGCAGAGAGCAGTGGTATCTTTATTCCGGGAGTACAGTTATTTGCACAGGTAAAAAAGGGGGACGAGCTTGGAACGGTTGTTAACGTGATCACTGGAGCCGTGGAAGAGGTCGTGTATGCCACAGGAGATGGCATGATCTGTTCATTACGTGATTATCCGGTCATTGAGGAAGGTTCCCTGCTTGCAAGAATCGTGGGAGGAAACGCCTATGAATAAAGAAATTATCTTTTCCATGAACACAGCGTTTCGTGGAGAGTTTAACATTCATGGATATTCATATGGACGCGGAGATAAGGCAGCGTGTATTGTTGGATCTATGCGTGGAAATGAATACCAGCAGTTATATATGTGCTCACTTCTGGCACAGAGACTGGCAGAGATTGAAGCACAGGGGGATGTGGTAGCCGGAAAGGAAATCCTGCTGATCCCGACACTCAATTACAGTTCAATGAACGCAGAAAAGAAAAAATGGATCTCGGATGATTCGGATATCAACCGTTCATTTCCGGGAAATATCGAGGGGACTGCGACAAGCCGGATTGCGGCAACGCTGATGGACCGCGTGAAGGATTATACTTATGGCATTCAGTTTGCAAGCTTTTATCTGCAGGGAATCTCGATTCCGCATGTGCGGATGATGGAGACGGGGACAGAGAGTACCAGCCTGGCGAATCTGTTTGGTATGCCATATGTACTGACAGGTGATACGCGTTCGTTCGATACGGCGACGCTGAATTATAACTGGCAGAAGATGGGAACACAGGCATTTTCAGTGTATTCCGCTACAACCGATACATTGGATGGCGAGAGTGCGAAGATGGCAGTGAGTGCAGTACTCCGGTTCCTGACGCGTATGGGTATCATCCGCTATGAGAGTCATGGAGGATATATTTCAACGACATTAAAGGAGAAGGATCTTGTGTCGGTACGAGCCGATGAGGCGGGATTTTTCCGCTGTATCGTCGGGGTAAACCAGGAGGTAAAACGTGGGCAGGTGCTTGCGGAGATCATCAACCCGATGGATGGTAATATTAAGGCTGAAATTTTGGCACCGACGGATGGAATTGTATTTTTTGTACAAAATTCTCCACTCGTGTTCCAAAATGTGGTAATATACAAAATTGTAAGACGTATGCACCAGTAACGTGCAGAAAGTAAATTACAAAATTCAGGAGGAAAGTCATGAGCAAGGTTAGACGAATCTATGTAGAAAAGAAAGATGCTTATGCGGTTAAGGCAAAGGACTTAAAGAAGCAGTTCAAGGATTACCTTGGAATCAAAGCTGACAATGTCCGCGTCCTGACACGGTATGACATGGAAGGTGTATCAGAGGATACCTACAACAAGGCGAAGGTTACAATCTTCTCGGAGCCACCAATCGATGTCGTATATGAAGAATCATTCCCAATGAACGAGAAGGAGAAATGCTTCTCGCAGGAATATCTTCCGGGACAGTTCGATCAGCGTGCGGATTCTGCAGAGCAGTGTGTCAAGCTTCTGAACGAGGAGGAGACACCGGTCATCAAGACAGCGACAACCTATGTGGTTGAGGGTGATGTGACAGAAGAGCAGATGCAGACAATCCGGGAGTACGTTGTAAACCCGGTTGATTCCCGTATCACAGACGAGACAAAGCCGGAGACTTTGGTTACAAACTTTGAGGAACCTGCAGATGTGAAGATCTTCGATGGCTTCAAGGATATGCCGGAGGCAGAATTAAAGGCACTGTATGATTCCCTCGGACTTGCTATGACAATCAAGGATTTTGAGCATATACAGAATTATTTCAAGAACGAAGAGCACAGAGATCCATCTATGACAGAAATCCGTGTGCTCGATACATACTGGTCTGATCATTGCCGTCATACAACATTCTCGACAGAGCTTACAAATGTTGAGTTTGACGATGGTTATTACAAGGATGTGATCGCTGAGACATACGATCGTTATGTCGGAGCGACAAAGGAAATGTACAAGGGCAGAGACGATAAGTTTGTCTGCCTGATGGATATTGCCCTTATGGCAATGAAGGAACTGAAGAAGGCTGGCAAGCTGGATGATCAGGAAGAGTCAGACGAGATCAATGCATGTTCGATCGTTGTTCCGGTTAAGGTCGATGGTGTCGAAGAAGAGTGGCTGGTAAGCTTTAAGAACGAGACACATAACCATCCAACAGAGATTGAGCCATTTGGTGGTGCTGCAACTTGTCTGGGTGGTGCAATCCGTGATCCGCTGTCAGGACGTTCTTACGTATATCAGGCAATGCGTGTGACAGGAGCTGCAGATCCGACTGTATCTTTGAAGGATACGATGCATGGTAAGCTTCCGCAGAGAAAGATCGTGAAGGTTGCTGCTGAAGGTTACAGCTCCTATGGTAACCAGATTGGACTTGCAACCGGACTTGTAAAGGAAGTATATCATCCAAATTACGTGGCAAAGCGTATGGAGATCGGCGCTGTTATGGGTGCTGCTCCAAGAAGATGTGTGAAGCGTCTGAATTCTGATCCGGGCGATATCATCATCCTGCTCGGTGGACGTACCGGACGTGATGGCTGTGGTGGAGCAACCGGTTCTTCCAAGGCACATACAGAAAGCTCGATCGAGACATGTGGTGCTGAGGTACAGAAGGGTAATGCGCCAACCGAGCGTAAGATCCAGCGTCTGTTCCGTCGGGAAGAGGTTGCAAGCTTAATCAAGAAATGTAACGACTTCGGTGCAGGTGGTGTATCTGTTGCAATCGGTGAGCTTGCCGATGGTTTACAGATCGATCTGGATAAGGTTCCAAAGAAATATGCAGGTCTTGATGGTACAGAGCTTGCTATTTCCGAGTCTCAGGAGCGTATGGCAGTCGTTGTTGATCCAAAGGATGTTGACAAGATGATGCAGTATGTTGCTGAGGAGAACTTAGAGGCAGTTGCAGTTGCTGTTGTAACAGAGGAGAAGCGTCTTGTGCTTTCATGGAGAGGTAAGGAGATCGTGAATCTGTCCCGTGCATTCCTTGATACAAACGGTGCTCATCAGGAGACAGATGTCAAGGTTGCTATGCCAGATGCATCTGCAAAATATTTTGACGAGAAGAAGGATGCTTCCGATGTGAAGAAGCTCTGGTTAGATACACTTTCTGATCTGAACGTCGCTTCCCAGAAGGGACTTGTGGAGATGTTCGATTCATCCATTGGTGCAGGTACGGTCACAATGCCATATGGTGGTAAGTATCAGCTTTCTGAGACACAGACGATGATCGCAAAGCTCCCTGTACTGAAGGGAACAACCGATACAGTTACGATGATGAGCTACGGTTTTGATCCATATCTGTCAAGCTGGAGCCCATATCACGGTGCTATCTATGCGGTACTGACTTCCGTTGCAAAGATCGCTGCAGCCGGTGGTGATGTAAGCAAGGTAAGACTGACCTTCCAGGAGTATTTTGAGAGACTTGGTACAGATCCATATCGTTGGGGTCTGCCACTTTCCGCATTGCTCGGTGCTTACGATGTACAGATGGGACTTGGACTTCCTTCTATCGGTGGTAAGGATTCCATGTCTGGTTCCTTTAATGATATTGATGTTCCACCGACTCTGGTCAGCTTCGCAGTCGATGTGGCAAGCTATCAGGATGTAGTGACACTAGAATTAAAGAAGGCAGGTAACCAGCTTGTATGCTTCGATATCAAGCGCGATGCTTACGATAAGCCGGATTATCAGGATGCCATGGATAAATACGAGAAGCTGCATCAGGCAATCACAGAGGGCAAGGTTGTATCTGCTTATGCAATCGGCTTTGGTGGTATGATCGAAGCAATCTCAAAGATGGCATTTGGTAACAAGCTCGGTGTGAAACTTGCGAAGACCGTTGATGCAGATGATCTTACAGCGAAGAAATATGGCTCTATCATTCTCGAAGTAGAAAAGGACAATGTGACAGAGCTTGGTATTCCATGTACAGTCATCGGTGAAGTACAGGATGCACCGGAGTTCGTATATGGCGATACTGTGATCACGATGGATGAGGCTTTAAATGCATGGGCAAAGAAGCTTGAGAAGGTATTCCCAACAGAGTCCGGCGTAGAGCAGAATGATAAGATCAACGATACATTGAAGATCGTAGATGGAAAGGTAAGTACAGGACTGTATGATGCCGGTTCGATCTATGTAGCAAAGAATAAAGTAGCAAAGCCAAAGGTATTTATTCCGGTATTCCCTGGAACAAACTGCGAGTACGATTCAGCCAAGGCATTTGAGAATGCAGGTGCCGAGGTTCAGACAATCGTATTCCGTAATCTGGATGCACAGGGTATCCGTGATTCGGTAGATGCATTTACAAAGGCAATCAGTGAAAGTCAGATCATCATGTTCCCAGGTGGTTTCTCCGCTGGTGACGAGCCGGATGGTTCTGGTAAGTTCATCGCAACTGCATTCCGGAATGCAAAGATTGCAGATGAGGTTATGAAGCTTCTGAATGAGCGTGACGGACTGGCACTTGGTATCTGTAACGGATTCCAGGCACTTATCAAGCTCGGACTTGTTCCTTACGGCGAGATTCGTCCACAGGAGGATGATTCACCGACACTGACAATCAACAGCATCGGTCGTCATCAGTCTAAGATGGTTTACACAAAGGTTGTTACAAACAAGAGCCCATGGTTGCAGAAAGCAAAGCTTGGAGGTGTGTATACCGTGCCAATCTCACATGGTGAGGGACGTTTTGTTGCAAGCAAGGAGTGGACAGAGAAGCTCTTCGAAAATGGACAGGTTGCAACCCAGTATGTTGATATGGATGGCAATCCAACAATGGATGAGTATTACAATGTCAATGGTTCTTACTACGCAATCGAGGGTATCACAAGTCCGGATGGCC
Organism: Butyricicoccaceae bacterium; assembly: GCA_963659815.1. Classification (GTDB taxonomy): domain Bacteria; phylum Bacillota; class Clostridia; order Lachnospirales; family Lachnospiraceae; genus Coprococcus_C. The sequence goes on from CAVKUW010000114.1 coordinate 7,155, forward strand.
GTGTACTTGGTAAGATGGCTCACTCCGAGCGTAAGGGAACAGCAGTGGCAGTCAATATCTACGGAGATCAGGATCAGAAGATCTTTGAATCCGGTGTTGCTTATTTCTCATAAATAAGGGTTACAATTGCGGCATGGACACATGTCACGGAAAGGGGATGTGTGTTCATGCCACATTTTATTTCTATACAGAATTTACAGGATGCAGGTTTGGATATCTATGCCAGACTTTCAGAGGTACAACTTCTTCGTTACCGGGAGCCGAATCCGGGTATCTTTATCGCGGAAAGCCCGATCGTCGTGGAACGGGCACTTACTGCCGGATATCGTCCAATTTCTGTCCTGATGGATGAAGCGGAGGTACCAAAACAGCAGGGATTGCTTGAGGCGTGTGGAGAGATTCCGGTCTATACTGCAAGGTTTGATGTACTGACGCAGATTACCGGGTTTAAGCTGACGCGTGGAATGTTATGTGCGATGGAACGAAATGAGCTTCCACAGGCGGACATCTTATGCCGTGATATGTACCGGATTGCAGTGTTAGAAGACGTGATGAACCCGACGAATGTCGGAGCAATCTTTCGGTCTGCAGCGGCGCTTGGCATGGATGCAGTGCTTCTGACACATGGATGTGCCGATCCGTTGTACCGGAGAGCAATTCGGGTCAGTATGGGTACGGTATTCCAGATTCCGTGGACGTATCTGCCGAAGTCAGAAGAAGATACCGCGCAGGCACTTCATACGCTGGGATTTCCGTGTGTAGCGATGGCTCTGCGGGATGATTCGTGTGAGATCTGTGATCCGCGGTTTGAAAAGCTTGATAAGCTCGCTGTGATCCTTGGAACGGAAGGAGAAGGATTGCGGCAGGAGACGATCACGCACAGCGATTATACGGTGAAGATACCGATGACACATGGCGTGGATTCGCTGAATGTGGCGGCTGCAAGTGCGGTGGCGTTCTGGGAATTGTCGAAAAGAGAAACCGTTTAAGTGCGGTTTCTTTTTATTTATAAAAAAAACAAAAAAGTGATTGACAAATAGTTATATCGTGTTATAATACATTCAAATCCTACTTAAGAAGTAGGGATATAGGGGAATAAAAACAATAGAAAATATAAGAAAATCTGGAGGTAGACATTATGGCTAAAGTAATTAAAAGTGCGTTGGAATTGATTGGTGATACACCGTTGCTTCAGGCAGACCGTTATGCGAAGAAGGCAGATGTAACAGATGTAAATCTGTTCGTAAAGCTGGAGTACCTGAATCCATCCGGATCTGTAAAGGATCGTATTGCACTTGCAATGATCGAGGATGCTGAGGAAAAGGGAGAGCTGAAGCCGGGCGCAACAATCATTGAGCCAACATCCGGAAATACAGGTATCGGTATTGCCGCCGTTGCAACAGCAAAGGGGTATCGTGCAATCCTGACACTGCCAGAGACCATGAGTGTAGAGCGTAGAAATCTTCTGAAGGCATATGGTGCAGAACTTGTATTGACAGATGGTTCTAAGGGAATGAAGGGTGCCATCGCAAAGGCAGAAGAACTGAAGGAGTCTATTCCAGGCGCAATTATCCTTGGACAGTTTGATAATCCAGCCAATTCTGAGATGCACAAGAAGACAACCGGACCAGAGATTTGGGAGCAGACAGAGGGTAAAGTAGATATCTTTGTAGCCGGTGTTGGTACAGGTGGAACACTGACCGGTGTTGGGGAGTATCTGAAGTCTAAGAATCCAGATGTGAAGATTGTAGCGGTAGAGCCTGCAACCAGTGCGGTTCTCTCAACTGGTCAGGCTGGATCCCATAAGATTCAGGGTATTGGAGCCGGATTTGTACCAAAGGTACTCAATACAAAGATTTACGATGAGATTATTCCAATTGAGAACGATGACGCATTTGAAGAAGGAAGAGCCTTTGCAAGAGCTGAAGGTATTCTGGTTGGTATCTCTTCCGGTGCAGCATTGAAAGCAGTAGATATCCTTGCAAAGAGACCAGAGAACAAGGGCAAGACAATTGTTGCATTACTTCCAGATTCTGGTGACAGATATCTGTCTACCGCATTATTTGCAGAGCAGTAAAGAGGAGAAAATGAACTGATAAAATATAGTTCGTTATCTTGACTTATGTTAGTGCCGATTATATAATTTTTGGTATCTGCGGACAGCGACGAGACTGGAAATTATATGATCGGTTACTTTTATGGAGGAACTTGCATGAAAATATCAACAAAGGGAAGGTATGCACTTCGCCTGATGCTGGATCTGGCAGTTTATAACACTGGAGAGCCGATCAGTTTAAAAGACGTTGCGAAGAGGCAGAATATATCTGAAAAATATATGGAGCAGATTATTTCTGTATTGAATAAGGCAGGGTTTGTGCGCGGAATCCGAGGCGCACAGGGTGGATATTTGCTTTCCCGTGCACCGAAGGATTATACAGTTGGTATGATCTTACGATTGACGGAGGGCGAGCTTGCCCCGGTTGCCTGTGTTGGACAAAATCCAATCGACTGTGAGAGAAGAAGTGGCTGCGTGACGGTTCGTATCTGGGAGAAATTATACGATGCGATATCAGATGTCGTAGACAACATTACATTGCAGGATTTGGTTGATTGGAACAACGAGCAATCGGATCAGTATATGATTTAAATCGAATGGGCAATGACGCATCGACATAAAAAAATTATATATGGAATACTAATCATCTGTATGGTGTTTTTTGGTATTTTTGGTTCTGGAAACCTTCTTCGGGATGGAGAACGTACCTCATCCGAACTGGTAGATACGGAAGAGACAGCCACGACACAGGTTCCTGTGACAACGGAGCAGGTGGCAGACGAAGGGATACATACCTATTCGGATGCACAAAGAACGGTGCTCGACGTGCGGATACAGGACAAGATTCAGACGATGAGCCTGGAAGAAAAGGTCGGACAGATGTTCTTTGTAAAAAATGATGGACGCTTCGGACCGGATGAGCTAACGCAATATCCGGTTGGGGGCATTATTTTGTTTGCGGGAGATTTGGCTGGAGAGACGGCAGATTCGTTGACAGAGAAAGTTCAGTCGTTTCAGGAGGCTTCCGATATCCCGCTGTTGATCGGAACGGACGAAGAAGGCGGTACGGTGACGCGCGTCAGCCGGTACAGTGTACTGGCAGATCACACCTTTGCATCGCCGAGATCCATCTATGCGTCGGGTGGTATGGATGCAATCAGAGAGGATACGGAAGAAAAATCAAAGCTGCTTCTATCGTATGGTATCAATGTGAACTTTGCACCGGTTTGTGATCTCTCTGGAAATAAAAGTGATTTTATTTATGAGCGGTCTTTTGGAGATGATCCGCAGGAGACGGCAGAGTACGTCGATACGGTTGTCACGGTGATGCGGAAGAATCACATCGGAACCGTACTAAAGCATTTTCCGGGGTATGGAAGCAATGGAGACACGCATGTAAACCAGATTGAGGATACGCGGACGTATGAGCAGTTTGTAACGCGGGATTACATTCCATTTGAGGCAGGCGTAAATGCTGGGGCGGACTGTATTTTAGTCAGTCACAACGTAGTTGCAGTAATCGACGATAAATATCCAGCGTCCCTGTCGGAGAAAGTACATGAGGAGATCAGAAATGTGTTGCAGTTTGACGGCGTGGTGATCACCGATGATCTGATGATGAGCGGCGTGTCCGCAGGATATGATTTGGATGAAGCAGCAGTGCAGGCGGTCAAAGCAGGAAATGATATGTTGCTTTCCACGAATTATCAGGAACAGATCAAAGCGGTCATACAGGCAGTAAAGGACGGAGAAATCGATGAAGCACAGATTGACGCGGCAGTTGCACGTGTGCTGAAATGGAAGAACCAGTTGGGACTTGAGATATTTTAGAAAATGACAGAAAGGGGTAACGGATGAAGTTAATACATTGTGCGGATATTCATTTGAATTCCTCTCTGTCTACGCATTTGGATGGGGATAAGCAGAAGCAGAGAAGAACTGAGATTCTGCATACGTTTCTGCGTATGGTGGACTACGCTGCAGAACATTCGGTGGATGGAATCTTGATCGCAGGAGATCTGTTTGACACGAAGAAGGTTGACCGGGCAACCGGAAATGCCGTGCTTTCCGCAATTACCGGACACCCGGAAATTTTATTTTTCTATCTGCGGGGAAATCATGATGCAGATGGATTCTTACAGTCGTTGGAGGAGATCCCGGATAACCTGAAGCTGTTTGGCGATACCTGGTGTTCCTATGCGTGGGAAGAAGCAGGTGCGACGATCGTGATTACCGGAGCGGAAAGCTCTGCACGGAATGCACAGACGTTATATACATCACTCAGGCTTGATCCGAAGCACATCAACCTTGTGATGATGCACGGGCAGGAGACACCATACGCAAGCGGAGAAAGACAGGATGCAGAACAGATTCCGCTTGCCTTATTACAAAACAAAGGCATCGATTATCTTGCACTCGGTCATATTCATACATATAAGCGCGAGCAGCTCGATGCAAGGGGAATCTATGTGTATCCGGGGTGTCTGGAGGGCAGAGGTTTTGACGAATGTGGCATACATGGATTCTGCCTGCTGGAGATCGACGCAGCGCATCGTAGGATTCAGGATACATTTGTGCCATTTGCAAGCCGCAGACTGTGGGAGGCTTCCGTCGATGTAAGTATGTGTGCAAACGGTGTGGATGTCTTAGAGGATATGAAAGAGACGTTACAGGAGATGCAGGTGCAGACCGGTGATCTGGTGAAGGTCTGTCTGACTGGCAGTCTGCCTGTGGGCGTAGAAGTGGATACAGAGCTGCTTGCGATGCAGTTATCACAAGCCTATTTCTATGCGAAGGTTGTAGATCAGACCGTGCCGGAGATCGACTATGCGGCATATGCATACGATGCATCGTTAAAAGGAGAGTTCGTGCGGCTGGTTCAGGCACAGAGCGATCTTTCAGATGCAGAGAAGGCAAAGATCATTCAGACAGGGATATTGGCACTTGCCGGGGAGGCGTTCGTATGAGATTACTGACATGTCATGTAGAAAACTTTGGAAAGCTTTCAGATTTCTCCTATGATTTTGCGGATGGCTACAATGCGGTTGTACTGCCGAATGGTGCAGGAAAAAGTGCGTTTGCCGCATTTCTCCGGGTGATGTTCTATGGCTTTGCCGGGGAGACAAAGCGGACAGAGCTTGAAAAGGAGCGTAAGCGTTATCAGCCGTGGCAGGGTGGCACCTATGGTGGACAGCTCACATTTACAACGGATGGGAAATATTATCTGTTGTCGCGTGTCTTCGGGAAGACGGCAAAGGGAGATTCCTTCCGGCTGCAGGATGCGAATACATTGCTTGACAGTGCGGATTACACAGAACAGATCGGGCAGGAGTTATTCGGAATTGATGCGGAGTCTTTTATGCGAACCATCTATATCGGACAGGCGGAGTGTGCGACGTTTGCGGCGACGGACAGTGTGAGTGCGAAGCTCGGGAATCAGATGGAAGAGACAGAAGATATGGCAAGCTATGATGTGGCAAATAAAAAGCTTGCCGATGCAATCAACCAGCTATCGGATAAGCGGAGTACCGGAAAGCTTGCGAAGCTTGAACGGGAAACACACGTGCTTGCACAGGAGATACAGGCAAGACAGGAAATGCAGGAGGAAATCGAAACGGTTTTCAGTCAGTTGACGGCAGTCAAGGCTCGTTGGAATGCATGTGTGGCTGGGAAGCTGCCAGAGGAAATGGATGAGGAAGAATCTGCAAGCCCATCCGGACAGGAACAGACAGATACTGTGCAGCAAAGAAGATATGAGAAAAACGAACAGCGGAAATATAAAGGACTCACAGGCGTTCTCTTAGGACTGCTTGTGATCGTATATGCGCTGCTTGCGGCAGGGAAAGGCTATCGCATGTTAATCCTCATCTGTGGAGGATTCAGCATGATTGCAGGGGCATGTATGCTGCTTGGCTATGCGATCGGCAGGAAGAAATGGCAGCCAGAGCGCAGACCGGTACAGCCAAAACCGCTTTCAGAGGAACAGCAGCAACAGCGGGCATCGGAGATGGAGGCACTGTCGAGACAGATCCTGCAATATAGCCGGAGACTCGATGAATTGGAGAGCGAGTTTGATGCGCTGACTGAAAAGGAAAGAAAATTGCAATCTCTGAACGAAGAAGTGATTACGCTTCGGGAAAAGTGTGATATAATACAAAAGACTAAGGCTTTTTTGACGCAGGCAAAGGAAAATTACGGTGCACGCTATCAGGCACCGGTCATGGATGCATTTCACAGGTATTATGAGATGTTGACAGGGGATGCTGGAACGGCGTACGGGCTTTCTGCGACATTCGAGATGGAGAGGCAGGAGCAGGGCATGTACCGGAATATGGGATATTTCAGCCGGGGATATCAGGATTTGACCGGCTTATGCATGCGCCTAGCATTCGCGGATGCGATGTACCGGGAGGAAAAGCCGTTTCTGATTCTGGACGATCCATTTGTGAATCTGGATGAGGAAAAGATAGAGCACGGAAGAGCGTTTGTAAGAGAAATCGCGAAAGAGTATCAGGTGATCTATTTTACCTGCCACGAAAGTCGTGCGTGATAAAGGGGTACACTATGTACACATATAATAAAAAAGTGCTTTTTTCAGATGTGGATGCAACGAGACGGATGTCGTTCGGAAGTCTGATGGATGCCATGCAGGATTGTGTCAACATCAATTCCGAGTCAGTTGGCAGAGGCATCGACTATATGCTCACGCATAAGCGGACATGGTTTGCAATCAGCTGGAATATTGAGATCCGCCGTATCCCGAAGATGTTCGAGGAGATAAGCGTAAAGACGTGGGCGTATGAATTTGCAACATCAATTGGTTATCGTAATGTGATCGTGACAGATGAAAACGGCGAGGACATCGTCTGTGCCGATTCGATGTGGACACTTATGGATATGGAGACAAAGCATCCGGTCCGGATCGAGGAAGAGGATGCGAAGGGCTATGAGATCGAGCCGCGGTATCCGATGGAAAAATGCGGAAGAAAGATCCGTCTGCCGAAGGAATTCGAAGTTGTTGACACAGTAGTTGTGCCGAAGGCAGATATCGATTACAACGGACATATGAGTAATGCAAAATACATCCTGCTTGCAAATGAGTATGTCGAGGATATCACACGTGTCAACCGGATTCGTGTGGAGTATAAGAGTCAGGCGCGGTACAAGGAAGCACTTGTGATTGAGCGGGCGATACAGGAGATCGAAGCGGAAGCCGGAACGGAAACACATGTGATTATCAAGATGAGCGGCAAAGAAGCAGGTGATGTGAAGGCGGTTGTCGATTACCGGCTGACAGAAGCGTAGGAGCGACGTATCACATATCATAATTTACAAAATATAGGATAAGACAGTATATGGAATTAGAAAAGAAAGAGATACAAAATCTGATCCGGATTGCAGCGGATGCACGGAAGTTTTCGTATGCACCGTATTCGCATTTTGCAGTTGGAGCGGCACTGCTTGGGGCAGATGCGAAGATATACATGGGATGCAATATTGAGAATGCGGCGTTTACACCGGGAAACTGTGCAGAGCGGACAGCCATCTTCAAGGCTGTGAGTGAAGGCTGCAGGGAATTTGCGGCAATCGCGATTGTAGGCGGGAAGCTTGGCGAGGATGCGCTTGCGCAGGCAGGCTACACAGCACCATGCGGTGTGTGCAGACAGGTGCTGCGGGAGTTTGTCAATCCGTGCACATTTGCCGTGATCTTAGCACGGACGATCGAAGAGTATAAAGTATATACATTGGAAGAACTGCTTCCGGAGAGTTTTGGACCGGAGAATCTGAAATAATTTGAAGTGACTGAAATAGAAGATGGAGGATCAATCGTTTGAGTAATTTAGAGAATCTGACCGCATATACGGTAGTGGAAAAGAAAGAATTAAAGGAAGTCAATGGATATGGTTATATCCTGTCCCACAATAAGACAAAGGCACGTGTGGCTGTGATCGAGAATGATGATACGAACAAAGTATTTACAATCGGTTTCCGGACACCGCCAGCCGACGATACGGGTGTGCCACATATCACAGAACATTCGGTGCTTTGTGGATCAAGAAAGTTCCCGGTCAAGGATCCATTTGTGGAGCTTTGCAAGGGCAGTCTGAATACATTCTTAAATGCGATGACGTATTCGGACAAGACCGTGTATCCGCTTGCAAGTCTGAATGACAAGGACTTCCACAATCTGATGCATGTCTATATGGATGCGGTCTTTTATCCGAACATCTATGAGAAGAAGGAGATCATGATGCAGGAGGGCTGGCATTATGAGATCGATGAGGAGACCGGCGAGCTTACGTATAACGGTGTTGTGTTTAACGAGATGAAGGGCGTGTATTCTTCTCCGGAACAGCAGCTTTACCGTATCATCGAGAAATCACTGCTTCCACATACCGCATATGGTTTTGAATCGGGTGGAGATCCGGAGGCAATTCCGAACCTGACACAGGAAGATTTTATTGCATTCCACAAGCGGTACTATCATCCAAGCAACAGTTATATCTATCTGTATGGCGATATGGATGCAGAGGCGGAACTTCGGTTTATCGACGAGGAGTATTTACAGAACTTTGATTATTTAGAGATTGATTCTGCATTGACCGATGAGCCAGCGTTTGAGAAGCCGGTAGAGGTACGGGAATATTATTCCATCGCAGAGAATGAATCCGAGCAGGACAACACCTATCTGACATACAACACAGTTGTTGGAACAAGTGCGGACAAAAAGTTATGTACCGCATTTTCGATTCTCGAATATGCGCTGTTATCGGCACCGGGCGCACCACTCAAAAAAGCCTTGATCGATGCCGGGCTTGGCAAGGATATCCTGTCATCCTTTGATGATGGCATCAAACAGCCGACTTTCTCTATCATTGCGAAGAATGCAAATGCAGAGGACTTAGAACGCTTCATACAGGTAATTGAGGATACACTTGGTTCGCTTGTAGAGCAGGGAATGGATAAGAAATCACTGCTTGCGGCAATCAATTACTTTGAGTTTAAGCACAAGGAAGGAAACTTCGGACGGTTCCCGAAGGGACTGATGCTTGGGTTAAATGCATTTTCCACATGGCTCTATGATGATGCGGCAGCACTTGATCTGTTCAGCTTAAATGAAGTCTATGATGCGTTGAAGCAGGATGTGGAGACCGGATATTTTGAAGCACTGATCGACAAGTATATCCTGAGGAATACACACAAGACCTATTGTCTGCTGATGCCGAAGAAGGGGCTCAACAACGAGATCGCCCGGCGGGAAAAGGCACGGCTTGCTGCCTACAAGGAGACACTCTCGGAGGCAGATATCGAAGAGATCCGTGCGAACATGGTGCACCTGAAGGAGTACCAGAGTTCCGGGGATGCAGAGGAAGATTTGAAGAAGATTCCAATGCTTGCAATCGATGATATCGAGAAGCAGGCGAGAAAAACGAACAACCGTATCTCGGAGATTGAGCATGTCAAGGTGTTAAGCCATGATATCTTTACAAATGGAATCACATATGTGAGCCTGAATTTCTGTATGGATGATATCGACTATGACAAGTTCCCGACGATTGCGCTTTTGACCGAGATCTTCAAATATGTGGATACGGAGCATTTCAGTTACAGTGACTTATCGAATGAGATCAACCTGTACACGGGTGGAATTGGTTTTAGTACAACGGTTACAAACAAGAAAGAGTATGGCGGCTATGTCACACATTTTGTGGTAAGTGCGAAGATGTTAGATGCACAGCTTGATAAGGCGATGGAGTTAGTCGAGGAGATCTTATTTACATCGAAGCTTGCAGATAAGAAACGTTTGAAGGAGATCATCGCGGAGACACGGGCAGCCATGAAGGATGACATGCTTTCCAGTGGACACACAACGGCAGCAGGACGGGCAACCTCTTATATTTCTCCAATTGGAGTTGTGAAGGAGCTGACAGAGGGCGTTGATTATTATATGTATCTGTCAGACTTGGATGAGCATTTTGAAGAACGGTATGAGGGATTGGTAGCAGATCTGCAGGAGGTGCTTGGACAGCTTTTGCGCAGAGATTCGCTGCTTGTGAACTTTACTTCGGACAAGAAGCCGGAGGATACACTGACGGAGAGTCTGACCAGACTTTCCTGCAAGCTCTCGACGAGACTTGCATTTGAGAATGTAAAGGAAATCCCGCTTGTAAAGAAGAACGAGGGATTCAAGACGGCAAGTCAGGTACAGTATGTAGCGACAGCCGGTAATTTCTGTGAGCGCGGCTACGAATATACCGGAGCTTTGAATGTACTGCAGTGTATCTTCTCCTATGATTATCTGTGGATCAATGTGCGTGTGAAGGGCGGTGCCTACGGTTGTATGTGCAGCTTCAACCGGAGTGGAAATGCGTACTTTACTTCCTACCGTGATCCGAACCTGCTTGAGACATATGAGATCTATAAGAAGGCACCGGAGTATGTGAAGAATTTTGAAGCAGACGAACGTGATATGACGAAATATATCATCGGTGCGATCAGCAAGATGGATGCACCGCTTGCACCATCGGCAGAGGGCAATTTCAGCCTGATCTGTTACCTGATGGGAATTGATGATGCAGATTTGCAGCAGACAAGAGACGAAGTGCTCGGCGCGACACCGGAGGTAATCCGTGGACTTGCCGGACACGTGGAAGCAGCCGTTGATGGCGGCGTGATCTGTGCGATCGGCGACGAGGCGCGGATTGAAGATGCAAAGGATGCATTTGCAGAAGTAAAGAGCGTATTTTAGGAAGAAAACACAGGGAGAGACATATGGATAACTTATCGACATACAAATCCGGATTTGTTGCGATCATCGGACGCCCGAACGTAGGAAAGTCCACGCTGATGAATCATCTGATCGGACAGAAGATTGCAATCACGAGCAGCAAGGCGCAGACGACAAGAAACCGGATTCAGACAGTATACACGGATGATGAAGGGCAGATTATTTTTCTGGATACCCCTGGTATCAACAAAGCAAAAAACAAGCTTGGCGAGTATATGATGAATGTTGCGTATTCCACACTGAGTGAGGTGGATATCGTCATGTGGATCGTGGAGCCGACGACATTTATCGGTGCGGGCGAGCGGCATATCATTGATGTGTTAAGCAAGGTGAAAACACCAGTGGTGCTTGTCATCAACAAGACCGATACGGTGGATAAGCAGGCAGTTGCAGATGCAATCAACACATACAAGGAAGTGCATGATTTTGATGCGATCGTTCCGGTATCCGCATTGCGCGGACACAATCAGGCGGAGCTTATTAAGACATTGAAACGGCTGCTTCCGTTTGGACCGCAGTATTATGATGAGGATACGATCACGGATCAGCCAGAGCGGCAGATCGTTGCAGAGATGATCCGCGAACAGGCACTGCGCCAGCTGGATAAGGAGATTCCGCACGGTATCGCCGTTGTGATCGACCGGATGAAGGAACGCCCGGATGGAAGCTGCATGGATATTGAGGCAACGATCATCTGCGAGCGTGATTCCCACAAGGGAATTATCATCGGCAAGCAGGGCGCAATGCTTAAAAAGATTGGCACAAAAGCGCGTATCAGCATGGAAAATCTATTGGATATGAAAGTCAATTTAAAGCTATGGGTAAAGGTGAAGAAAGACTGGAGAGACAGCGACACTTTACTTCGGAATTACGGATATCGGGAGGACAATTAAGATGAAGATCGGTTTTGACAATCAGAAATACTTAGAGATGCAGTCACAGCATATACGTGACCGGATCGCACAGTTTGATAATAAATTATATCTGGAGTTTGGCGGCAAGCTGTTTGACGACTATCATGCGTCACGTGTGCTTCCGGGATTTCAGCCGGATTCAAAGTTACAGATGCTGTTGCAGTTGAAGGATCAGGCAGAGATTGTAATCGTTATCAGCGCAGAGGATATCGAGAACAACAAAGTGCGTGGCGATTATGGAATCACGTATGATATGGATGTGTTGCGTCTGATCGATGAGTTTCAGGCAGTGGGACTCTATGTCGGCAGTGTGTGCCTGACAAAGTACGCCGGACAGGCATCGGCCGAGCTTTTCCGTAAGAAGCTTGCCGAGCTTGGAATCAAGTCGTACCGTCACTATAAGATTGTAGGATATCCAAGTGACATCGCTCATATTGTGAGTGACGAAGGCTATGGGAAGAACGAATACATCGAGACAGAGCGCCCGCTTGTCGTTATTACGGCACCGGGGCCGGGCAGTGGAAAGATGGCAACCTGTCTGTCGCAGTTGTACCATGAATATAAACGTGGCGTGAAAGCCGGTTATGCGAAGTTTGAGACATTCCCAATCTGGAATCTGCCACTCAAGCATCCGGTCAACCTTGCCTATGAGGCAGCAACTGCAGACTTGAACGATGTCAACATGATCGATCCGTTCCATTTAGAAGCATATGGAGAGACAACGGTTAACTATAACCGTGATATCGAGATCTTCCCGGTAGTTGCGACGATGTTCGAACTGATTGCAGGACGCAGCCCATATAAGTCTCCGACTGACATGGGTGTCAATATGGCAGGAAACTGTATCATCGATGATCAGACTTGCTGTGAAGCATCGGCACAGGAGATTATCCGCCGGTATTATCGCTGCCTGTGTGACAGAAAGCGTTATGGACAGTCAAAGGATGACAAGAATAAATTGGAGCTTTTACTGCGTCAGGCGGGTGTCTCTATGGATGACCGTCTGGTTGCAAAGAAAGCACTGGCACGTGAGGAAGAAACCGGACATCCGGCGATGGCAATCGAACTTGAAGATGGCACAATCGTAACCGGAAAGACCGGAAATCTGCTTGGTGCATCGGCAGCCGCAGTCTTAAATGCACTGAAGGTACTTGCAGGAATTCCACATGAGGTACAGTTGGTATCCAAGGAGGCCATCGAGCCAATCCAGAGACTGAAGATCCAGTACCTTGGCAGTCACAATCCAAGACTGCATACCGATGAAATTCTGATCGCGCTTTCCACAACAGCGGCACAGGATGAGAAGGCAAAGCTTGCAATCGAGCAGCTTTCCAAGCTGAAAAACTGTCAGGCACATTCAACCGTATTGCTTTCATCGGTTGATGAACAGCTCTTAAAGAAAATTGGTGTCCAGCTTACCTGTTCTCCGAAGTACGAAGAGGAAGACAGAAAATATCACAGACGATAAAAATTTTATTGTAAATAGGATATGAATCTGATAAAATATGCTTGTTTTTTGTAAGGAAAAACAGGCATATTTTTATGCGTTTCGTAGATAATACGGAAGAAAAATCTGGCCTGCATCCGCCAATGCCATGGATAAGGATGTCAGGAACACAAGGAGGATGAGAGTTTATTGGAAAACAACACTAGTTCAACAAACATTATTGAGCTAAAGCACATCACAAAAACATTTGAGGATGGGTTTGTCGCTGTAGAGGATTTTAACCTTACGGTAAAAAGGGGCGAATTCGTAACGTTTTTAGGGCCTTCGGGCTGTGGTAAAACCACGACACTCCGCATGATTGCGGGTTTTGAAATTCCTACAGAGGGAGAAATACTGTTAGATGGTAAGGAGATTGGAAATCTACCACCAAACAAACGCCCCATCAACACGGTATTTCAACGGTATGCATTGTTTCCACATTTGAACATTTTTGACAATATCGCCTTTGGATTAAAGCTGAAAAAGCTGCCGAAGGACGAGATTAAGCGGAAGGTAAAGAAAGTTCTCGAAATGGTAGACTTGGAAGGGTTCGAGACGCGAAAGGTAGCAACCCTGTCCGGTGGACAGCAGCAGCGAATTGCAATCGCGCGTGCGCTGGTCAACGAGCCGGAGATCCTGCTTCTCGATGAGCCGCTCGGCGCGCTCGATCTGAAGATGCGCAAGGAGATGCAGCTTGAACTGAAAAGTATGCATGAAAGACTTGGTATTACCTTTATCTATGTAACACATGACCAGGAGGAGGCACTTACGATGTCGGACAAGATTGTTGTCATGTCAGAAGGTCATATGCAGCAGATTGGAACTCCTGAAGATATATATAATGAGCCGAAAAATGCGTTCGTCGCGGACTTTATCGGAGAAAGTAATATTTTTACGGGCATCATGACAGACAAGCTTAAGGTGCGTTTCTGCGGGGCGGAGTTTGCATGCGTGGATGACGTGGAGCATGGACGGCTGGTGGAGGTCGTTGTGCGTCCGGAGGATGTCGAGATCACAACGCCGGAGAAGGGTGCAATCGTCGGAACGGTTACATCGGTTGTATTCAAGGGTGTCCACTATGAGATCACAGTGGAATCCGGCAAGAACGAGATCGTGATCCAGTCGACAAAGACCGCAGCGGTTGGAAGTCAGGTTGGTATGAATGTGGAGCCGGACGGTATCCATATCATGATCCCGGAACATACTTTGAATAAGATCGAGAGTGACGTGGATAAGAATTATGAGCTTACGATCTTTGATGGAAAGATCCAGTGTGATCTGACAAAGATCATTCCAGGTTCTAAGTTCAACGAGGATCATGTGCTTTTAGATGCACATGGCGAAGTCATTGATTATGAGAAACTGAAGGTCGTGCTTGCAATCAAGCCACGGCATATTTCCATGAGCGATAATGAGGAAGAGGGTATCGTCTGCGGACATATTATCAGCCTGATCTACAAGGGCGATCATTACAGCTATGTGGTTCGTACGGATATGGATGAGGATTTCATCGTCAACGATGAGTACCTGTGGAATATGGATGACTATGTCAGCCTGATCATTCCAGAGGAGCACATCCAGTTTTCCATCAAAAAATAGAAAAGGAGTGATATTGTATGCGTTCTTCACGTTTTGCAAAGAGCGGACTGGGTATACCATATGCACTTTTTCTATTGCTGTTTGTAGTAGCCCCATTGTTTGTTCTTTTATATTATGCGTTTACAAACGGACAAGGCCAGTTTACTGCGCAGAATCTGTCCGCATTTTTTACAAGTCCGAACACGATTGGCACACTCGCGTACAGCTTCGCTCTGGCAGTTGTGACTACCTGTGTCTGCGTGCTGCTTGCATATCCGATCGCGTATATTTTAGCGCGCAGCAATATGCGGCATAAGACGGTGATCTTAGTTGCATTCGTGATGCCGATGTGGATCAATTTCACATTGCGTATCACAGCATTAAAGGAGATACTTACGGTATTGGAGGGCAATCTTGCTCTGCATCCGTTTTTAAATTCCGTCATCGGTATGACGTATGATTTTCTTCCATTCATGATTCTGCCGATGTACACGACATTGATGAAGTTAGACACAAGTCTGATCGAGGCGGCAGGTGATCTTGGCGCGAATCCGGTGCAGACATTCCTGAAGGTGACACTGCCACTTTCCGTGCCAGGTATCATCAGTGGTGTTACGATGGTATTTCTGCCATCCATGACAAACTATGTTGTGCTGGATATGCTTTATAACAGCACTTATATTATGGGTAGCCTGATCGGAAGCTATTTTGCATCTTATGACTGGCACAATGGATCGATGATTGCGTTGATCCTGCTTTTGATTATATTGATCTTCACCCTCTTTACGAACAAATACTCGGACGAAAACGAGGGAAGAGGAGGTGCACTGATCTGATGAAGAAGACGATTGGAAAACTCTTTTTGATTCTTATGCTGTTAGTGATCTATGCACCGATTCTGATTCTGGCAGTATATAGCTTTACGGATTCCGAAAATATCGGAACAATCCACGGATTTTCCGTACAAAACTATGTGACATTGTTCACGAAGGGCGAGCTTCGGGATATGATCGTTGGAACGATTCTTCTGGCGCTTATTTCATCGCTGCTTGCGACGATACTTGGCACGATTGGCGCGATTGGCGCGTTTTATTCGAAGAAGCTTGCGAAGAACTTTATTAACACAGCTAATCAGATTCCGGTAGTCAATGCAGATGTTGTAACGGGCTTTTCTATTTGTGTGCTGTTGATCGTTGCATTTGGTATGAACAAGGAAAGCTATGTGCCGCTGCTGATCGGACATGTTGTGCTTTCTGCACCGTTTGTCTATCTGTCTGTCATCCCGAAATTAAAGCAGATGGATGGCAGTATGTATGAAGCGGCGATGGATCTTGGTGCGTCTCCGGCGATGGCACTCCGAAAGGTTGTGATCCCGCAGATCATGCCGGGTATTGTATCCGGATTTGCACTGGCAATTACATTGTCGCTCGATGATTATTTCATCGCAAGCTACACGAAGCCGGCAACCTTCAACACGATCAGTACGTATGTTGTCAATGCAACGAAGGGTTCACAGACAGAGATCAAGACCGCCCTCTGGGCACTTTCGACTGTGATCTTCCTGATCGTAATTCTGGCAGTGGTTGTCATGAATGTGGCAGGCAGAAAGACAACTTCTGAAAAAGGAGGTGTCCGCAATGAGAAATAAGGTATTAAAACGTGTGACGGCCGTTGCAACGGCAGCCATGATGACATTTCTGGCGATGGTGCCGGGAACAAAGATTGCGCACGCACAGGGAAATGATGATGTGATCAAGCTGCGTGTCTGCAACTGGGAGGAATATATCGATCTCGGCGAATGGGATGAGGAAGAGCGCA
The DNA here is from genome assembly GCA_963659815.1 of Butyricicoccaceae bacterium. Lineage (GTDB taxonomy): Bacteria > Bacillota > Clostridia > Lachnospirales > Lachnospiraceae > Coprococcus_C. The sequence continues at coordinate 23,795 of CAVKUW010000114.1, forward strand.
TGGAGCTTGAAAATGGCGTGGAGATCTTCGGCGAGAATTCGATGGTTGATGATTTCACGCAGTGGTATTACGAGACCTACGGCAAGCGTGTGGAGGTTGAGTACTCGTGCTTCGGTACGAACGAGGACCTGTATAACCAGCTGACACTCGGCGATGTGTATGATCTTGTCTGCCCGTCGGATTACATGATCATGAAGCTGATGGCGGAGAAGAAGCTCGTACCATTTTCGGATGGATTTTACGATACGGAGAATCCGGACAATTATTATGTGCGGGGCGTATCCGATTATATTAAGGATACCTTTGATGAAAATGAGATTGGTGGCGAGCCTTGGAGCAAATATGCGGCTGGCTACATGTGGGGCGTCACAGGTGTCCTGTACAACCCAGAGAAGATGACGGAAGAGGAAGCATCTACCTGGGATGTGTTCTTAAATGACAAGTTCAAGCGTCAGGTTACGATCAAGGATAACGTCCGGGATTCTTACTTTGCGGCACTTGGTTCCTACAGAAAAGAAGAGCTGATGGATGAGTCACTTAGAAATGCACCGGATTACGAAGAGCGTCTGATGCAGATCATGAACGATGTGGATTCCGACACGATTCAGAACGTCGAGGACATCCTGCAGGATATGCAGGGCAACGTCTATTCGTTTGAGACAGATAGCGGAAAAGCCGATATGATCAGCGGAAAGGTCGTTGCGAACTACCAGTGGTCCGGCGATGCCGTGTATGCGATGGATCAGGCGGAGGAAGATGATTTCTATCTGGATTTTGCAGTGCCGAAGGAGTCAACAAACCTGTGGTTTGATGGCTGGGTTATGCTGCAGAGCGGAATCGGACAGGATGCGGAGAAACAGCAGGCGGCTGAGGCGCTTGTAAACTTTGTGTCACGTCCGGACAATGCGGTGCGCAACATGTACTACATTGGTTACACATCCGTAATCAGCGGTGGTGATGACGATACGGTCTATGATTATCTGAAATGGAATTATGAAGCAGAGGATGATGAGGAGGATACCGTAGAGTATCCGGTTGGCTTCTTCTTCTGTGGCGATGATACAAATGAAAATTACATTATGACAGTGCCGGAAGAGCAGACGCGCAGGCAGCTATTTGCGCAGTATCCGCCGCAGGACGTACTGCACCGGAGTGCGGTTATGCAGTATTTTGATGATACGGCGAACAAGGAGATTAATCAGATGTGGATCAACGTCCGGTGTTATAATATCGCGGATGTTCCGGTACAGATCTGGATTCTGGTTGCTGCGATCATATTGCTTGTGATTTATGTTGCAGTGCGTATCCGGATGAGTCATTACCGGGAAAAGAAATAGAGAGATAACATATAATGCGTGAGGAAATACAGGTAACGGGTATAATTTTATATGCAACACTTGTGAAGGAGTACGATAAGCGTCTTGTGATCTTAACCAAGGAGCGCGGCAAGATCACAGTGTTTGCAAATGGTGCCAGAAAGGCAGTAAGCCAGCTCCGGGCGGCGAGCCAGAGCTTCGTGATGGGTACCTTTACCGTATTTCCGGGAAGAGATTCTTATACGTTAGTCAAAGCGGAGGTCCGGGAATATTTTTCCGGACTTCCTCTGGATATGGAGAAGATGTGTTGTGCATCGTATGTGTGTGAATTTATGTCCTATTACACAAGAGAGGGCAGCTACTGTGTGAATGAGCTGAATCTGCTCTATGTGACACTTAAGGCACTTGAACAGGGAACTGTGGACAATGCGCTGATCCGCTATGTGTTCGAGGTGCGGCTGATGGATATCGAGGGACAGGGCATCCATGCATATACATGTGTACGCTGCAATAAGAAGGAACTGAAATATTTCAATGCGAAGGCGGGCGGACTTCTGTGTGAAACCTGTGGAAAAGAGCTGAAGCTCACACGGACAGTATCTGAGACACTTATTTACACCCTGCAATATATCCAGTCGGCAGATCTCACGAAGCTGTATGCGTTTCAGTTAAGTGAGGATGCGATGGCAGAATTAAAGTTCGTGGCAGACCGTTTCCGGGAAGCGTATGTCGACCGGGAATTCAAGTCGCTGGAAATATTATCGTCTCTGTAAAAGTCCGCGGCGGGAAAATTGTGGATGGTGAATTTCAAAAATATGGTTGCAATCTGAACCGTTAGCCTGTAAAATGTTGTATGTTTCATATGGTGAAGAAATTCACACCGAAAAATAAAAAGAATCCGCACACTCCGGTGCGAGAGGAAGGAAGGTTTACAAAATATGGAAAAGACATTAGACAAAATCGTAGCACTTGCAAAGAACAGAGGATTTGTGTATCCGGGCTCTGAAATCTATGGCGGACTTGCCAATACATGGGATTACGGAAACCTCGGCGTGGAACTCAAAAACAATGTGAAAAAAGCATGGTGGAAGAAGTTCATTCAGGAGAATCCTTACAATGTAGGTGTGGATTGTGCCATTCTTATGAATCCACAGACATGGGTGGCATCCGGTCACTTGGGTGGATTTGCAGATCCTCTGATGGACTGTAAAGAGTGTCACGAGCGTTTTCGTGCAGATAAATTGATCGAAGATTATATGGCTGACAACGGAATCGAGATCGAGGGTTCCATTGATGGCTGGACAAACGAGCAGATGGAGCAGTATGTAGAAGAGAAGCATATCTGCTGTCCAAGCTGTGGCAAGCATAACTTTACCGGTATCCGTCAGTTCAACCTGATGTTCAAGACATTCCAGGGTGTAACCGAGGATGCAAAGAATACAGTTTATTTAAGACCGGAGACAGCACAGGGTATCTTCGTAAACTTCAAGAATGTACAGCGTACATCCCGTAAGAAGATTCCATTTGGTATCGGTCAGATCGGTAAGTCTTTCCGTAACGAGATCACACCGGGTAACTTCACATTCCGTACAAGAGAGTTTGAGCAGATGGAGCTTGAGTTCTTCTGCGAGCCTGGTACAGATATGGAATGGTTCCGTTACTGGAGAGAGTTCTGTATTAACTGGTTGAAGGATCTTGGTATCAAGGATGAAGAGATGCGTGCGCGTGACCATTCTCCTGAGGAGCTTTGCTTCTACAGCAAGGGTACAACGGATATCGAATTCCTGTTCCCGTTTGGCTGGGGCGAGCTGTGGGGTATCGCAGACCGTACCGATTACGATCTGACACAGCATCAGAATACATCCGGTGAGCCAATGGAGTACTTCGACGATGAGAAGAAGGAAAAATACATTCCTTACGTTATCGAGCCATCACTGGGGGCAGACCGTGTAACACTTGCATTCCTTTGTGCCGCTTATGACGAGGAGAACATCGGAACGGAGGAGAAGCCGGACATGAGAACCGTACTTCATTTCCATCCGGCACTGGCACCTGTAAAGATCGGTGTGCTTCCGCTTTCTAAGAAGCTGAACGAGGGCGCAGAGAAGATCTACATGGAGCTTGCAAAGACATACAACTGCGAGTTCGACGACAGAGGAAATATCGGTAAGCGTTACAGAAGACAGGATGAGATTGGTACTCCATTCTGTGTGACTTATGATTTCGAGTCTGAGACAGACGGCGCTGTAACTGTCCGTGATCGTGATACGATGGAGCAGGAGCGTGTGAAGATCGAAGATCTGAAGGCTTACTTCGAGAAGAAATTTGAATACTAAAAGAGCGTAAGAGACAGGGATGCTTGTCGGCATCCCTTTTCTTTTAACCAAAATACTTTAATGCAGTAAAGCGTTACGCAATAACGCGATGGAGAAATGAAGGACTAAATCGAGCGGGATTTACAATCACCAGACAGAAGAAAAAGGAGAGAGAAAATGGCGATTAAAATTATCATGTTACTTGTATTTTTTGGAGTGATGATCGGTGTCGGCGTGTACTGCCGGAAGCATGCAACCGATGTCAACGGATTTGTATTGGGAGGCAGAAGCGTCGGACCATGGCTGACCGCATTTGCATACGGAACTTCCTACTTTTCGGCGGTTATCTTCATCGGATATGCCGGACAGTTCGGCTGGAAGTTCGGTCTTGCTTCGACATGGATCGGACTTGGAAATGCGTTTATCGGTTCCCTGCTTGCATGGAATGTGCTCGGCAGACGGACGAGAACGATGAGCCAGCATCTGGAGAGTAAGACGATGCCGGAATTCTTCGGTGTCCGGTTTGATTCGAAGATGCTTAAGATCTTAGCGTCCCTGATCGTATTTGTTTTTCTGATTCCATATACGGCATCGCTTTACAATGGACTTTCGAGATTATTCGGTATGGCATTTAATCTGGATTATACCGTATGCATCATCGTGATGGCAGTGCTTACCGGAATCTATGTGATCGCAGGTGGTTACATGGCGACAGCCATCAACGATTTTATCCAGGGCTGTATCATGATCGTTGGAATCATTGCAGTCATTGCATCGGTATTAAAATCAAATGGTGGATTCATGCAGGCGATTGATGCACTGGCACGTGTGGAGGATGTACAGGCAACATCCACACCGGGTGCATTTGCATCGTTCTTCGGACCGGATCCGTTCGGTCTGTTGTGTGTTGTAATCCTGACGTCGCTTGGCACATGGGGACTTCCTCAGATGGTACAGAAGTTCTATGCGATCAAGGATGAGAAGTCAATCGGAAAAGGAACCTTAATATCCACAATCTTCGCAATCATTGTAGCCGGTGGCTGTTATTTCCTTGGAGGCTTCGGCAGACTGTATGATATTGACATCGCGACACAGGGCTATGATGCGATCATCCCGGCGATGATCGAGAAGTTATCTCCGTTTTTGATCGCGGTTGTTGTAATCTTGGTACTTTCTGCATCCATGTCCACATTGTCGTCATTGGTGCTCGCATCTTCTTCGACACTGACGCTGGATATGATCCGTGGCACGATCGTGAAGGAGATGACAGAGAAAAAACAGGTATTTATCATGCGTATCTTCATCGTTGTATTTATCGCAATCTCCGCTGTGATCGCGGTTGTACAGTATAAGAGCGGCGTGACATTTATCGCACAGCTTATGGGTATTTCATGGGGCGCGCTTGCAGGCGCATTCCTTGCACCGTTTATCTACAGCCTGTATTGGAAGGGCGTGACGAAGGCAGCCGTGCTTGTGAACTTCTTATTCGGCAGTGGCATCATGGTAGCAAATATGCTTGCAAGAGAATCCTTCCCGACTGTTTTGCAGTCACCGATCAACTGTGGCGCATTTGCAATGCTTGCCGGACTTTTCATCGTGCCGGTTGTGAGCCTTATCACACCAAAGCTTTCCGATGAGAAGAAACAGGCGGTATTTTCCTGCTATGAAAAATAAGTTCTAAACAGAGGATTTACGCATAGGTTATATAGAAACTAAGTTGTACGAGAGGACGGCAGCATGAGAACACGACGAACGGCGCTTCGCATGATCGTACTTTCATTTTTACTTGTTGGCTGTATGTGCATTTTCGCAGCCTGTGCAAAATCAGAGAAGAAGGATTCGGCTTCCGGCGTATATCATCTGTATTCGATGGAGTCAGGAGAGGACAGCTATTCCCATGACGATATCGTATCGTATGGACTTGATTCGATGACACTGACCCTGTATCCGGATGGAACGGCAAGTCTTGGCTTCGGGGAGGAGACGGAGCAGTTTAACTGGAAAGAAGGCATGCTTTATTCGGAGGATGAAGAGATTGCCTTTACCGTAGAGGATGGCATGCTTACTGTTTCGATGGATACAGAGAGTATGGTATTTGAACGGGTGGGAGATGCACCGAAGAAGGCAGATGTGGAAACTCCGACCGAAGAGACAGAGACGCCGACCGACGATACGGCTTTAGATGTGGCAGAATAGGCAAAAAGATACATAAAAAGACAGTTGATTTCCAGACAAAATGCGTCTGTGAAACCAATTGTCTTTTTTTTCGCGTATTTTTATTGCAATTTTACTAAATATTTATAAAAATGCCTTTATCAATTGTGAAAATTATGTTATAATTTCTTGCAGTGTGATGGGGACGTGCCATAGTCTGCTATCGCAGAAATTTGATTACTTAGGAGGTATATGACAAATGGCAAACAAGTGGGTTTATATGTTTAGCGAAGGCGACATGACCATGCGTAATCTTCTTGGTGGTAAGGGTGCCAACCTTGCAGAGATGACAACAATTGGTCTTCCAGTACCACAGGGATTCACAATTACAACAGAAGCTTGTACACAGTACTATGAGGATGGTCGTAAGATTAACGATGAGATCATGGCTCAGGCTATGGAAGGTGTTAAGAAGATGGAGGAGATCAACGGCAAGAAGTTTGGCGATCTCAAGAATCCATTGCTTGTTTCTGTACGTTCAGGTGCCAGAGCTTCTATGCCTGGTATGATGGATACAATCCTGAACCTCGGTTTGAACGACGAGGTAGTTGCAGCTATGATCGCTGGTAACCCAGATCCAGCATTCGAGCGTTTCGTATATGATTCTTACAGACGTTTCATCCAGATGTTCTCAGACGTTGTTATGGAAGTTGGTAAGAAGTACTTCGAGCAGCTCATCGACAAGATGAAGGAAGAGAAGGGTGTTAAGTTCGACGTTGAGCTTACAGCAGCAGATCTTAAGACTCTTGCAGAGCAGTTCAAGGCTGAGTACAAGAATCAGCTTGGTACAGACTTCCCTTCAGATCCTGTAGAGCAGTTGAAGCTTGCTATCGAGGCAGTATTCCGTTCATGGGATAACCCTCGTGCAAACGTATACAGAAGAGATAACGATATCCCTTATTCATGGGGTACAGCCGTTAACGTAATGCCTATGGTATTCGGTAACTTGAACAACGAGTCTGGTACAGGTGTTGCATTTACTCGTGACCCTGCAACAGGTGAGAAGAAGCTTATGGGTGAGTTCCTGATCAACGCACAGGGCGAGGACGTAGTTGCCGGTGTTCGTACACCAATGCCAATCGCTCAGATGGAGCAGGAGTTCCCAGAGGCATATGCAGAGTTCATTCAGGTATGTGAGACACTTGAGAATCACTACCATGATATGCAGGATATGGAGTTCACAGTTGAGAACAAGAAGCTTTACATGCTTCAGTGTAGAAATGGTAAGAGAACAGCTCAGGCAGCTCTTCAGATCGCTTGTGACCTTGTTGATGAGGGACATAAGACAGAGGAAGAAGCAGTAGCTATGATCGATCCTCGTAACCTTGATACACTTCTTCACCCACAGTTCGATGCAGCAGCTCTTAAGGCAGCTACACCTATGGGTAAGGGACTTGGTGCTTCTCCTGGTGCTGCATGTGGTAAGGTTGTATTTACAGCTGACGATGCAGAGGCATGGGCAGCTAGAGGCGAGAAGGTAGTTCTTGTTCGTCTTGAGACATCTCCAGAAGATATCACAGGTATGAAGTCTGCTCAGGGTATCCTGACAGTTCGTGGTGGTATGACATCTCACGCAGCCGTAGTTGCTCGTGGTATGGGTACATGTTGTGTATCTGGTTGTGGCGACATCGTTATGGATGAGGACAACAAGCAGTTCACACTTGCAGGTAAGACATTTAAGGAAGGTGACTTCATTTCAATCGATGGTACAACAGGTAACATCTATGATGGAGTTATCAAGACAGTTGATGCTTCTATCGCTGGTACATTCGGTAGAGTTATGGCATGGGCTGATAAGTATAGAACATTGAAGGTTAGAACAAATGCTGATACACCAGCAGATGCTAAGAAGGCTCGTGAGCTTGGTGCAGAAGGTATCGGTCTTTGCCGTACAGAGCATATGTTCTTCGATCCAGAGAGAATCGCAGCATTCCGTGAGATGATCTGCTCTGATACAGTAGAAGAGAGAGAAGAAGCTCTGGAGAAGATCCTTCCATATCAGCAGAATGACTTCAAGGCACTCTATGAGGCACTCGAAGGAAATCCTGTTACAATCAGATTCCTGGATCCACCTCTTCATGAGTTCGTTCCTACAGAGGAAGCTGATATCGAGAAGCTTGCTAAGGCTAAGAATAAGACAGTTGATGAGATCAAGGCTCTTTGCAACTCACTTCATGAGTTCAACCCAATGATGGGTCACAGAGGATGTCGTCTTGCTGTTACTTATCCAGAAATCGCTAAGATGCAGACAAAGGCAGTTATCCGTGCAGCTATCGAAGTTAAGAAGGCACATCCAGATTGGAATGTTGAGCCAGAGATCATGATCCCACTTGTATGTGAGGTTAAGGAGCTTAAGTATGTTAAGAAGACAGTTGTTGAGACTGCTGACGCTGAGATCGCTGCTGCAGGCGTAGATCTGAAGTACGAAGTTGGTACAATGATCGAGATTCCTAGAGCTGCTCTTACAGCTGATGAGATCGCTAAGGAAGCTGACTTCTTCTGCTTCGGTACAAACGATCTGACTCAGATGACATTCGGTTTCTCAAGAGATGATGCTGGTAAGTTCCTCAATGCTTACTATGATGCTAAGATCTTCGAGAACGATCCATTTGCTAAGCTTGACCAGACAGGTGTTGGTAAGCTTATGGAGACAGCCGTTAAGCTTGGTAAGCCAGTAAATCCAAAGCTTCATATCGGTATCTGTGGTGAGCACGGTGGAGATCCTTCATCAGTTGAGTTCTGCCACAAGATTGGTCTTGATTATGTATCATGTTCACCATTCCGTGTACCTATCGCTAGACTTGCTGCTGCTCAGGCTGCAATCGCTAATAAGTAATACACCGTACACGTTGGTGAATAGAACTTAATTAGTTTTATAAAAAAGAAGCTTCTGTTACTGTTCCATAACAGTAGCAGGGGCTTCTTTATTTTTTAGAAATTGTGTATAATATAAGAGAAAGCATTTCGTTTGTTATGATATAATTATGTGAATATAGGAGGTGTGCAACATGTGTTATACAATTGAAGAAATAAAAGTAAAAACGATACCAGTTGCTAAGAAACATGGCATATCTCGAATGTGTTTATTTGGTTCTTATGCAAGAGGAGAAGCAAATGATGATAGTGATGTTGATTTATATGTAGATAAGGGAAAGATGACAAGTTTGATAAAATATATGGCATTTGTGTATGATTTGGAGAATGCGCTTAATTGTCATGTTGATGTCGTCACAACAGGAATAAAGGATAAAGATTTTTTAGACAATATCCAAAGTGAAGGAGTGGTTCTTTATGAAGAATAGTGATATAGAAGTGCTTAAAAAGATTATTGGATATTGCGATGATATAGAATTGCTGAAAGAAAAATATAATTGTAGTTTTGAAAAATACGAGAGTGATATTTCGTTTCAATATTCATGTAATATGTGTATTATTCAAATAGGTGAATTGGTTGGTCGGTTATCAGAAGATTTTATTGGTAATCATAATGAAATACCATGGCACGCAATAAAAGGAATGAGAAATTTGCATGCACATGATTATGAGAATGTGGACCTTGAGATTGTATGGAATACTTTAATAGAGGATATTCCAAAATTAAAAGAGCAAATTAAAGAATTGATTTAATTTTTGAAAAAGTAAGATAATGATATAATCAGCCTGATAAATGGTAATTTGAAGGGAGATACGATTATGGGATTATTTAATAAAAATAAGAAAGAAAATAAAAAGCAAGAAGAGAAGCAAGAGATTGAGGCTCCTGGTTGGGATGCAATCGATGAGGAGGCAAAAAGAATATATCCTGGTCAGGATAATCCAAAACATTATGCAGCTTTAATTAAATGGAAATTTGGAGGACCAGATCCACTTGATGGCATAAGTGTATTTGACGGTGGGGATTATTGGCACTTTGTAACCTACGGATTATCAGAACTTTATGAAAAAGAAAGTGAAGATAAAGAGTGGAGTGGTTACGGAATGGAATTTACTTTCAAATTAAAAAAAGACAACCGTGTAGATGAAGAGCAAGAAATCAAATGTGTTTGTGGATTGTTACAACAAATTGCACGAATTACTTTTGAAAACGATGAAATATTCAATACATTTGAATATCTATATACAGGACAAACAGCAGGTGTTGATTCAAGAAAAATTTCAAATATAACAGGGTTTATTACAATACCAGATACACAGTTTCAGACATTAAATACAAAAAATGGTAGAGTTGATTTTGTTGAATTTGTTGGTGCTACAAATAATGAATTATTAGCACTTAAAAACAAAGAACTAGATATGAAAACTTTATACAGTAAAATAGGCAGTGATGTAACGGATTATAAAAGAGAATCAGTTATATAAATTACAATTTATATAAATATGAGAAGAAGTTTAATACTTCTTCTTTTTTTGGCTAAAATGTGCGATGCTACCACAAGTTGCGCAAGGGAAACCGCAAAGATGTAGACATTTTACGACAAAATAGATAAAATCTCAGATAGCGCGACTGCGTGCAGACATAAAATAAAGTAGCGAGGATGATAGTACATTGATAGGTGAACGACTGGCAGAACTGAGAACGAAACAGAATATGACACAGGAGGAATTTGCCGAGTACATGGAGGTCAGCAGACAGGCTGTATCGAAGTGGGAGCTGGATAAATCATTGCCGGATGTTGGCAAGCTTTTGAAGATGTCGGAGTTGTTTCAGGTAAGCATAGATTATCTGCTGAAGGGTACAGAAGTGGCAGACAATGAAATACAAAAAATAGAAGAGGCAAAGGGCGAAGCACTTGAGCCAGATGAGGAAGAACAGAATAAGGAAGAACAGAATACAGATAGAAAGAAATCGAAGAAAGGAATTGTGATAAGCCTTGTACTCACAGGCGTCTTACTGCTTGTGGTGCTTGCTTTGCTAATTGGCGTCCTTACAGGTCAGGTATGGAATGGGGCGGACAGCAGTCGGGAATTGGTGAAAGTAAATGAAATCCATGCACAGTATTCGCTGGCGGATGTAAGTGCCTGCGATGCGGATGGAAATGCGGTGACGAAGACGGTTCTCCTGGATACAAACGGTGTAAGAACTGGTGATTACATATATTGTTATACGAATACTGCAGGTGATAGGATCTTAGTAAATTATACAGCACGGACGATCGTTGCAATCCTGATCGCAGGCGCAATCCTGTTTGGCATCTTGATATTACTGTTCAGGGAGGCTGGAAGAAGATGAGCAAGAAAAGAACAGTGATGATTGTGATTGCGGCATTTCTGGTTGGTGTCATAGCGGCATGTTCTGCGATTCTGATCCTAAGCAAGCGCGAGATATCGGGTGGCAGTTATGAAGATGAAACCGATTATATGGGGACCGTTGTTATAGATGGGTATGAGATCAGGATACCGAATCAATACAAGGCTGCGGTGAATGACGATCTGGGACTTGTGTACAGCGATAATGGAACCTTTGAAATGTCAATATCCGTGCTTGATGCAAGCTATGACAGTACAG